>DATCZK010000148.1:0-13944 GCA_036525975.1 Burkholderiaceae bacterium | reverse complement strand
GTGGGTGGCGTTGCCGAAGGTGAAGTTGTTCATCGTGCACTGGCCCGCCGCCATCACGCCCAGCGCGCCATACAGCGCGTTGGTGACGCAGGTGCTGGTCTCGACGTTGCCGGCAACGACCGCGGCCGGCGGCAGCGGATTGAGCATGCAGCCCTCGGGCACGATCACGTGCAGTGGCTTGAGGCAGCCGGCGTTGAGCGGGATGTCGTCGTCGACGAGGGTGCGAAACACATACAGCACCGCAGCCATCGTCACCGCCTTGGGGGCATTGAAGTTGTTGGGCAGCTGCGCGCTGGTGCCGTGAAAGCCGCCCACGAGACGGCCCTCGCCGTCGAAGCGCCCGCCGGCGCCCGAGCCCCCCGAAATCGTCTCGTAGTACTGGTGCCGCGCGTTGCCGAAGGTGAAGTTGTTCATCGTGCACTGGCCCGCGGCCATCACGCCGAGCGCGCCGAACAGGCAGTTGGTGATGCAGGTGGAGGTCTCCACGTTGCCGGCCACCACCGAGGCGGGCGGGTCGGGATTGAGCATCGACCCGGGCGGGATGATCACCTCCAGCGGCTTGAGGCAACCGGCATTGAGCGGTATGTCGTCGTCGACCAGCGTGCGAAACACGTAGAGCACCGCCGCCATGCACACGGCGGTGGGCGCGTTGAAGTTGTTGGCCTGCTGGGCCGACGTGCCGGTGAAGTCGATCACCGCGCTGCGCGCCTTCGCGTCGACCGCGATCGAGACCGAGATCCGCGCGCCGTTGTCCAGCGCCAGCGTGAACCGCCCGTTCTTCAGGCGCGTGATCACCCGGCGCACCGACTCCTCGGCGTTGTCCTGCACGTGGCCCATGTACGCCTGCACCACGTCCAGCCCGAACTGCTCGACCATCCTGCGCAGCTCCTGCACGCCTTTCTCGTTGGCCGCGATCTGCGCCTTCAGGTCGGCCATGTTCTGGTGCGGGTTGCGGCTCGGGTGCGGTCCGCTCGCGAGCAGCGCGAGCATCTCGTCCTCGCGCAGCACGCCGCGCTCGACCAGCTTGAAGTTGTCGATCTGCACGCCCTCTTCCTCGATGCGCGTGGAGAACGGCGGCATCGAGCCCGGCGACGACCCGCCGATGTCGGCGTGGTGCCCCCGGCTTCCCACGTAGAACAGCGGCTTGTCGTGCCCGGCGGCGCCCAGGTAGACGGGCGTGATCACGGTCACGTCGGGCAGGTGGGTGCCGCCGTGGTAGGGGTCGTTGAGCACGAAGACGTCGCCGGGCCGCATGTTGCCGGCGTTCTCCCGGATCACGGTCTTGATGCTCTCGCCCATCGAGCCCAGGTGCACCGGCATGTGCGGGGCGTTGGCGATCAGGTTGCCCTGCGCGTCGAACAGCGCGCAGCTGAAGTCGAGCCGCTCCTTGATGTTGACCGAGTACGCGGTGTTCTGCAGCTGCAGGCCCATCTGCTCGGCGATGTTCATGAACAGGTTGTTGAACACCTCCAGCAGCACCGGGTCCACGCGCGTGCCGGCCGCATAGGTCACGGCGCGCGGCACGCGCCGCTCGATCACGAGGTGGTCGAGCGCGGTGAGCGCGGCCTCCCAGCCGGGCTCGACCACGGTGGTGGCGTTCTTCTCGGCGATGATCGCCGGGCCCTCGATCACGTCTCCCGGGCGCAGGCTCTCGCGCACGACCAGCGCCGCGTCGTGCCACGCGCCTTCCGAGTACATGCGCACCGTCTCGGCGCGCGGCAGTTCGCGCCGCGGGTGCACCGGGAGGCGCTCCTCCCGCGGCGCGTCGCCCGAGATCACCGCCTCGACCGAGACCGCCTCCACCACCTTCGCCTTGCCCAGCATCAGGAACGAGAAGCGCCGGCGGTAAGCGGCCTCGAAGCCCGCCTCGATCGTTGCCAGGTCGCCGAAAGGCACGACCAGCGCCGAGTCGCTGCCCTGGTAGCGCACGTGCACGCGCCGGTGCACGGTGAGGGCGCCCGCGCTGGTGCGCTGCGCCTCGAGGTCCGCGCACGCCTGCGCGGCCAGCGCCTCGAGTCGTTCCCCCACGCGCGGCATCGACGCGGGGGCGAGCGGCAGTTCCACCGACTGCTCGCGGATCGCGTTCTGGTCGGCCAGCCCCATGCCGTAGGCCGACAGCACGCCCGCGAGCGGGTGCACGAACACGCGCGACATTCCCAGCGCGTCGGCCACCTGGCAGGCGTGCTGCCCGCCGGCCCCGCCGAAGCACTGCAGCGTGTAGCGGGTGACGTCGTAGCCGCGCGCGACCGAGATCTTCTTGATCGCGTTGGCCATCTGCTGCACGGCGATCCGGATGAATCCCTCGGCGACTTCCTCGGCGGCGAGCCCGGTGCTGGAAGCCAGCTGCGCGAAACGCTCGTGCACCACCTCGCGGCTCAGCGGCTCGTTGGCGCCCGGGCCGAACACGCTGGGGAAGTAGCGCGGCTGGATCTTGCCGACCATCAGGTTGGCGTCGGTCACGGCGAGCGGGCCGCCGCGACGGTAGCTCGCCGGGCCCGGGTTGGCGCCGGCGCTCTGCGGCCCGACGCGAAAGCGCGCGCCGTCGAACTCGAGGATCGAGCCGCCGCCCGCGGCCACCGTGTGGATGCTCATCATCGGCGCGCGCATCCGCACGCCCGCCACCTGGGTCTCGAACTCGCGCTCGAACTCGCCGGCGAAGTGCGACACGTCGGTGGAGGTGCCGCCCATGTCGAAGCCGATCACCCGCGCGTGGCCCGCCAGCGCCGCGGTGCGCGCCATGCCCACGATGCCGCCGGCCGGGCCCGAGAGGATCGCGTCCTTGCCCTGGAACGCGCGCGCGTCGGCCAGGCCGCCCGAGGACTGCATGAAATAGAGCGGCACGCCGGGCATCTCGCCGGCCACCTGCTCGACGTAGCGGCGCAGGATCGGCGAGAGGTAGGCGTCGACGACGGTGGTGTCGCCGCGGCTGACGAACTTCATCATCGGGCTCGTCTCGCACGACGCGCTCACCTGCGCGAACCCGAGCTCCTGGGCGATGCGCTTCGCGGCGAGCTCGTGCCCGGTGAAGCGGTAACCGTGCATGAACACGATCGCCACGCTGCGCAGGCCCGCGTCGCGCCGAGCGCGCAGGGCCTCGCGCAACGCCGCCTCGTCGAGCGCGCGCAGCACCTCGCCCTGCGCCGAGACGCGCTCGTCGGCCTCCACCACGGCCTGGTACAGCAGCTCGGGCAGCACGATCTCGCGGTCGAACAGGCGCGGCCGGTTCTGGTAGGCGATGCGCAGCGCGTCGCGAAAGCCGCGCGTGGTCACGAGCAGCGTGGGCTCGCCCTTGCGCTCGAGCAGCGCGTTGGTGGCCACCGTGGTGCCCATCTTCACGCACTCCACCAGCTCGGGGCCGAGCCGGTCAGCCGGACCGAGCCCCAGCAGGTGGCGCATGCCCGCCACGGCCGCGTCGCGATACTGCTCCGGGTTCTCCGAGAGCAGCTTGTGCGTGACGATCGTGCCGTCGGGCCGCCTGGCGACCACGTCGGTGAAGGTGCCGCCGCGGTCGATCCAGAACTGCCAGCGGGCTGTCGCGGGTGCGCGCTCTTGCATGATCGGAGAGTGGCCGGTGGTTGGCTTTGGCGCCCGTGAGCCGCTGGCGGGCCGCTAGTGGGCCGGGCGCAGGCGCAACGCCGGCAGCCAACCCGCAAGCAGCAGCACGACCCCCAGCCCGTCGATCCACAACGACGTGGGGAACAGCAGGCAAAAGGCCGCCAGCAGCAGCGTGCCGCGCTGCCAGGTCGAGATTCTCCCGCGCCACGGCTCGGTGCCCTGCAGCACCATCGCAAGCGCCAGGTAGCCGAGCAGGTAACTCCCGGCGGCGAGCGCGATCTCGCCCGCCGTGCCGTAGAGCAGCAGCGCCGGCACGTAGACGAAGCTGAACGGAATGATGATCAGCGTCGCGCCGAACTTGAGCGCGGCAAAGCCCGTCTTGATCGGGTCGGCGCCCGCGATCGCCGCGCCCGCGTAGGCCGACACGCACACCGGCGGCGTGATGTTGGACAGGCAGGCCGCGTAGAACACCACGAGGTGCGCCGCAACCTCGGCCACGCCGAGCTGGATCAGCGCGGGCGCCGCCACCACCGACAGGATGATGTACGAACCGGTCGTGCTGCTGCCCATGCCGATGACGATCGAGATCAGCGTCACGAGCACCACCGTCCAGAACAGGTCGCCCTGCGCGAACTCCACCAGCACGGCCGAGAACTTCAGACCCAGGCCCGAGAGGACGACGCCGCCGATGATCAGGCCGAGCGTGCCGATGGCCGCTCCGGCGGAGGTGTTGTTGTGCGCGCCGGCGACCAGCGCGCGGAACACGTCGCGCGGCATCATCCGCGTCTCGCGGCGAAACCACGACAGCACGAAGGTGGACACCGTGGCCCAGAACGCCCCGACGTCGGGCGAGTAACCGACGAGCAGCAGGCCGAGCACGAGCGCGAGCGGAATGAAGAAGTGCCAGCCGCGGCGCAGCACGTCGCCGAGCCGCGGTATCTCGGCCGGCTCGAGGCCCTTGAGACCGCCGCGCACCGCCTGCAGATCCACCATGAACAGCAGGAAGATGAAGAACAGCAGCGCCGGAATCACGTTCATCAGCGCGATGCCCAGGTATTCGGTCTGGGTGAGCGTGGCCAGGATGAACACGCCCGCGCCCATGATCGGCGGCATGAACTGCCCGCCCGTGGAAGCGATCGCCTCGATCGCCCCGGCATCCTTGGGCTTGAAGCCGATGCGTTTCATCAGCGGGATCGTGAACGAGCCGGTGGAAACGACGTTGGCCACCGACGACCCGGAAATCGACCCGAACAGCGCCGAGGTGAGGACCGCGATCTTGGCCGGCCCGCCGCGCCACTTGCCGGTGAGCGCGGTGCCCAGCTCCATGAAGAAATGACCCGCGCCGCTGGCCTCGAGGAAAGCGCCGAAGATCATGAACGGGAACACGAAGGTGGCGAAAGTCGCGGTGACCACGCCGAACATCGCTTCCTGCGTGGAGAAGGTGAACTCCACGATGCGTTCCACGCCCATTCCCGAGTGCGCGAGCTTGCCGGGCAGGTAAGGGCCGAAGTACAGCTGCGCGAGGAAGAGCAGCGCGATCGCGACGATCACGTGCCCGAGCACGCGCCGGCTCGTCTCCAGCATGACCGCGATCGCCACGATGCCCATCGCCAGGTCCCAGCTGTTGGGGTCGCTGACGCGGTTGATCGCGTACTCGGAGTACTGGTCGATCCAGTATCCGACCGAAGCCACGGCGAGCGCGGCCCACGCCAGATCGAGCAGGCTCGGCCGCTCCTTGGGCGCGCCGCGGCGCGCCGGGTAGAGCAGGAACACCAGCACCGAGGTGAACATCAGGTAGAAACCCCGGTTGGTTTCGGTGGACACCAGCCCGAAACCCGAGGTGTAGAGGTACCACAGCCCGAAGGCGGCCGCGGAGAAGGTGTACAGAACGGCGAACGGGCCGCGCAGCGTGCGCTCGCGGCCCTTCACAGGTTCGATCCAACCCGCCCGCTGCATCGACTCTCCTCTTCGGCCCGCGCCTGGCAGACGGCAACGCGCCCCCCGCAATGGAAGGGGCCGCCCGAAACCCGCCCGGGCGGCCCGCCTCTGCGGCTTCTCAGGAACCGTCGGGCGCTACTGCTGCCAGAGGTTCTTCGACTTGTAGTAGGCCTCCGCGCCGGGGTGCATCGGCGCCCCGAGCGAGAGGAAGTTCTTCGTGTCGGGCTCCATCTGCGCCCAGGCCTTGTGACCGGTGACCAGGCGCTTCTTGATGTCGGGCTGGTAGACCAGTTCGAGGATGTCCTGGACCGCCTTGGCCGCGACGCGCTCGTGCGCGACCCAGTAAACGGTCAGGAAGGGCAGCTTCACCTCGGGCACGCCCTTGTACGTGCCGGCGGGCAGCGGGCCCGGAACGTAGAACGGATAGGTCTTCACGATCTTCGCCATGTCGGCGTCGGCGTAGGGGAGCACCAGCGCGCCGCGCGTCTCGGCCAGTTCCTTCACCGCCGCGGCCGGCGCCGAGGACTGGCACAGCGCGTCGATCTGCCCGTTGCCCAGCGCACGCCCGGCGTCGGCGAAGGTCATGTAGCGCGCCTTGATGTCACCGAGGATGCCGATCGCCTGCAGCATGTTGTTGCAGTTGAACACGGTGCCCGAGCCCGGCGGGCCCATCGCCACCGTCTTGCCCTTGAGCTCGGCGATCGACTTGATGCCCGAACCCGGCAGCGTCACGAAGTAGGTGGGGCCCGCGTAGGCCTTGGCCACGCCGCGCAGCATCGTGCCCTTCGCGCCGTCCTTGAACGGCCCCTGCTGGTTGAGCGCCATGTACACGTGCGCGCCGTAGACGATGCCCATGTCGAGCTCGCCCTTGATCAGCCGCTTGGCGTTCTCGGTGGAGCCGCCGGTGGTGACCTGGTTGATGTTGTACTGCGGCAGCTTCTCGGAAATGATCGTGCCGGCCGAGCCGACCATGTAGTACATGACCCCGCCCGGGTTCGACCCGCCCCAGGCGATGTTCTTGTTGTCCTGCGCCACCGCCGGCTGCGAGGCCAGCGTGGCGGCTGCGCATAGCGCGATCAGAATTCGTTGCATCCGTGTCTCCTTCTTCTGGTTTGTGTTCGCCTCCGATTCTCCGGTTCGGCTCGTGCCCTCTCAGGCCACCGGGTTCTCCAGCTTGCCCAGCCTGTCGATTGTAACGGTCACCACGTCGCCCCTCTTCAAAAACCTCGGCGGGTCGAATCCGATGCCCACGCCCGCGGGCGTGCCGGTGGCGATGATGTCCCCGGGCATCAGCGTGATCACGTCCGAGAGCGTCTTGATCAGCGTCGGGATGTCGAAGATCAGGTCGCGCACCGCGGCATCCTGGCGCAGCTCGCCGTTGACCTCGGTGCGCACGCGCAGCTTGCCCACCGGCCCCACTTCGTCGGCGGTGACCAGCGCCGGCCCCATCGGGCAGAAGCCGTCGAAGTTCTTGCCCAGGAACCACTGCTTGTGCTGCTGCTGCAGCGTGCGCGAGGTGACGTCGTTCACGATCGTGTAGCCGAACACGTGACCGTAGGCGGCGCGCTTGGAGATCCTGCGCCCGCCCTTGCCGATCACGACCGCGAGCTCGGCCTCGTAATCCACCGACTTCGTCCAGTCGGCGCTCGCCGGAATCGCCACGCCCGGACCGGTCACGGTCGTGAACGACTTGGAGAAGATGATCGGGTGATCCGGGATCGCCGACTTGCCGGCCGACGCGTCGAAGCCGCTGGAGTGGAACTCCTTGGCGTGCTCGTGGTAGTTCTTGCCCACGCAGAAGATGTTGCGCCGGGGCACCGGAATCGGCGCGATCAGCGAGATCTTCGAGCGCGCGAGCCGCGCGCCCTTCTTCTTCGTTCGCAGCGCGGCGCGCACCTGCTCGATCGCCGCTTCGCCGCCCTCGATGATCGCGTTCAGGTCCGCAAAGCGCGGTGCGGCGATCGAAAGGTCGATCACCTCGTCGCCCGACTCGCTCACCACGCCCGCCACCGCGCGGCCCCGCCTGGAAAATGTCACGAAACGCATGCCCGTGCCTCGAAGTCTTCGTGGGCGCAGTATTTCATCAATCGACCGGGGCCGCCAAACCGCGGCGCAGCCGGTTGCGCGCGAGCCGGGCCGCGCGCCGACTACAGTCGCTTCGCCGCGAAACCCGCGATCCTCTTCGCGGTGTCCTCGTTGCCGAAGCACTCCATCGCGGCGTGGCGCTCGAGCTCGAGCGCGCTCAGCAGGTTCTGCCCGAGCTGGGCGGTGAGCACCCTCTTGAGCCTCGAGGTGGCGAACGGCGAGCGCTCGGCGATCCTGCGCGCCAGGCCCAGCGCCGCGGGCATCAGCTCGTCGCCGGGCACCACGCTGTAGACGAGCCCGAGCTCCCTGAGCGCGCTGGCGTCCTGGCGCTCGCCCAGGACCATCAGCTCGATCGCGCGCTGGTGTCCGATCGCCTGCGGCAGCAGGTGCGTGACCCCGCCGGTGACGAAGTGGCCGAGCGACATCTCCGGGAAGAAG
This sequence comes from Burkholderiaceae bacterium, assembly GCA_036525975.1. GTDB lineage: Bacteria > Pseudomonadota > Gammaproteobacteria > Burkholderiales > Burkholderiaceae_E > Quisquiliibacterium. The sequence goes on along the minus strand of DATCZK010000148.1, from coordinate 5,928 downwards.
CACACCAGGTCCTCGGCGGCCACCACCATGTCGCAGTTGAGCACCCACTCGAAGCCGCCGCCCACCGCGTAGCCGCGCACGGCGCCGATCACCAGCTTGGGCCCGAGCATGATGTCGCGCGTGATGCGCTGGATGTTCTCGCAGGTGACCGCGATGCTCGCCGGGCTGTCGGACTGCGCGCCGAACTCCTTGAGGTCGTCGCCCGCGCAGAACGCGCGGCCGGCGCCGGTGAGCACGATCACGCGGGTGGACGGATCGGCCTGCGCCTGCACGAGTGCGGCGTGCAGGTCCTCGAGCAGTTCGGCGCCGATGGCGTTCAGGCGCTCGGGCCGGTTCAGGGTCACGACGCTCACGGCGTCCACGGTTTCGAGCAGCGCGTATCTCATGGTCTCTCTCTCCTGGAAGTGTCTCGAGTGCCGGCGCGCGATTCGCGGTCCCACGTGTCGGGCGTGACGCCCTGCTCGCGAAGACGGAACTTCTCGACCTTGTCGGTGGGCGTCTTCGGGAGCGCGTCGACGAAGCGAAAGTAACGGGGCACCATGAAGCGCGCCATCGTCTGCGCGCAGTGCTCGGCGAGGGCTTCGGGCTGCGCGCGCGCGCCCGGCTTCAACGCCACGCAGGCCATCAGGTCTTCCTCGGTGAGCTCGCTCGGCACGCCGATCACGGCGCACTCGAGGACGTCCGGGTGCGTCTCGAGGCCCATCTCGACCTCGGCGGCCGAGATGTTCTCGCCGCGGCGCCTGACGATGTCGTTGCGGCGCCCGACGAAGTAGAGGTAACCGTCGGCGTCCTGCCGCAACAGGTCGCCGGTGTGGAACCACAGGTCGCGAAACGCGGCGAGGCTCGCCTCGGGCATGCCGTAGTAGCCGGCCATGATCATCGACGGCTCGCGCGGGCGGACCAGGAGCTCGCCCGTCTCACCCGGCGCGACCGCGACGCCGTCTTGGTCGACCAGGGCAACCTCCCACCTGGCCAGCGGCTTGCCGCAGGAACCGGGCCGCCGCGGCTCGTCGAGCGGCGTGTAGATGAAGGTGCCCGCTTCGGTGGACCCGTACAGCTCCACCAGCCTGCAGCCGAAGCGGGCCTCGAACTCGGGCGCCCACGGCGGCAACGGCACGCCCCAGCCAAGCCGCGCGACGTGGTCGCGATCGCGCGCGTGTGGCGGCTGCTTCCACAGCATCGTGAGCGTCGCGCCCATGAAGTCGAACACGGTGGCCCCGAGCGCGCGCACCTCGTCCCAGTAACCCGACACGCTGAAGCGCTCGCCGATCGCGGCCACGCCGCGCATCAGCAGCGCCGGCGCCACCGTCATCACCGCCGCGTCGAGGTGGAACAGCGGGTACGGGCAGTACAGCACGTCTCGCGGAGTCAGCCCGAGCCCCTCGATCACGCTCGCGGCCTGCCCCAGCACGAACCGGTGCGAGATCATCGCGGCCTTCGAGCGGCCGGTGGTGCCGGAGGTGTAGAGCAGCAGGCACAGGTCGGAGAAGTGGGGCTCGGCGCGGGCGGCCGACCGCGCGCCGACCGCCGCGACCGGTCCGCTCGCGAGCACGTCTTCGTAGGCGAGCGCGCCCCGCGCCGCGCCCGCGCCCACCACCACGACTTCGCGCAGGTGCGCGAGCGCAGGCCGCACCTGCTCGAGAGCCTCGAGCAGCGAGCCGTGCACCACCATCAACCGGCTCTCGACCAGGTCGATCGCCATCCGCAGCGCGTCCCCTCGGAATGACGTGTTGACCGGGGCAGCCACCGCGCCCAGCTTCGCGAGCGCGAACCAGGTCACGAGGAACTCGATGCAGTTGGGCAGCATCAGGCTCACGTTCTCGCCGCTGCCCACCCCCAGGCGCGCGAGCGCGTCCGCCAGCCGGTCGGTCTGCTCGTCGATCTGGCGGTAGGTCCACTCGCCGCCGCGCATCCGCACGAACGTGGCGTGCGGCGCCTGCGCCGCCGCGCTGCGCAACTCCGCTCCGATTGAGTCCTCGAACATCGCTCCGTTCCCGATCGTCGAACAGGCCCGGTGCCACCGGTGCCCCGGGGCGGTTCCAGCGCGCGGACTCCCCGGCACCGGCTCTGCCCCAAGGCCGATTCTGCGCCAGGCAACGCGCGGCGTGGCGCCCGTCGGCGCGGAGCCGCCGCCGGGCGCTGCCGGGTCGACCCCGGGCCAAGAGGCGCCGACAACTGCGGGTATGCATGCGACTGCCCGCGTCACGACGAGCCCGCGCCCGCTCGCACCCGAGCTCGGGCAGGCGGCGGGCGCCCACCGCGTTGTGCCGGAGCAGACCGAGGGCGAGGAACCGCCGCCGCGTCCGTTGCTGAGCGTGTCGCTGCCGCTGCGAACGACGCTCGCGGTCCTCACGCCGGTTCTCGGCGCGCACGCGGCCGGTATCGCGGTTCTCTGGCAGATCAGCGACCTGTCGACCTCGGTGATCGCGCTCTTTTCCTTCGTTGGGCTGCTCAACGCGGCGCTCGGCGGAAGCTTCGCGTACCTGGTGGGCAAGCGGGTTGCCGGGCGCATCAGCCGGATCAGCCAAGCCCTGCAGAAGGTGGAAGACGGCGACTACCGCTCCCGCGTCGAAGTCGAGGCGTCCGACGAATTCGGCCGGCTCGCGCATCGGGTCAACTGTCTCGTGACCGTTGCGGGCGCTCGCGAGAGGCGGCTCATCGAAAGCGCGCTGGTCGACCCGCTCACCGGGTTGCACAACCGCGTGCTGCTCACCGACAGGATTCGCAGCGCGATCGCCTCCTCGCAGCGAACGCAGGCAACCTTCGCCATCATGGTGCTCGACCTCGATCGGTTCAAGATCGTGAACGACTCGCTGGGACACGGGATCGGCGACCGGCTGCTCAAGGAGGTGGCGAAGCGGCTCAAGCAAATCGTGCGCGACTACGACACGGTTGCGCGCATCGGCGGCGACGAATTCGTCATGCTGCTCGCGGGCGGCAAGGACGTGGCGCTCGAGATCGCCGACCGGGTACTCGTGGCGATGTCCAAGCCCCTGCGCGCGCACGGGCACCTGATCGACATCGGGGTGAGCATCGGCATCGCGATGTACCCGGAGCACGGGCCCGACGACGCGACGCTGCTGCGCCACGCCGACGCGGCGATGTACCGCGCGAAGCGCCGGCGGTCCGGCTATTCGATGTTCGACGGCGACACCGCACAGGTTCAGTCGAGCCTGCTGTCGATGCTGAGCGAATTGCGCGCGGCGCTCACCGAAGGGCAGTTCGAGCTCGAGTACCAGCCGCAGCTCAGCCTCAAGACCGGCCTGATCACCGGCCTCGAGGGCCTCGTGCGGTGGAATCACCCGACGCGCGGCAGGGTGGTCCCCAACGACTTCATTCCCTTCGCCGAGCAGACCGGCTTCATGCGCGAGCTCACGCAATGGGTGGTTGCGGAGGGCGCGCGCTTCGCCGCGACGCTGGCGAGCAGCGGAATCGACCTCAGGCTCTCGGTCAACGTTGCCGCAGCCGACATCGAGCGGCCCGAATTCTGCACCAGCATCGTCAACACGCTCAGGCAGACGGGGATCGATCCGAGGCGCTTCTGCCTGGAGATCACCGAGAGCGGCATGGTGAGCGAAACCGAGACCGCGCTGGAGAACCTGCAGAAGATCGCCGCGCTGGGGGTCTTCCTCTCGGTGGACGACTTCGGAACCGGCTACGCAACGCTGGCGCAACTGCAGCGGCTCCCGGTGCAGGAACTGAAGATCGAACGCTCGTTCATCATGGGACTGCACACGAACCGGGGCAGCGAGTCGATCGTTCGGTCGACGATCGACCTGGCCCAGCAGCTGGGGCTGACGGTGGTCGCCGAGGGCGTGGAGACGGTGCGAGACTTGCGCGCGCTCGCCGCGCTCGGCTGCGACGAGGTGCAAGGCTACTACCTGGCCAAGCCGATGCCCGAGAGCGAGGTCGTGTCGTGGGTGGAGATGCGCAACTCGCTCTATGCGAGCTCGCGCGAGCTCTACTTCGAGATGCTGACCGGCACGCAGACGTAGCAGGCGCGCTGCCTGGACTTCACCCGGGCGCCCTCGTATTCTTGTCCTGCCTGCGGCGCTTGGCTGCGAATGGCGAACGGGCGCTCGCCGGGGCGGGCGGGTTCGACTCGCGCGTGGAGGGGTTCGCCTGTGAAGATGCTGGCTTTGCTCGTGTTCGCACTGGCCTCGTGCGCCGGGGCGGCGCGCGCGCAGACGGGCGTTGCGGTCGAGACCGAGGGCGAGTTGCGCGCGGTGCTCGCGCTCAAGGGCGACGCCGGCCGCGGCAAGGAGGCGTTCAGGGACTGCGGCGGCTGCCACCGCAGGAACGCCACCGGCCGCGCGAAGCTGGCGATTCCGCGCCTCTCGGGCCAGCACGGCTCGGTGATCCTCAAGCAGATCGTGGACATTCGGGCCGGCCGGCGCGTGAACCCGCCGATGAAGGCGATTCTCCACGAGCCGTACCTGAGCCTGCAGGACTTCGCCGACATGGCCGCCTACCTGGAGTCGCTCGAGGTCTTCGACGCACAGACGAAGGGGCCCGGCACCAGCGCGGAAAGAGGCAAGGCGCTGTACGCGAGAGACTGCGTGCACTGCCACGGCAGCAACGGCGAAGGCCGCGCCGACGCCTTCATCCCGATGCTCGCCGCGCAGCACTACAGCTACCTGTTGCGCGAGCTTGGGCTGATCCGCGACGGCGGGCGCGGCAACTCCAACCCGGCGATGGCGGCGATGATGCAGCGCTACTCGCAGGAGGAGGTCGAGGCGCTGGCCGATTACGTGGCGCAGTTCCCGCCGGTGAGGCGGTAGCGAGCGCGACCTCTGGCAGCTCAACCAAGGAAAACGACCATGACGATCTCCATGTACGAAGCCAGCGTTCCGGTGTTCGCGCAGATGCTCGGATCCCTCTCCAGTCTGCTCGAGAAGGCCGCGGCGCACGCGCAGGCACGCAACATCGAGCCATCGGTGCTGCTGGACGCGCGCCTTTATCCCGACATGTTCCCGCTGAGCCGCCAGGTCCAGGTGGCCTGCGACGCCGCGAAGAACGGCTGCGCGCGGATCGCGGGCGTCGAGGCGCCCAAGTACGAGGACAAGGAGCGCAGCATCGACGAACTCAAGGCGCGCATCGCGACGACACTGGCGTTCATCGGGGGAATCGCCCGCGAGGCGATCGACGGACAGGAAGATCGCGAGATCAGCATTCCCCTTCGCGACCGCAAGCTCGAGATGAAGGCGATGCCCTATCTGCTGCACTGGGTGCTGCCGAATTTCTTCTTTCACGTCACGACCGCCTACGACATCTTGCGTCACAACGGGGTCGAGCTCGGCAAGCGCGATTACCTGGGCAAGTTCATGTGACTTTCCAACGCCGGAACGGCGACGCACACTTCTGCACGGACGCTCACCGCATCGACGGCCCAGGGGCCACAGGCACACCACTGCCACGTGGGTGGACGTGTGGGAGAACAACGAGATGCGAGAGGCCAGCTCCTCCTGACCGCGGTCATCTGCCGCTCGTCACACGGCGATGTCCGCAGAACTGTCCACGGTGCAACCCTTGGCGCAGGAGATCGCGCGGGGCCACAAATGAAGCTCAACTACGTCCTCATCGACTACGAAAACGTGCAGCCGAAGGACCTGACACTTCTTCAGGGCGGGCCCTTCCAGGTCAAGATCTTCCTCGGCCCGAATCAGTCGAAGATTCCCACGACTCTCGCCACCGTAGTCCAACCGCTGGGCCGGAGCGCCGAATACATCCCCTTGGAAGCCAGCGGCTCCAATGCGCTCGACTTCCACATCGCGTACTACCTTGGCACGCTCTCGAGCCACGATCCCGCCGGGTACTTCCACATCATTTCCCGGGACACTGGATTCGACCCGTTGATCAGGCACCTCAGGGGTAAGGGTGTTTTTGCGCATCGGTCAGAGAACATCGCGGGCATGCCGATCTTCAATG
>DATCZK010000147.1:0-35748 GCA_036525975.1 Burkholderiaceae bacterium | reverse complement strand
CGGGCTCGGTGGGGGGCTCGGTGGCGGGCTCGGTGGCGGGCTCGGTGGCGGGCTCGGTGGCGGGCTCGGTGGCGGGCTCGGTGGCGGGCTCGGTGAACGGCTCGGTGAACGGCTCGGTGAACGGCTCGGCGACGGGCTCGGCGACGGGCCCGGTGGCGGGTTCGGTGGCGGGTTCGGTGGCGGGTTCGAGCGGAATTCCGGCCTCGGAGCCCGCCGGCGGGTCGGCCCGCGTCGCGGGTGCCGCGAGCGGGGACTGCGCGGGGGCGCCGCCCGCTCCGGCTGGCTCCTCGGCTGCCACCCCGTCCAAGTCGATGAACGGTTCGGGCTGCGTCAGAGCCTGCGCATCCAAGCCGGCCGAGGTCTCAGGGCCGATCGCGGCGGGCGCGGCGGGCGAGGCGGGCGAGGCGGGCGAGGCGGGCGAGGCGGGCGCCGGCGCGGCGCTGTCGGGCTGAACGTAGCGCAGCGAGTCGAGACCGGAGAAGACGTGCCGGCACACGCCGCAGCGGACCTGTCCGCGGCGCAGCTTGAGCTGGTCCGGAATCACCTTGAAGCTGGTGCGGCATTGCGGGCAGGTGGTTGCGAGCGACATGCGGGCGATGATCAGCGTTTGCGTCCGGCGAGACAAGTCCAGCCCTCGAGGCTGGCGAAGGGGGCGAGCGCGATTTCGGGGTAGGCGGCCGCGACTTCGCTCGCCTGCCGGTCGAGCAGCCCCGCGAGCACGAGCCGGCCCCCGGGTTTGACCAGCGCGCTGAGCAGTGGCGCGAGCACCTTCAGAGGATTGGACAGGATGTTCGCGACCACGACGTCCGCGGGCCGCGGGGAGGCTTGGGCGCTGTTGGCCGCCACCACGTCGACCTCATTCGCGCGCGCGTTCGCGGCGGTGGCCGCAACCGCCTGCGGATCGATGTCCACGGCGAGCACGTGCGAGGCGCCGAGTTTGGCCGCGGCGATCGCCAGGATGCCCGAACCGCAGCCGTAGTCGATCACCGTCTCGCCGGCGACGAGTTGCTCGCAGAGCCACTGCAGGCACAGCCGGGTGGTGGCGTGGCTTCCGGTGCCGAATGCCAGGCCGGGATCGAGGACGATCCTGAGCGGTCTGTCGCCCCCGGCAAAGGCTTCGTCGCGCTCGATTCGGTCGACGTGCCAGCTGGGCGTGACCAGCATGCGCGTGCCGATCGGGATCGGGTCGAACTGCGCCTGCGATTGCCCGACCCAGTCCTGGTCGGGAACGTCTCGCACCGCCTGCTCCGGCGGCGGCGCTCGACCCAGCGCGGCGGCAGCCGCGGCCACCAGCGCGCCCGGATCGGATCCCGCGTCGATCAGCGCCGAGACCCGGGTGCGCCGCCACCCCGCCTGCGGCGCGGCCATCCCAGGCTCGCCGTAGAGCGCCTGCTCGTCGGGGGAGTCGGCGTCGGCGTCCTGCGCCTGAACCGCGAGCGCGCCCGCATCGAGCAGCGCGTCGGACCACGCGTCGAGCGCGTCGGCCGCAATCGTGAACGTCAGCTCGCGCAACGCGGCCCCTACCCGGCGCTTTGCGCGCGGCGCTGCTCCAGCTTCTTCTCCAGGTAGTGGATCGAGGTGCCCCCGGCGACGAAGTGCGCATCGGTGAACAGCTCGCGATGCAGCGGCAGGTTGGTCTGGATCCCGTCGACCGCCATCTCGGACAGGGCGATGCGCATGCGCTTGAGCGCCTGCTCACGGGTGTCGCCGTAGGCGAGCAGCTTCGCGATCATCGAGTCGTAGTGGGGCGGCACGAAGTAGTTGGTGTAGACGTGCGAGTCGACGCGGATGCCGGGGCCGCCCGGCGGATGCCACGCGGTGATCCTCCCCGGCGAGGGCGTGAACTTGTAGGGATCCTCGGCGTTGATGCGGCACTCGATCGCGTGCCCGCGCAGCGCGACGTCGCGCTGGCGCAGCTTGAGCTTCTCGCCGGCCGCCACGAGGATCTGCTGCTGCACGATGTCCACGCCCGTGATCAGCTCGGTGACCGGGTGCTCCACCTGCACCCGCGTGTTCATCTCGATGAAGAAGAACTCGTTGTTCTCGAACAGGAACTCGAAGGTGCCGGCGCCGCGGTAGTGGATCTTCTTGCACGCGTCGACGCAGCGCGCGCCGATGCGCTCGATCAGCCGCCGCGGGATGCCGGGCGCCGGCGCTTCCTCGATGATCTTCTGGTGCCGGCGCTGCATCGAGCAGTCTCGCTCGCCCAGGTAGACCACGTTGCGGTGCTCGTCGGCGAGCACCTGGATCTCGATGTGGCGCGGGTTCTCGAGGTAGCGCTCCATGTAGACCATCGGGTTTCCGAACGCCGCGCCCGCCTCGCTGCGGGTCATCGTCACGGCCGCGAGCAGCGCGGCCTCGGTGTGAACCACGCGCATGCCGCGGCCGCCGCCCCCGCCCGCCGCCTTGATGATCACCGGGTAGCCCACCGAGCGCGCGATCCGCACGATCTCCTTCGGGTCGTCGGGCAGCGCGCCCTCGGACCCGGGCACGACCGGCACGCCCGCCTTCCTCATCGCGTCCTTGGCCGAGACCTTGTCGCCCATCAACCGGATCGACTCGGGGCGCGGGCCGATGAACACGAAGCCGCTCGACTCCACGCTCTGGGCGAAGTCGGCGTTCTCCGACAGGAAGCCGTAGCCGGGGTGGACGGCCTCGGAGTCGGTGACCTCGGCCGCGCTGATGATCGCGGGCACGTTGAGATAGCTGTCGCGCGACGCGGGCGGGCCGATGCACACCGACTCGTCGGCGAGCTTGACGTACTTGGCCTCGGTGTCGGCCTCCGAGTGCACGACCACGGTGCGGATGCCGAGTTCGCGGCACGCACGCTGGATGCGCAGCGCGATCTCGCCGCGGTTGGCGATCAGGATCTTCTCGAACATCGGCATGGGGCTTCGCTCACTCGATCAGAAACAGCGGCTGCCCGTACTCCACGGGCTGGCCGTTCTCGACCAGCACCGCCTTCACGGTGCCGGCCTTGTCGGACTCGATCTCGTTGAGCAGCTTCATCGCCTCGATCACGCACAGCGTGGTGCCAACCTCCACCTTGGTTCCGACCGAGGCGAAGGGCTCGGCGCCCGGTTCCGGGGCGCGGTAGAAGGTGCCCACCATCGGCGACTTCACGACGTGGCCCGCCGCCTCGGCCGGCGCCTCGGGCGCGGCCGCGGGCGGGGCGCCCACCGGATGGAACGGGGCGGTCGCGAGCCTCTCCGGCTGTGCGGGGGCGTGCACCGCGTAGGGGATCGCCATCTGGGGCGCGGCTGGCGCCGGCGCCGATTTCACGATCCTGACCCGGCCGTCGCCCTCGGTGATCTCGAGTTCCGAGATCGCGGACTCCGACACCAGGTCGATCAGCGTCTTGAGCTTTCGAAGATCCATTGCAGTGTCTCCGGTCTTGTCTGTCGTATGGGTCGCGTCGCGTCGCGTGCGGCGAGCGCGCCGGCGCGGAGTCAGTGGCGAACTGCCCGCTTGAGCGCCTCGATCGCGTACTGGAGCGCGAAGCGATAGCCGTCGGGGCCGAGCCCGGTCACCACGCCCACCGCGAGGTCGCTCAGGTAGGAATGATGCCGGAAGGCTTCGCGGCGATGCACGTTCGACAGATGCACCTCGATGAAGGGGATCGATACGGCGGCGAGCGCGTCGCGGATCGCAACGCTGGTGTGGGTGAAGGCAGCCGGGTTGATCACGATGAACCCAACCCCCGCGGCGCGCGCGCCCTGGATGCGGTCGACCAGCGCGCCCTCGTGATTGGACTGGAAACACTCCAGGCTCGCCCCCTCGCTCGTTGCGAGGGCCTGCAATTGCGCGTCCACCTGCGCCAGCGTCGTGGCGCCGTAGACCTGCGGCTCGCGCGTTCCCAGCAGATTGAGGTTCGGTCCGTGCAGCACCCAGATGAGCATCGCGCCTCTTGGTATTCTGGTTACGGAATTTTGTCGAAGGATAGCGTACTTTGGCTATCTTTACGACATTTTAGGCTGCTTTATGCGGCCGTTAGACTCATGCCGCGAGCCGGTGCGGGCGCCCGGCGGACGCGGCGCTCGAGGGTGAACCCCCGTCGGCTCTCAACACTATAACAGCGCGATCACCCGTTCGCGAAACGGCTCGATGCGCACGCGGCCCATCGTGCGGTCCACCACCCGGCCGCGCGAATCGATCAGCACCGTGAACGGGAGTGCGCCAATGCGATTCCCGAACGCCCGGGCGAGCTCGATCCCCTCCAGGCCGGAAACGAGCAAAGGATAAGGATAGGGCGATTTACGCGCAAATTCGGCGATGTTAGCTGCTGAATCAACGCCGATCCCAAGCACAGTGCCGCCGCGGGGCTCGATCTCGAGGTGCAGTTCGGCCAGTTCGGGCATCTCGTCGATGCACGGCGGGCACCAGGTTGCCCAGAAGTTCAGCACCACCGTGCGCCCTCGAAGCGAGGACAACGGCAAGGGCTGGCCGGCGTGATCGGGCAGCGTCTGCGCGAACATCATCGCGACCGCCTCGGCGGCCGGGTCCGACGGAGCGTAGCGGCGAAGCGCGAACCAGCCGCCGAACGCGGCGAAGCCCGCGGCCACTCCGGCGACCAGCCACTTGCGACGAGCCAGCCTGCTCACGGCGCGGGCTGGCAGCGCGCCGCGAGCGCGTGCCGGTCGCCGCGGTGGGCGTCGTCGCCGCGCTGGGCCTGCAGTGCGCCGCGCAGGTCGTCGGCGTCGTACAGCGACAGCAGCACCGGGTGATCGTGCCAGTACAGGCCGAGAACGGGCACCTCGCCGCGCCCCCGGAAGTGCTCGATCGTGCCGACCTCGAACTCGACCCGCCGGTTCAGCAGCCAGTACTCCACTTCCTTGGCGTTGTCGGCGAACAGCTGCAGGTGCACCGGCGCGTGCTCGGCGGCGATCCCCTTCCACACCGCGCCGGTGGCGAGCGGCCTGAACTCGGCGAGCTGGTCCATCAGCTCGAGCGCCGCCTCGCGCAGCGCCGCCACGCGCCGGTCGTGGCCGGGGTCGAACAGCTCGAGGTGCTCGCGAAGCGCCGCGTCGATCTCGTCGTTGTTCGGGATGGCCGCGCGCGGCGCGCGGCGCCCGAAAGCGGCCTGCGCGGCACGCGACTTCGCGCTCGCGTAATCGAGTCCGCCGTCGGCGATCAGCCGGGCCGCGGCGGAGGCGATTTCGCGCCGAACATCCTCGTCTGCGCGGCTCATCGCGAAAGTGTAGCCCATGACGCGACGGCGCCCTGCGGGCTCGCGCCGCTGGGGTAGAATGCGCGCCCGATGCACATACACATCCTCGGGATCTGCGGCACCTTCATGGGCGGCGTTGCCGCGCTGGCGCGGGCCTCGGGAATCCGGGTCACGGGCTGCGACGCGAACGTCTACCCGCCGATGAGCGAGCAGCTCGCGGCGCTGGGCATCGAAGCGATCGAGGGCTACGGGGCCGAACAGCGCGCGCTGCGCCCCGACGCCTACGTCGTGGGCAACGTCGTCACGCGCGGCAACGCGCTGATGGAGGCGATCCTCGACGCCGGCGAGCGCTACGTCTCCGGGCCGCAGTGGCTCGCCGAGAACGTGCTGGGCGGCCTGCACGTGCTGGCCGTGGCCGGCACCCACGGCAAGACCACGACCGCGTCGATGCTCGCGTGGATCCTCGAGCAGGCCGGCGTGCAGCCGGGCTTCCTGATCGGCGGCGTTGCGCGCGATTTCGGGGTGTCGGCGCGGCCGGCGGGCGCGCCCTGCGCCGCCGCCGGCGGGCGGGGCGTGTTCGTGATCGAGGCCGACGAGTACGACACCGCCTTCTTCGACAAGCGTTCGAAGTTCGTTCACTACCGCCCGCGCACGGTGGTGCTGAACAACCTCGAGTTCGACCACGCCGACATCTTCCCCGACCTCGGGGCGATCGAGACGCAGTTCCATCACCTGGTGCGGACCGTGCCCGGCTCCGGGCGCGTGATCGTCAATGCCGGCGACGCCGCGCTCGCGCGCGTGCTCGCGCGCGGGCTGTGGAGCGAGCGCGACGAGTTCGACAGCGCCGAAGGCTGGGCCGCGGTCGATCACGAGCAGACGCCCGCGGCCAACGCGTTCACGGTCCGCCGGGCCGGGCGCGCGCTCGGGCGCTGCAGCCTGCAGATGCCGGGCGCGCACAGCCGCTCGAACGCGCTCGCGGCGATCGCGGCGGCCGCGCACGTGGGCGTGAGCGCCGCGGTCTCGATCGAGGCGCTCGCGCGTTTTGGCGGGGTTGCGCGGCGGCTCGAGTCGCGGGGCGTCGTGCGCGGCGTGGAGGTGATCGACGATTTCGCGCATCACCCGAGCGCGATCGCCTCCACGATCGACGGCCTGCGCGATCGCATCGGCGCCGCCGGCCGAATCCTGGCGGTGCTCGAGCCGCGGTCGAACACGATGAAGCTCGGCGTGATCAAGGCGCGGCTGCCCGAGAGCCTGCGGGGCGCCGACCGCGCCTTCGTCTACAGCGGCGGCGTGAGCTGGGACGTGGCCCAGGCGCTCGCGCCGCTCGGCGCGCGGCTCACCTGCGAGGGCGACCTCGATCGGCTGGTGGGCGCGATCGTGGCCGAGGCCCGCGACGGCGATCGCATCCTGGTCATGAGCAACGGGGGCTTCGGCGGCATTCACCAGCGCCTGCTCGCGGCGCTGGACGCGCGCCGGTCGACCTGAGGGAGAGACGAAAAAGTGAGTGGTTACTACCAGGAGGGCCATCGGCTGATCTACCTTCATGGCTTCCGATCTTCACCGAAGTCGTTCAAGGCGCAACGGCTCGCCGAGCGCATGCGCGAGCTCGGTTGCAGCGCCAGTTTCTGCTGCCCGCAGCTGCCGGCTTCGCCGCTGGAGGCGGTTGCGCTGGTGCGCCGCGCGTTGCGCCCGGAAGTGTCCGACACGCTCGTGGGCAGTTCGCTCGGCGGCTTCTACGCCACCTGGCTGGCCGAGCGGCTGGGGTGCCGCGCCGTGGTGATCAACCCGGCCGTCTACCCGGCGCGCGACCTGCGCTCGCAGGTGGGCGCGCAGACGATGTACCACGACGACACGCCCTTCGAATTCCTGCCGGCGCACGTGGACGAGCTGCTCTCGCTGCAGGTGAGCGCGATCACCTTCGCGCGGCGCTACCTGCTGGTCGCCGCGACCGGCGACGAGCTGCTCGACTGGCGCGAGATGGTCGCGCACTACCGGGGCGCGAAGCAGATCGTCGTGCAGGGCGGCGACCACGGGTTGTCCGATTTCGAGCAGTACGTGGACGAGGTGCTCTCGTTCGCCGGGCTGCTGCGGGCGTAGCGCCTCGACACCGCGGCCGCGCGCGCCTAGCCGCGCGTGAGCAGCAGCAGGGCCACGCCCGCCACCATCAGCGCGATGCCGGCCAGGTCGCGCCGCGACGCGGGCTGCGAGAACAGCCGGCGCGAGGCGATCTGCGCGAACAGGATCTCGACCAGCGCCACCGTGCGCACGGCCGCCGCCGGCTGAAGCGCGAATGCGAGAAACCACAGTTGCGAGGCGAGCGCCCCGGCGAAGCCGGCGAGCAGCGAGGGACGCCAGGCCCGCAGCACCTCGCCCAGCACGCGCGGGGCGCGCAACGCGAGCCAGGTCGTGAGGACGGCGCTTTGCAGCGTGAGCGAGGCGGCCAGCGTCGTGGTCGCGCGCACCTGGAAATCCGCGTCGCCGAGCGCCAGGATCGCACCCCTGAACCCCACCGCGGAGAGCGCGAACATCGCCCCCGAGGCGATCCCGAGCAGGGCGGGACGCAGTCCGCCCGCGCCACGCGCGACCCCTGCGGCGGGAACCGACATCAGCAGCACGCCGGCGGTGGCCACCAGCACCGCGAGCGTGCCGGCGGCGCCGAGCGACTCGCCCAGGAACACGAAACCGAACACCGCGATCTGCACCGGCTCGGTCTTCACGTACGCGGTCGCCACGACGAAACTGCGCTCGCGCATCGCCGCGAGCATCAGCGCGGTGCCGAGGATCTGCATCAGGGCCCCGAGCGCGGTCCACGCGGCGAAGTCCCGCGACAGCGTGACCTGGTCGAGCCCGGTGGTGGCCGCGGTCAGGCCGAGCAGCAACAGGCCGAAGGGCAGGCCGAACAGGAAGCGCACGTGCGTGGCCCCGATCGTGCCGAGCCGCTCGGTGAGGCTGCGCTGCAGCGCGTTGCGAAGCGTCTGCGTGCCGGCGGCGCCTACCGTGAAAGCGATCCAGATCCAGCCGGGCATCAGGCGGCCTCTGCGTGGGGTGGGTCGCGATTCTAAGGCTTGGCGCCCGCGATCCCGAGACCTCGCGCCGACGATCGGCCCGACGGATGCGCCCCGCGCCGGCGCGACCCCGCCCGTATAATCGGCCACTCCATGACTCACGTCCTGTTCGAAGAAGACGGCGGCTTCAAGGCGGGCACCGTGCTTTCGGAGGCCGGAGCGAGCCTGCAGGTCGAGCACGCGAGCGGCAAGCGCGGCAAGGTCAAGGGCGCGCACGTGCTGATGCGCTACGACAGCCCGTCGCCCGCCGAATTGCTGGCGCAGGCGCAAGCGGTCGCACGCGAGATCGACGTCGACTTCCTCTGGGAGTGCGCGCCGCAGGACGAGTTCGGTTTCGAGGAGCTCGCGCGCGAGTACTTCGGCGACGCGCCGAGCGCGGCGCAGCGCGCGGGCCTGTTGTCGCGGCTGCACGAGGCGCCGGTGTACTTCTATCGCAAGGGCCGCGGGCGATACCGGCCCGCGCCGCCCGAAACGCTCAAGCTCGCGCTCGCCGCGCTCGAGCGCCGCGAACGCGAGGCGCAGGAGATCGAGCGGATGTCGCGGGCACTGGCCCAGGGCGAGCTGCCGGAGCGGGTTGGCGCGATCGCGGTCGACCTGCTGGTGCGGCCCGACAAGCAGGGAGTGGAGTTCCGGGCGGTGGCGCGCGCCTGCGAACTGGTGCACAAGACGCCCGAGCGCCTGCTGATGGAAGTGGGCGCCTTCGAGTCGACGCGCGCGCTGCACATGCGCCGCTTCGAGCAGGAGTACTTCCCGGGCGGAACCGGGTTCGCGCCCGCGATCGCGCAGGCGCGCGCAGGCGCTGCCGAGCCGCTGGCCGGGTCGTTGCCGCCGGCCGAGTGCGACGCGTTCTCGATCGACGATTCCAGCACGACCGAGATCGACGACGCGCTCTCGGTCGTGGCGCTGCCCGACGGAGGGTTGCGGGTGGGCGTGCACATCGCGGCGCCCGCCATCGCGATCGACCGCGACGCGCCGCTCGACCTCGCCGCGCGCGAGCGCATGTCCACCGTCTACATGCCGGGCGAGAAGATCACGATGCTTCCGGCCGCGGTGGTGGCCGAGTACTCGCTCGACGCGGGTTGCGAGCGCCCCGCGCTCTCGCTGTACGCCGATCTCGACGCCGACGGCGTCACGATCCGCAACCTGTTCAGCCGGCTCGAGCGCGTGCGCATCTCGCACAACCTGCGCCACGACCAGCTCGAGTCGGTCGTGACCGAAGCGGCCCTGGCCGATGCCGATGCCGAGCTGCCTTGCGGCGACGCGCTGCGCGCGCTGTGGCGCTTTGCGCTCGCGCTCGGAGGCGGCCGCGAGCGCGTGCGCGGCAAGCCCGAGCCGCGCTTTCGCACCGACTTCACCTTCGTCGTCGAGGGCGAGCGGGTGAGCATCGTGCAGCGAAGGCGCGACGCGCCGCTCGACCGCATCGTGGCCGAGATGATGATCCTGGCGAACAGCGAGTGGGGCGCGCTGCTCGCGCGCCACGGCGTCCCCGGCGTCTATCGCTCGCAGCAGGCCGGGCGCGTGCGCATGAGCACGCACGCGCTGCCGCACGACGGCCTGGGCGTGGCGCAGTACGTCTGGTCGACCTCGCCGCTGCGCCGCTACGTCGACCTCACCAACCAGCGCCAGCTGATCTCGGTGCTCTCGGGCGAGCGCCCGCCGTTCGCCGCCAACGACGCCGGGCTGTTCGCGATCATCTCGGCGTTCGAGGCGCGCCACGCCGCGTACGCCGAGTTCCAGACCCGCATGGAGCGTTACTGGTGCCTGCGCTGGATCGCGCAGCGCCAGCTCGCGCGCGCCGAGGCGGTCGTGGTGCGCGACGATCTCGTGCGGCTGGGCGACGCGCCGCTCTATTTCCGCATGCCCGACCTGCCGCCCACGCAGCCGGGCCGAAGGATCATGGTGGACATCGTCGCCACCGACGAGGTCGACCTGTCGGTGCAGGCGCGCTACGTGGGGCCGGCGGCGACGCCCGCGCCCGACAGGGCGGAGGACTTCGTCGACGAACCGGGCGACGACGTGGCCGACGAGGCCGAGTTCGCCGAGCAGGGCTGACGCCCCGTGCGCGCGCTGGTGCCGGGCCTGCTGGCGATGCCGCGTTTCGCGGCCGGCGTGTCGCTTCGCGACCCGCTCACGCTCGGGGTGCTGGCGTCGCTCGCGCTGCACGCGCTGGTGCTGGCGCTGAAGTTCGCGCCGCCGGCGCCGCTGCGCATCGCCCCGCAGGACTCGCGCCTCGAGGTGGTGCTGCTCAACGCGCGCACCGACGCGAAGCCGCTCAAGCACGACGTGCTGGCCCAGGTCGACATGGAAGGCGGGGGCGATCGCGACGCGGGCCGCGCGCGCTCGCCGCTCCCGGCCGACGCGCGCGTGTCCGACGGCACCGAGATCCGCGAGCAGCGCCGCCGCGTGCAGGAGCTCGAGCAGCAGCAGCGCAAGCTGCTGGCGATGGCCAAGGGGAGCTACCAGCTTCCCGCGCCGCGCGACCGGCCCGAGAGCGCCGCGGCAACCTCGCAGGGAGCGGACGACCAGGACGTGGACCAGGCGATCAAGCGGATGCAGGCGCAGATCGACCGCCAGATATCGGACTACAACAAGCGCCCGAAGCGGCTCACCTACGGCGTGAACGCGGTCGGCGTGAGCTACGCGCGCTACGTGGAGGACTGGGTTGCGCGGATCGAGCGCATCGGCACCGAGCGCTACCCGCCCGAGGCGCGCGGGCGCATGTACGACTCGCTGATCATCACGGTGGAGATCGACCGCCACGGCAACGTCGTGGACGTGATCGTGAACCGCAAGTCGCGCTACGAGGCGCTCAACCGCGCGGTGCGCCAGATCGTCTTCGCCGGGGCGCCCTACGAGCGCTTTCCGCCCGAGATGGCGCGCGACGGCGACATCCTCCAGATCGTGCGCACCTGGACCTTCACCAACGACACCCTCGCCACCAGCGCGGTGCCCGTGAAATGACCGATCGCTACGCGGTGATCGGCAACCCGGTCGCGCACAGCCTCTCGCCGTCGATCCACGCGCAGTTCGCGGCGCAGACCGGGCAGGACCTCGTCTACGAGCGCCTGCTCGCCGAGCCCGGCGCCTTCGTCGCCACCGTGGACCGCTTTCGCGCCGAGGGCGGCGCCGGCCTCAACGTCACGCTGCCCTTCAAGGTCGACGCGTTTCGCTACGCCACGCGGCGCTCGGCGCGCGCGCTCGCCGCTGGTGCGGTGAACGTGCTGGCGTTCGGCGAGGGCGAGGCGATGGGCGAGAACACCGACGGCGCGGGCCTGGTGCGCGACATCGAGCAGCGCGCGGGGCTTGCGCTCTCCGGCGCGCGCGTGCTGCTGCTCGGCGCGGGCGGCGCGGCGCGCGGGGTGCTGCGACCGCTGCTCGACGCCGGCGTCGCGCGCCTGGCGATCGCGAACCGCACCGCCGGGCGCGCGGTGGAACTGGCCTCGTCGGCACAGGATGCGCGGGTGAGCGGGAGCGGCTTCGACGCGCTCGCGGCCGCGGAGCCGTTCGACCTGGTCGTGAACGCGACCTCGTCGGCGCTCGCCGACGCCGCGCCGCCGGTGCCCCCGGCGGTGCTGCGAGGAGCGGCGCTCGCCTACGAAATGATGTACGGGGCGCGCGCCACGCCGTTCATGCGCGCGGCGCGCGAGGCGGGCGCGGCGAGCGTGCTCGACGGCCTGGGCATGCTGGTGGAGCAGGCGGCCGAATCGTTCCTGATCTGGCGCGGCGTGCGCCCGCTCACCGATCCGGTCTACCAGCGGCTGCGCCGCGAGCTCGCCCCGGGCTGAAGGCGCTCGCGCAATGGCGTGGCCAACAGCGGGGCGGCGCTCGAGGCGGCGCGCGGGCAAGGGCGCGCCGGCAGGCGGGCGCGCGCCGGCGAAAAAGGGCGGGGTGCTCGCGGTCTTGCGCAAGCGCCTCGCGTCGCGCGGGCGCGGCCACGGGCACGCGCGCCCCAAGCAGGGCAGCACCCGCGGCGTGCTGCGCGCGGCGGGCCTCGTTCTCGCGCTCGCGCTCGGCGCGATCGTCGCGTTGCAGGGCTGGTACCTGGCGCGAATCCTCTGGTGGACGCAGTTCGACCCGAGCACCACGAGCTTCATGAGCGATCGGCTCGAGCGCATGCGCGAGAAGGACCCGGGCGCGGCGCTGCGTCACCGGTGGGTGCCCTACGCGCGCATCTCGCGGCACCTCGCGCGCGCGGTGATCGCGGCCGAGGACGCGCGGTTCACCACGCACGAGGGCGTGGACTGGGACGCGATCGAGAAGGCGATCGAGGACAACATGCGCAGGGGCAAGGTCGTGCGCGGCGGCTCCACGATCACGATGCAGCTGGCCAAGAACCTCTTTCTCTCGGGCGAGCGGAGCTACCTGCGCAAGGGCCAGGAGGTCGCGATCACCTACATGATCGAGGCGGTGATGAGCAAGCGGCGCATCCTCGAGATCTACCTCAACGTGGCCGAGTGGGGCGAGGGCGTGTTCGGCGCGGAGGCGGCTGCGCAGCACTACTGGGGCGTGAGCGCCGCCCAGCTCGGCCCGGCGCAGGCGGCGACGATGGCGGCGATGCTGCCCAGGCCGCGGTTTTTCGACCGCAACCGCGACTCGCCGGCGCTCGCGCGCCGGGTGCAGTTCGTGCAGCGGTGGATGGGCACCGTGGCGCTGCCCTGACAGCCGCGGGGCGCCGCGCGCGTCGAGGGTTACGAAGCGCGTGCCCACGGCCTACAATGCGCGCTGTCGCAATTGCCGCCCGAGGGCGGTCGTGGGTTACGAAGACGGGCGTGGACACGATTCCAGGACACAGATCGAGCAAGATCCGCCGCAACGACCGCTGACGAGGCAGCTCGGCGCGTCGGATCACGACGAACATGGCCGGGCAGGACACTGAAACGATCGAGCGGGAGGGCGTCGCGCTGACGCCAGCCCCCTCCCCGCGCGACCCCGAGGACGCCTCGCGCGCGCTCGGCGAGGTGCAGGAGCTGCTGCGCCGGCACCGCCTGGTGGAGGAGGTCACGCACCTGCAGCACCAGGGCGACCGCGCCGAGCGGCGCGACCTGGTGGAGCAGCTCGTGCACCGCCAGGCGCTCAACGAGCTTCGCACGCGCGTCGAGGGGCTGCACCCGGCCGACGTCGCCTACATTCTCGAGGCGCTTCCGCTCGAGGAGCGCCTGATCACCTGGGACCTGGTGGGCGCCGAGCGCGACGGCGAGATCCTGCTCGAGGTGTCCGACGCGGTGCGCGAGACGCTGATCGACTCGATGAACCGCGACGAGCTGGTGGGCGCGGTGGAGTCGCTCGACGCCGACGAGATCGCCGACCTCGCCCCCGACCTCCCGGCGGACGTGGTCGAGGAGGTGAGCCGCCAGCTCACGCCCGACGAGCGTGCCCAGCTGCGCGCCGCGCTGTCGTACGAGGAGGACACGGTCGGCGCGCGCATGGACTTCGACTTCGTGAAGGTGCGCGAGGACATCACGCTGGAAACGGTGCTGCGCTACCTGCGCCGCTTCGACGAGCTGCCCGAGAACACCGACCAGGTGTTCGTCGTGGACCGCGGCAACACGCTCACCGGCGCGCTGCGCCTGGGCGACCTGCTGGTGAACGAGCCCGACGCGAAGGTGGCCGACGTGATGCACACCGACCTGCTCTCGCTCGATCCGCTCGACGAGGTGGAGGACGCGGCGCAGGCGTTCGAGCGCTACGACCTGCTGTCGGCGCCGGTCGTTGACCGCCAGGGCCGGCTCGTGGGCCGGCTCACGGTGGCCGAGGTGCTCGACGTGATCCGCGAGGAGGGCGAGGCCGACCTGCTGCAGCAGGCGGGCCTGCGCGAGGAGGAAGACCTGTTCGCCAGCGTCTGGAACTCGGCGAAGAACCGCTGGCTGTGGCTGGCGCTGAACCTGTGCACGGCGTTCTTCGCCTCGCGCGTGATCGACGCGTTCGAGGGCACGATCGGCAAGGTGGTCGCGCTGGCGGCGCTGATGCCGATCGTCGCCGGCATCGCCGGGAATTCGGGGAACCAGACGATGACGCTGATCATCCGCTCCCTCGCGCTGGGGCAGATCAACGCGTCGAACGCGCGCAGGCTGCTGGGCAAGGAGCTCGCGATCGCCGCGCTCAACGGCATCGTCTGGGGCGGAATCGCCGGGCTCTTCGCCTGGTGGCTGTACAGCGATTCGGATCAGGGGCGGATGCTGGGCCTGACGATGACGCTGGCGATGATCCTCAACCTGATCGTGGGCGCGCTGATCGCGATGGCGGTGCCGCTCGGGCTCGAGCGGGCCGGGCGCGACCCGGCGATCGGCTCGTCGGTGCTGCTCACGTTCAGCACCGACAGCATGGGGTTCTTCATCTTCCTGGGGCTGGCTACGCTGCTGTTTCGGTAGCGGCGAACCGGCCCAGCCAGTGGTCGGCGTCTCCGAACGCCTGCGAGATCGTCGTCAGCCGCTTGAAGGTGTGGCTCACCTTCATCTCGTCGGTCATCCCCATGCCGCCGTGCAGCTGGATCGACTCCTGGCCCACGTGGCGCGCGGCGTCGCTGATCTTCACGCGCGCGGCCGCCACCGTGCGGCTGCGCTCGCCGGCGCTCGCCGCGCCGTCGACGCGGGCGCAGGCGAGGTAGGCGATCGAGCGCGCCTGCTCGGTGCTGATGTACATGTCGACGATGCGGTGCTGCAGCGCCTGGAACGTGCCGATCGGAACGCCGAACTGCTGGCGCGTCTTCAGGTACTCGAGCGTGGCCTCGCAGGCCGACTGCATCGCGCCCACCGCCTCGGCGCAGGTGAGCGCGCAGGCGAAGTCCACCGCCTCCTCGAGCGCGGCGAGCCCTTCGCCCTCGGCGCCGAGCAGCGCGTCGGGCGCAAGCCGAACGCCGGCGAGCCTGATGTCGGCCGCGCGCGTGCTGTCCTGCGCGCGATAGCTGTTGATCGTGACGCCCGCGGTGCCCGGGTCGAGGAGGAACAGGGCGACCCCCGCGCGCTCGCCCGGCTCGCCGGCGGTGCGCGCGGTGACGACGATGCGCCCGGCGAGCGGCGCGCCGGCCACGGCGACCTTCTCGCCGTCGAGCACCCAGCCCCCGCCGTCGCGGCGCGCGCGGGTGGCGATGCCCTCGAGGTCGTAGCGCGACGCCCGCTCGGCCCAGGCGAGCGCGAGGCGGGCGCTCCCATCGACCACCGCGGGCAGCACGGCAGCGCGCTGCGCGGCGTTGCCGGCGCGCTCCACGAGGCGGGCCGTTGCAACCGTGTCGGCGAAGGGCTCGACCAGCAGGCCCTCGCCGATCGCCTCCATCACCGGGACCAGGTCGTTGGCGCCGCCGCCGAATCCGCCGTTGTCCTCGCGCACGGCCAGGCCGAGCAGGCCGAGTTCGGCGAGCGTGGACCAGACCTCGGCGCTGAAGCCCTCGGCCGAGGCGATGATCTTCCTGCGCGCGTCGAAGTCGTAGTGCCGCTCGATCATCCGCCGGACGCTGTCGGCCAGCAGCTTCTGGTCTTCGGTCAGTTCGAAGTTCATTTTTCTGCGCCTACAGGCCGAGCGCCATCTTCGAGTAGATGTTGCGCTGGATTTCGTTCGAGCCCGCGTAGATCGAGGTCTTGCGGAAGTTGAAGTAGCGCGGCGCGAGCGACGCCGTGAACGCGTCGAACCCGTCGTAGTGGATCGGCTTGAACGCGTGCGCCGCCGGCCCGGCCACCTGCATCGTGAGCTCGGTGAGCGCCTGCTGGATCTCGGTGCCCTTGATCTTGAGCATCGACACCTCGGGGCCGATGTTGCCCGTGCGCCGCATCTCGTCGAGGAAGCGCATGTTGGTGACCTCCAGCGCCATCAGCTCGATCTCCACCCGCGACAGACGATCGCGAAAGCGCAGGTCGTCGAGCAGCGGCCGGCCGTGGTTGAGCGCTTTCGCGGCCATCGACTTGAGCTTGGCCAGCTCGCGCTTCGACGCGCCGATGCGGCCGGTGTTCAGCCGCTCGTGCCCGAGCAGGTACTTGGCTACCGTCCAGCCCTTGTTCTCCTCGTGCACGAGGTTCTCGACGGGCACCTTCACGTCGTCGAAGAACACCTCGTTGACCTCGTGCCCCTCGTCGAGCAGCACCAGGGGCCGCACCGTGATGCCGGGGGTGGCCATGTCGATGAGCAGGAAGCTGATGCCGTCCTGCTTCTTGGCGGTGTCCGAGCCGGTGCGCACGAGGCAGAAGATCCACTCGCCGTAGTGCCCGAGCGTGGTCCAGGTCTTCTGGCCGTTGACCACGTAGTGGTCGCCGCGCCGTTCGGCGCGCGTCTTGAGCGAGGCCAGGTCCGAGCCCGCGCCGGGCTCCGAGTAGCCCTGGCACCAGAACACGCTGCCGTCGTAGATGCTGGGCAGGAAACGCTTCTTCTGCGCCTCGGTGCCGAATCGCAGCAGCACCGGTGCGCACATCGTCGGCCCGAAGGGCGCGACCGGCGGCGCGCCGGCGAGCGCCGATTCCTCCTCGAAGATGTAGCGCTGCACCGCGCTCCAGCCCGTGCCCCCCCACTCGGTGGGCCAGGCGGGCGCGATCCAGCCCTTCTTGGCCAGGATCTTGTGCCATCGCACCAGGTCGTCCTTGGACAGCTCCTGGTACTCGAGCACCTTGGCGCGCAGGTCGGCCGGGATGTTGGCGGCGAGCCACTCGCGCACCTCGTCGCGAAACGCGGCGTCTTCGGACGAAAAGTTGAGGTCCATCGGGAATGCCTCGCAGCGGGGAACTGCCTAGGATATAACATCGAAGGCGATGACCGCATCCGCACCCGCCGACCTGTTCACGCTGCACGGCCTGCTCACCGTGTTCGGTCTGCTCGTGTACGCGGTGGGGTCGCGCACGCTGCAGCAGCGCCGCCACCCGTCCGCGGCGATCGGCTGGCTGCTGATGATCCTGCTGCTGCCCGAGATCGGGGTGCCCCTTTACCTGCTGTTCGGCACGCGCAAGCTCCCCAAGGTCAAGGCGCGCACGGCCCTGCCCGCCGGCGCGCTCGACGAGCGCGTCGTGCCCGCGTGGGCGCAACGGCTCACCGCGTCGATGGGGCTGGCCCCGCCGCTGTCGTACTGGGACCTGCGCCTGCACCAAGACGGCGGGCAGGCGCGCCGCGCGCTCGACGAACTCGTGGACGCCGCCCGGCACTCGCTCGACCTGAGCACCGTCCTGCTCGGCCGCGACGAGTTCGGCGAGCGCCTGCTCGACAGGCTCGCGCGGCGCGCGCGCGAGGGCGTGCGGGTGCGGCTGCTGGTCGACGGCGTGGGTGCGCTGATGGGGGGGCGGCGCGACTTCTCCGAGGTGCAGGCGCGCGGGATCGAAGTCGTGCGCTTCGTGCCGCCGCTGCGCTGGCCGGTGCAGTGGCCGCCCACGGGCCGCACCAACCTGCGCAACCACCGCAAGGTGCTGATCGCCGACGGCGAGCGGCTCTGGAGCGGCGGGCGCAACCTCGCGGGCGAGTACTTCGACGGCGCGGACGGGCGCGAGCCGTGGAGCGACCTCAGCTTCGACCTGCGCGGCCCGCTCGCGGGCGAGGCGGCGGCGATCTTTCAGGCCGACTGGGCGTTCGCGCGCAACGACGACGCCACCGCAGCGAAGGCGCCCGCGCCGCCCGCGCAGGCCGCGCACCAGCTCGGCAGCGCGCTCGAGCGCGGCCTGTCGGTGGGGCAGATGATTCCAACCGGCCCCGATTACGCCGACGACACGCTGCACATGCTGATGCTCGCGGCGTTTCACGGCGCGCGCGAGCGCATCCTGGCGACCACGCCCTACCTGGTCCCGGACGAGAGCCTGCTCATGGCGCTGGTGCTTGCGGCGCGCCGGGGCGTGCGCGTCGACCTGCTGATCCCGGCGCGCTCGAACCACCGCCTGGCCGACATCGCGCGCAACCGCTCGATCCGCGAGCTGACCGCGGCCGGCGCGAAGGTCTGGCTCTCGGCGCGGATGACGCACGCCAAGGCGGTCGTGGTGGACGACACGCTCGCGCTGTGCGGATCGCTCAACCTCGACAGCCGGTCGCTGTTCCTGAACTACGAGCTGATGACGGCGTTCTATTCGCGCCGCGACGTGCAGCGATTCGCCCAATGGGTGGAGCGGGAGCTAGCCGCGGCCGCGCCGTGCCAGCCGCGCGCGCCGGGGCTGGTGCGCAGCATCGGCGAGGGCCTGGTGCTGTGGCTGGGCTTTCAGCTCTGAGCAGCGGAGCTCCGGCCTGGCTCGAGGGCGGCGCACCGCACGGGCGCTGAGGCCGCGGCGCGCTACTCGTAGCGCAGCGCGTCGATCGGCAGCAGGCGCGACGCCTTGCGCGCGGGGTAGTAACCGAAGAACACGCCCACCCCCGCCGCGAACCCCACCGCGAGCACCACCGACTCGGGGCGCATCACGGTGGCCCAGCCGGCGAAGTTGCCGATCGCGTAGGAGCTGGCCACGCCGAGCACGACGCCGATCACGCCGCCGATCAGCGACAGCGTCACGGCCTCGATCAGAAACTGGTTGAGGATGTCGCGCCCGCGCGCGCCCACCGCCATGCGCAGCCCGATCTCGCGCGTGCGCTCGGTTACCGAGACCAGCATGATGTTCATGATGCCGATGCCGCCCACGAGCAGCGAGACCGAGGCCACCGCCGCGAGCAGCAGCGAGAGCACGCGGCTCGACTGCTCCTGCGCCTGGAGCATCTCGGTGAGGTTGCGGATCGTGAAGTCGTCTTCCTGCCCGGCCTGCAGCCGGTGGCGCTGGCGCAGCAATTCCCTGATGCGCTCCTCGGCCACCTTCATGTCGGCGCCCTCGACCACCTTGACGTTGATCACGCTCACGCGACGCAGCCTGCCGTGCGCCGATCCGAACAGGCGGCTGCGGGCGGTGGCGAGCGGAACGAACAGCACGTCGTCCTGATCCTGGCCCAGCGCGCTCTGGCCCTTGCGGTCGAGCACGCCGATGATCGTGACGGGCACCTTGCGCACGCGGATCGTCTGGTCCACCACCGACTCGAGCGGCATGTTCTCGCCGAACAGCTGGCGCACCAGCGTCTGGCCGATCACCCCGACCTTGCCCGCGCCGGAGAGCTCGTTGGGCTCGAAGCCGCGACCGGCCACGATCTTCCACTCGCGCACCTCGAAGTACTCGGGCGTTGCGCCGTAGACGACGGCCGACCAGTTGGTGTTGCCGAACACCATCTGTCCGGTGCCTCGCATCGTCGGGGCGGCCACCACGTTGTCCACCTCGAGCGCGATCGCGCGCGCGTCGTCCTCGGTGAGCGTCTGCGCCGCGCCGGCGCCCAGGCGGATGCCCGAACTGGTCGTGGAACCGGCCAGCACGATCATCACGTTCGCGCCCAGGCTGCGGATCTGCTCCTCGATCCGCGCCTGCGCGCCGCCGCCCACCGCGATCATCGCGATCACGGCGGCCACGCCGATGATGATGCCGAGCATCGTCAGCATCGAGCGCAGCTTGTTCACCCGCAGCGCGTTGAGCGCGACCCGCAGCGTGGAGAGGAAGCTCATCGTGCTGCGCCCCCCGGCCGCGCTCAGTGCGCCGCCTGCGCCGCGGCCTGCGCAGCGCCGGCCCGATCGTCGCCGGCCCGATCGTCGGCGGCCCGATCGTCGGCGGCCCGATCGTCGGCCGCGGCGAGGGCGGCGGCGGCGTCGTGCGCCTCGTTCGCGAGGTCGGACACGACCGCGCCGTCGCGAAACAGCACGATGCGCGACGCGAACGCGGCGATGTCGCGCTCGTGGGTGACGATGACCACCGTCATGCCCGCGCGGTTGAGCTGCTGCAGCAGCGCCATCACCTCGAGGCTGGTGCGCGAATCGAGCGCGCCGGTGGGCTCGTCGGCGAGGATCAGCACCGGATCGTTGACCAGCGCGCGCGCGATCGCCACGCGCTGCTGCTGCCCGCCCGAGAGCTGGCTCGGGTGGTGGTCGATCCGGTCGCCCAGCCCCACCTGCTCGAGCCGCTGCAGCGCGCGCTCGCGACGCTCGTCCGCCGGCGTGGGCGAGTACAGCAGCGGCAGCTCCACGTTTTCCTGGGCCGAAGTGCGCGGCAGCAGGTTGAATTGCTGGAACACGAAACCCACGCGCTGGTTGCGGATGGCGGCCAGTTCATCGGCGTCGAGATCCACCACGCTCTCGCCCGCCAGCTCGTAGTGACCGGTGGTGGGCAGGTCGAGGCAGCCGAGCACGTTCATGAAGGTGGACTTGCCCGAGCCGCTCGGGCCCATCACGGCCACCAGCTCGCCGGGCGCGATGTCGAGCGTGACGCCGCGCAGCGCGTGCACGGTGGTGTCGCCCATGCGGTACTGCTTGCACAGGTCGCGGGTGCGGATGATCGGGGCGTTCAAGTGCCTGCGCCTCAGAACGGCAGGCGCGGCGCGGACTGCCGTGGCGGCGGCGCGCTGGCGCCGGTGGCGCTGACGAGCCCGATCACCACCGTGTCGCCCTCCTTGATGCCTTCGCCGCTCACTTCGGTGAAGCTGCCGTCGCTCAGACCGGTGCGCACCTGGACCGGCCGGGGCTTGCCCGTCTCGTCGAGGACGAAGACGCGCCCGCGCGACGGTTGCCGGCCGCTGATCTCGGCCACGATCTCGAGGTAGCGGGCGCGCTGGCCGGGGTTGAGGATCTCGGCGATCCGCTCGCGCAGCTCGGCGCGGTTGCGCTCGCGCAGCGCCGCGCGCTCGCCCTCGGGCGCTTCGCGGATCGCGGCGAACTTCTCGCGCATCGCGGCGAAGATCGCGTCCACCTGCTGCTTTTGCGCGTCGGTGAGCGAGAGGTCGCGCTCGAGGCGCGCGCGAAACTGCGCCAGCGCGCCGCCGCCCTGACCCTGCGCCGGCGGCTGGCCCTGGGCGTGCGCCGCCGCCACCAGCCGCGACACGCCTCCGGCGAGCGCGCCGATCGCGCCTTCGCGCGCCGCGCGGCCGGGTTGCGGTTCCTGGAAGTCGGGCGGGCGGAAGCGCAGCGCCGCGTTCGGCACCTTGAGCACGTTCTCGCGCTGCTCGGTGACGATGCGCACGTTGGCGGTCATGCCCGGAACGAGCGCGAGGTCGGTGTTCGCGGCCGACACCACGACGGTGTAGGTGACGACGTTTTGCACCGTCTGCGCCGCCTTGCGCACCTGCAGCACCTCGCCGGCGAAGTTGCGCCCGGGGAACGAGTCGACCGTGAACGTGGCCCGCTGCCCCGCCTTGACCTTGCCGATCTCGGCCTCGTCCACCGAGGTCTCCACCTGCATCTCGCGCAGGCTGCGCGCGATCACGAACAGCTCGGGCGCCTGCAGGCTCGCGGCCACGGTTTGTCCGCGCTCGATCGACTTCTTGATCACGATGCCGTCGACCGGCGCGCGGATCGCCGTGCGCTCGAGGTCGACGCGCGCCTGCGCGAGCTGCGCCTCGCGCTGCTTGACCACCGACTCGGCGCTGCGCGTCTGCGCCTGCGCGACCTCGATCTGCGCGCGCGCGCCGCGGAGGTCTTCGGTGGTGGAGGTCACGGCCGCCTTCGCGCGGTCGAGCTCGGCCGGAGAAATGAAACCGCGCTCGACCAGCGCCTGCTTGCGCCCCAGGTCGCGCTCGGCCTCGGCGAGGACGCTCTGCGCGCGCGAGACCGCAGCGCGCGCCGCGCTCACGTTGGCCTGCGCCGTGAGCACCTGCGCGCTCGCGGCCTCCACGTCGGCCTGCGACTGGCGCACCCGGTATTCGAAAGTCTCGGGGTCGATGCGCGCGACCAGCTGCCCCTTGCGCACCTCGTCGTTGAAGTCGACCAGCACTTCCTTCACCTGCCCCGAGACCTGCGAGCCCACCGGCACCGCAACCACCGGGTTGAGCGTGCCCGACGCGGACACGCTCGCGCTGATCGGGCCGCGCGCCACCTGCGCCGTGCGATAGACCGGCGCGCTGCGCCCGGCCTCCCGCTCGCTCCAGGCCCAGTAGCCGGCCGCGCCGAGCGCCACGACGAGCGCGAGCGCGATCCAGCGCCCGCGCGACGAGCGGCTGCCCGTTCTGGTTCGTTTCATTGCGAGCTCGGGGTGCGTGACGCGGGCTCAGTCGCCCGCGATGAAGCTGCCCGACTTGCCGCCGTGCTTCTCGAGCAGGCGCACGCGCTCGATCACCATGCCGCGGTCGGCGGCCTTGCACATGTCGTAGATCGTGAGCAGCGCAACCTGCACGGCGGTGAGGGCCTCCATCTCCACGCCCGTCTTGCCGTCGCACTCCACCCGCGCCGTGCACGCGACCGAGGATTCCTGTTCGCGGATCTCGAAGTCGACCGCGATGCGGGTGATCGCGATCGGGTGGCACAGCGGGATCAGCTCCCAGGTGCGCTTGGCGGCCTGGATCGCCGCGATCCGGGCCACGCCGATCACGTCGCCCTTGTTCGCGTCGCCCTGGACGATCAGCGAGAGCGTGCGCTGCAGCATCCGGATCGAGCCGCCCGCGATCGCAACCCGGTGCGTGACCGGTTTGGACGTTACGTCCACCATGTGCGCGTGGCCGGCGGCGTCGAAGTGCGTGAGTGGCGAGTTCATGTCGTGGCGATGTGCGCGGCTATCATAGCAAGCGCGGCAAGGAGCGCCGCATAATTAACAATTCTTTACACGAGCCGCGCTTGCCCAGACCGTCGATGCGAGCAACGAACGCCAGGCCCCTCGCGAGGCGTGCGGGCGTGCTCTCGCTCGCGTGCGCGCTCGCGCTCGCGCCCGCCCGCGCGCTGCCGCAGGCCGACGCGCTGCCGCGGCTCGGCGACGCCGCCGCCGACGAGCTCTCGCCCGCGACCGAGCGCCGGCTGGGCGAGTCGATCATGCGCGAGATCCGGCGCGACCCGGCGTACCTCGACGACGTCGAGCTCAGCGGCTACCTCGGCAGGCTCGCGGCGCGCCTCACCGCCGGGCCGGCGGCGCGCGGGTACGGATTCGAGCTGTTCGCGATGCGCGAGTCGTCGCTCAACGCGTTCGCGCTTCCGGGCGGGTTCGTGGGGGTGCACACCGGGCTCGTGGTGGCCGCGCACAGCGAATCCGAGCTCGCGTCGGTGATCGCGCACGAGATCGGCCACGTCACGCAGCGCCACATCGCGCGGATGCTCTCCGAGCAGCGCCAGAGCACGCTCGCGGTGCTCGCCGGGCTGGTGCTGGCGGCGCTCGCGGCGCGCTCGAATCCGCAGGGGGCGGCGGGGATCGCCGCGATGGCGAGCGGCGTGCAGCACCAGCAGATGCTCTCGTTCTCGCGCGACGCCGAGCGCGAAGCCGACCGCGTGGGGCTCGAGATGGTTCGCCAGGCGGGCTACGACGCGAACGGGATGGCCGCGTTCTTCGGCCGGCTGCAGCAGGCCTCGCGCGTGTACGAGAGCAGCGCGCCGGCATACATGCGCAGCCACCCGCTCACGGCCGAGCGCATCGCCGACATGCAGACCAGGGTGCAGGAGGGGAGGTACCGACAGCACTCGGACAGCCTCGAGTTCAGGCTGATCCGGGCCAAGCTCGCGGCCACCGCGAACCCCTCCGTGGACGGGCTGCAGGCCGCGCGCGCCCAGTTCGAGCGCCAGATCCGCGACAAGACCACCACCGACGAGACCGCCGCCTGGTTCGGCGTGGCGGTGAGCGCGCTCGCGCAGCGCGACGTGGCGGCGGCCGAAGCCGCGATCGCGCAGTTGCGCGGGCTGATCGATCAGGGCCACCCGTTCGTGGAGGCGCTCGCGGCGCGCGCGAGGCTCGTCGCCGGCGACGCGCGCGGCGCACTCGCGCTCGCCGGGGCCGCCGCGGGCCGCTTCGTGGGGGCGCGCGCGCTCGTGCACCTGCAGGCCGAGGCGATGCTCGAGATGCGCGACTTCCACGCCGCGGTGCGCTTTCTCTCCGAGCAGACGAGACTCTACAAGTCCGAGCCGCTGTTGTGGCGGATGCTGGCGCGCGCGCACGGGGGGCTGGGTGAGAGCGGGCTGGCCCACCGCGCGTCGGCGGAGGAATACGCGCTCGCCGGCGCCTGGCTGGCCGCGATCGAGCAGTTGCGCCTCGCGCAGCGCGGCGGGGGGCTCGACTTCTTCGCCGCCTCGCAGGTGGACGCGAGGCTGCGCGACCTGCAGGCCGAGTACGCGCGCGAACGCAAGGACGATCAGGCGCGCTCGGGCCGCTGACGCGGCCGGCGCTCGAAGGCGGCCGCGAGCTCGGCGTCCGCGCGCCGGATCGGGAGGCGCTCGCCCATCAGCGCGAGCGTGAGTTGGCCGCGATCGCCGCTTTCGATCTCGAGCGAGGCGAGGTCGAGGTCGTGGATCGCGCCGTGGCCCACGTCGGTGGCCAGGACGAGCGCGTCGTCGGCGGTGCGCCAGGCGGCGTGCACGCGCCCGACCGGCGCGCCGGTGTGCGCGACGAGCCGCGCGCTTGCCCCGGATCCGAGCACCCGGAACACCAACGGCGCGACTTCGAGGTCGACGTAGACGCGCTGCGGCCCGTTCTGGAAGTACCACGCGCGTTGCGGGTCGCACTGGTAGTTGCGGGCGATGAACTCGGCGATCCGGCGATTCGTGATCTCGCTGCCGCGCGCGTCGCGCGCCTCGTCGAAGCCGGGCGCGCCGCGGTCGACGAGCATCCAGCGCCCGCGCCGGTCGAGCCGCAGCCAGCCGTGGACACCGGGCACGTCGGGCCAGCGCGCGATCGACTTGCGAACGAGCTCATCCACGGCCGAAGTCCCCGGGCGTGGGCGCGGCATCGCGCGATCCGGCGTTCGCCGCTTCGCCAGCGAGGTGCGAAGCGAAGAATTCGACGAGCCGCTCGGGAAGCCAGCTCAGGCGACCCGGGAAGGGGTCGGCAATGAAACCGACGTGCCCGCCCTCGGCCGGATACTCGAGGCGCACGAAGCGCGACACGTGCGCCGGGGCGGTGAGCGCGGCCTGCGGCTGGAACGGGTCGTTGCGCGCGTTGAGCACCAGCGCGGGCACTTCGATCGAGCGCAGGAACGGCCCGCACGACGAGCGCGCCCAGTAGTCGAAGCAGCTGCTGAAGCCGTGCATCGGCGCGGTGACCGCGTCGTCGAAATCGAAGAAGGTGCGCGACGCGAGCATCCGTTCGCGGTCGAACAGCCCCGGGTACTGCTGCAGCTTGACCAGGCTCTTGCGCTTGAGCGAGCGCATGAAGTTGGCCGTGTAGACGCGGCTCAAGCCTTGCGAGAGAGCGCGCGCGCCGGCTTGCAGGTCGTGCGGCGCCGACACCGCCGCCGCGGCGGTCACGAAGCACGCTTCGTTGCCGCGCTCGCCCAGCCACTTGAGCAGCGCGTTGCCCCCGAGCGAGACGCCGAGCGCGAACATCGCGGCGCCGGCGGCGACGTCGGCGCGCATCCGGCGCAGCACCCAGTCGATCTCCTGCGAATCGCCCGAGTGGTAGGCGCGCGGCGCGAGGTTGGGCTCGCCGCCGCAGCCGCGGAAGTGCACGACCGCGCCGCGCCAGCCGCGCGCCGCCACCGCAGCCATCGCCGCCAGCGCGTAGTGGCTGGCCGACGAGCCTTCGAGCCCGTGGAACAGCACGACCAGCGGCGCGCCCGCGACTTGGCCGCCCGCGAAATCGACCTCGACGAAGTCGCCGTCCGGGGTTGGCCAGCGCTCGCGCCGGTACGCCACGCGGGGGCGCGGTGCGGCGACCGCCGACCAGATCGTCTGCGCGTGCGGCCCGACTAGCCAGCGCGGCGCGCGGTAGTCGCGCACCTCAGTGCAGCGACGAGGGCGGCGGCCCGACTTCGGGGCTCGCGGCCTCGCCCAGCGGCGAAGCGTGGTGCATCAGGATGCGCCATCCGCCGGCGGCCTTCACGTAGACGTTGGTGGCCACGCACTCCACCACCTCGCTGCCGGCGCGTCCGGGCACGAGCACCTTCTCCACCAGGTTGTGCACGGCGACCATCACGCCCTGGTGGGTTTGGGCGGCGGCGACGCGCACGTCGACCCCGCCCTGCGCGAAGAGCTGCTCGAAGGCCTTGCGGATCGCGGCCAGCCCGACCAGGCGCGCGCCGCTGGGGTGCACGCACACCGCGTCTTCGTCGTCGGCCCAAAGCGCCATCATCGCTTCCAGGTCGCCCTGCTGCATCGCGTCGTAGAACGCGTCCTCGGCGGCCTGCGCGCTCGCGTGGGCTATCGGCGGCCTCATCGCGTCTCGTCGCGGGTTGCGATCAGCGGAAGACGACGGTGCGCCGGCCGTTGACCAGCACCCGTTGCTCGATGTGCCACTTCACCGCGCGCGCCAGCACCATCGACTCCACGTCGTGACCGATCGCGGCGAGCCTCTCGGGCGTCATCGCGTGGTCCACGCGCTCGACGCCCTGCTCGATGATCGGCCCCTCGTCGAGGTCGGCGGTGACGTAGTGCGCGGTCGCGCCGATCAGCTTC
This sequence comes from Burkholderiaceae bacterium, assembly GCA_036525975.1. Lineage (GTDB taxonomy): Bacteria > Pseudomonadota > Gammaproteobacteria > Burkholderiales > Burkholderiaceae_E > Quisquiliibacterium. Next base: position 9,209 of record DATCZK010000147.1, on the reverse strand, counting down.
ACGCCGCGCTCGTGCGCCTGCGCGTAGGGCCTGGCGCCCTTGAAGCTGGGCAGGAAGCTGTGGTGGATGTTGATCATCCGCCCGGCCAGCCGCTCGCACGCCTCGGGCGAGATGATCTGCATGTAACGCGCGAGCACGACGAGGTCGACGCGCTCGCGCTCGACCAGCTCGAGAAGCCTCGATTCCTGCTCGGCCTTGTTCGCCGCGCTCACCGGCAGGTAGAGGAACGGGATGCGGTAGCTGTGCGCGAGCGGCTGGAAGTCGGCGTGGTTGGACACGATCGCCGGCACGTCCATGTCGAGCTGCCCGGCGGCGCGTCGGAACAGCAGGTCGTTCAGGCAGTGCCCGAACTTGGAGACCATCAGGATCACGCGCGCTCGCTCGCGCAGGTCGTGGATGCGCGCGTCCATCGCATAGCGCGCGGCGATCGCCTCGAACTCGCGCGCCAGCCCAGGCTGATCCAGCGACGGCGGCGCCGAGAAGTGCACGCGCAGGAAGAACAGCCCCGTGGACTCGTCCCCGAACTGCGCCGAGTCGATGATGTTGCACGCGCGCTCGAACAGGAACCCGGAGACGTGGAAGACGATGCCGGTGGTGTCCGGGCACGACAGCGTGAGGACGTATTCGGGGTCGTGGCTCATCTCGGGCCGGCTGCCGGGGGTGCGGAGCGAGGCGGCCCGGCGCTCAGTGCTGGCCCTTGAGCACGGTGCCGGGGCGCAGGCGGTAGAGGGTGCCGCAGTAGGGGCACTTGGCGCCCGCGCCGTGCGTCACGTCGAGGAACACCCTGGGGTGCGCGCTCCAGATCGGCATGTTCGGGTTCGGGCAGTAAGCGGGCAGGTCGCCGGCGCCGAGTTCGACCCCGGCGGCGTCGCCCGGGCCGGGCCCGGCCGACTGCGTGGGGGCTTCGGGTGCAGGTTGCGTCATGGCGGTCAGACCTTCGTAAGCCAGTGGCGGTACTTGTCGCTGCGGCCGTTGACGACGTCGAAGAACAGCGACTGGAGCTTTTCGGTGACCGGGCCGCGACGCCCTTCGCCGATCGTGCGGTCGTCGAGTTCGCGGATCGGCGTGACCTCGGCCGCGGTGCCGGTGAAGAAGGCCTCGTCGGCGCAGTACATCTCGTCGCGCGTGATGCGCTTCTCGATCACCTCCAGCCCCAGGTCGCGCGCCATCGTGATCAGCGAGTCGCGGGTGATCCCGTCGAGGCACGAAGCCAGGTCGGGGGTGTAGACGCGGCCATTGCGCACGATGAACACGTTCTCGCCGGCGCCCTCGGAGACGTAGCCCTCGGTGTCGAGCAGCAGCGCCTCGTCGTAGCCGTGCGCGGCCACCTCCTGGTGCGCGAGGATCGAGTTGATGTAGTAGCCGCTCGCCTTGGCGCGCACGAGCGAGACGTTGACGTGGTGCCGGCTGTACGACGAGGTCTTCACGCGGATGCCCTTGGCGAGGCCGTCTTCGCCGAGGTACGCGCCCCAGGGCCAGGCGGCGATCGAGGCGTGGATCGTGTTGCCCTTGGCCGACACGCCGAGCTTCTGCGACCCGATCCACACGATCGGGCGGATGTAGCACGACTTGAGCGCGTTGGCGCGCACCACCTCGCGCTGCGCCTCGAGGATCGTCTCGAAGCTGTGCGGGATCTTCATCTGGAAGATCTTGGCCGAATTGAACAGCCGCTGCGTGTGTTCCCTGAGGCGGAAGACGGAGGGCCCGTCGGCGGTCTCGTAGGCGCGAACGCCCTCGAACACGGCCATTCCGTAGTGCAGCGAGTGGGTGAGCACGTGCAGCTTCGCATCGCGCCACTCCACCAGCTTGCCGTCGTACCAGATCTTCCCGTCGCGGTCGGCCATCGACATGGCGAAACTCCTTGCAGTCCTGGGAGGGCACCGAGCCCCCGAACGTGGAATTCTAGCGAATGCGGCGCCCGCGCCGCTTTGCGCTGCTAAACTCGCGCACCCCGCGAACGAACTCCCCCCGATGCTCGCCACGCTACGCGCCCAGATGGCGCTCCTCGCCTCGCTGCAGGCGCTGCTGCTGACCAACAACGTCACGCTCATCGTCGTCAACGGCCTTGCGGGCTTTTCGATCGCCGAGAACAAGGCGCTCGCGACCCTGCCGGTGACCGGCTACGTGCTCGGCGGCGCGGTCTGGGCGATGCCCGCGGCAGCGCTGATGAACCGATTCGGGCGCCGCGTCGGGTACACGGTGGGCTCGACGGTGGCGATCTTCGGCGCCTTTCTCGGCTGGTATGCGCTCACGATCAAGAGCCTCGCGCTCCTTTGCCTGGCCACCTTCGTGTGCGGGCTCTACAACGCGGTGGGCGCCAGCCTTCGCTTCGCCGCGGCCGACGTCGCCGACACTTATGCCCCGCAGTTCCGTGCCCGCGCGATCTCGCTCGTGCTCGCCGCCGGAATCGCCGGCGGCGTGGTCGGCCCGGAGATCGCCAAGTGGTCGCGCACCTGGCTCGCGGCCGATTTCGCCGGCACCTACCTCACGCTGGTGGGCTTCGCGGTGGCGTCGCTCGCGCTCGCGCAGTTGCTGCGGCTGCCTTCGAGCCAGGTGTCCACGGCGTCGGGGCCGGTGCGCGGGCTGTTCCAGATCGTGCGCCAGCCGGCGTGCTGGATCGCGATCCTCTCCGGGGCCATCGGCTACGGCGTGATGAACCTGCTGATGGTTTCCACCCCGCTCGCGATGGAGGTCTGCAAGCACCCGTTCGCCGCGGCCGCGCTCGTGATCGAGTGGCACATCGTGGGGATGTTCGCGCCCGGCCTGTTCACCGGCGCGCTGATCGCGCGGGTGGGCATCCTGCCCGTGATCGTCGCGGGTTGCGTGCTGATGCTCGCGTGCATCGGGATCGCGCTCTCGGGCGTGGACCTGATGCAGTTCCTCGTTTCGCTGTTCCTGCTCGGCGTGGGGTGGAACTTCATGTACACCGGCGGCACCGCGCTGCTCACGACCGCCTATGCGCCGAGCGAGCGGATGCGGGTGCAGGGGTTCATGGACGCCTGCGTGTTCATGACGATGGTCACCTCGTCGGCCTCGTCGGGCGCGCTGCTGTACGTGCAGGGCTGGTCGGTGCTGAACCTGCTGTCGATTCCTTTCGTGCTGATCGTGCTCGTCGCGGTCGTGCGCCACGGCCGGCGGGCCGGGTGGTCGGCGGGGCGGGTGCGGTGGGCGGCGGCCTGAGTCGCCGGCCGGCGCGCGCATTGGGCGGCAGGTCGGGGATTCCTGCCGGTTGCGGCCGGCAGGGAACCAGGGGCACCGAGCAGCCGATCGTGTCCGAGAACGACACGGAGCACAAGCAGGGAATCCTTGCCGCGAGCGGGGATGGTGATCTTTCGCCCCACGCTAGGGCGAGGTGACCTCGGTCGGCAAACTCGGATCGGCGCTCCATTCCGCCCAGCATCCGTCGTAGAGACGCGCATTCTCGTAGCCTAGTAGCTTCAACGCCAACAGGCCGCAGGCGGCCGCGTAACCGCGACCGCAATAGGTGATCACCTCGTGGTCTGGGAGCACGCCGGCGTCGCGATAAAGGCTTGCCAAGGTGTCCGGGTTGGCAAAGGTGAACGAGCGGTTGCACGCCATCAGGCGCTCGCGTTGCGCGGAAGTCACCTCTGCAAGCGCAGGGTCCACGTTCACGAGGTAGGGAATGTTCACCGCTCCCGGAATGTGGCCGAGACGCTGGCCCCAAAGGTGGCGTTCGCCGCCGCCGCGGTAGAGTTCGGGCGTCAGACAATCAACGATGACGACGCCGGGTTGCCCCAACGCGGCGGCGACGTCGTCTCTCGATGCGAGCCACTGCGGGCGGACGCGAGGCGTGAACGTCGCACGTTCGACCGCAGGCACCTCGACCGATACGGGGCGCCCCTCGGCCTGCCACTGTCGCAGCCCGCCGTCGAGCACGCGCACCCGATCGTGCCCGTAATAGGACAGTGCCCACCAAAGGCGCGCCGAACCCAGCGGAAATCCCATATTGTCGTAGGCGACGACGAGCGTGTCGTTCGCGATGCCGAGGCGCGCCATTACCCGTGCAAACTGCTCCGGCGGCACGAGCATGTCGGGCACCGGGTGGGCCGGGTCAGATAGATCCGCGATCATTGCGCCAAACACCGCTGTGGGAACGTGTCCGGCGAGATAGCCTTCGTGGTCGTCGAAACTGATCCCGCGGCCGTTCTCGTACCGGGAGCGCCAACGTACGTCGACGATCCGCATCTTCGGGTCGTCCAAATGCGCAGCCAGCCATTCAGTCGACACGAGCGGGGAATCTTTCGTCTCGAGCGGCATCGCTCCTTCTCCTTGCGTCAGGCCCGCTGGCCGCGCCCACGGGTGTTGACTTGCAGAGCGATGCAACCCCCGATCAGCCTGTGCGCTCCAAGGGGTCGCAGGTTCGCGTCCAGGCGGATAGTGCCTAACGTCCGGCGTGCGTCGCAAGCAGCCTTGCGGCTGCGACACGCGGCCTCGCGATGCGGGGCCGGCCTGATCGGCGTCGCGCGCCTGCGGGAGCGTCGCCTGATCGCTCGCCCCCCTTGCTTCGCAGGCGCGATCTTTCGATCATATGGGCTGCATCCGAAGGAGAACATCGATGAAGCTGAGCGCGTGGGCATTGCTCGTACTCGCCGGGTTGTCCACCGGCGCCGGGGCGCAGGCGCCGGCCGCAGCGCGTGCCGAACGCGAGCCGCTGATGGCCGACGTGCCGAACGCCTGTGCTTACCTCACCGAGCGGCTCGCCAGCGAATGGCTGCGCGCGCCGGTCACGGCCAGCGCCGCGAACGAACACATCCCCACCTTCTCGAGCCAGTGCGCCTGGTCGGGGCGGGGCGTGCGCAACCGCCACGCTGGCTTCGTGTTCAAGTACATGGTCTGGGAGATGTTCGACGTGGAGGGGCTGCCCCCCGAGCAGATCAAGTTCAACGTCTCGTTCGCCGTGGGCAACCTGCCGCTCGTGCAGACGCTGCCCGAGCCGGGCAAGGGGGCGTTCGTGTTCCACAGTCGCGACGCGACGGTGCTGCTGGTGGTGACCGGCTTTCGCGGCCCGCCCGACGGCGCGAAGCGCCCGCAGGCCTTCGTCGCCACCTACCGTCTCTCCGATCCGCAGACCGCTCACGACCTGCGGCTGGCGAAGCTGATGGAGCAGGCGCAGCGGCACGTCCGCGAATGGCGAGGCCGCCCTTAGCTAACTTGACGAGGAACGAACAATGACGATCGAACCCGCCTCGGTGGCAGCAATGGCGCAGGCGTACACGCAGGCGTGGAACTCCGGCTCGCCGCAGGCGGTGGCCGCGCACTATGCGCCCGAAGGGCGGATCGTGATCAACCGCGGCAACCCCTGGGAGGGTCGTGCCGGCATCGAGGCGATGGCGGCCGGCTTCTTCGCCGACGTACCCGACCTGTCGCTCGCCTGTGACGAAGTCCGCTGCGCCGGGTCTCACGTGATCTACGTCTGGACATTCACCGGGCACCACGCCACCACCGGCCGGCCGCTCGAGGTGAGCGGCTGGGAGGAGTGGGAGCTGGACGACACCCTCAAGGTGAGGTCTTCGCTCGGCTGGTACGACGCCGAGGACTACGACCGACAGGTCCAGGGGCGCTGAGGCGAGCGGCTGGCTCGCACGGGCTCTCAGAACTTGAGGAAACCCGGAATCCAGAGCGACAGCCAGGGCACGTAGGTGACCGCGATCAGGACGGCGAACAGCCCGATGTAGAAGGGCCAGATCGTGCGCGTCACGGCCTCGATCGACACCTTGCCCACCGCGCAGCCCACGAACAGCACCGAGCCCACCGGAGGCGTGATCAGCCCGATGCCCAGGTTGACCATCATGATCATGCCGAAGTGGATCGGGTCCACCCCCAGGCCGGTCACCACCGGCAGCAGGATCGGCGTGCAGATGAGGATCAGCGGCGCCATGTCCATCAGCGTGCCGAGCGCGAGCAGCAGGAAGTTGATCAGCATCAGGATCACGTAGCGCTCGCCCGAGAGCGAGGTGAAGAACGCGGTCGCCTTGGCGGGGAGCTGCATCAGCGCCATGATGTAGCCGAAGCCCGACGCGAAGCCGATCAGGATCATCACGATCGCGACGGTCTTCACCGTGCGGTGCACGAGCCGCGGCAGGTCGCGCCACTTGTAGTCGCGGTACACGAGCATCGTGACCAGGAACGCGTACACGCAGGCAACCGCGGCCGACTCGGTGGGCGTGAACACGCCGCCCAGGATGCCGCCCATGATGATCACCATCGTCATCAGGCCCCACAGCGCCTCGATCGTGATCTTCAGCGCCTGGCGAAGCGAGATCGGTTCCTCGCGCGGGAACCGGTTCTTGCGCGCGACGAACAGGCACATGGCCATCAGCGTCAGCCCGAGCAGCAGCCCCGGCAGCACGCCGGCGAGGAAGAGGTGCGCGATCGAGATCGTCCCGCCCGCGGCGAGCGAGTAGATCACCGCGTTGTGGCTGGGCGGGATCAGGATCGCCTGCACCGAGCCGCAGATCGTGACGTTGGTGGCGAAGACGCGCGGATAGCCCCTCTTCTCCATCTGCGGAATGAGCACGCTGCCTATGGACGCGGTGTCGGCGACCGACGAACCCGAGATCGCGCCGAAGAAGGTGGACGCAAGGATGTTGACCAGCGCCAACCCGCCGCGAACGAAGCCCACGAGCACCGCCGCGAACGCAACGAGCCGCCGGGCCATGCCGCCCTCGGCCATGATCGCCCCGGCGAGCACGAAGAACGGGATCGCGAGCAGCGCGAAGTTGTCCACCCCGTCGGAGATCTTCAGCATCACTGCGTCGAGCGGGATGTCGATCCACAGCGCGCCGGCGAGCGAGGCAATGCCCAGGGCATAGGCGACCGGCACGCCGATCGCGATCATCGCGAGCAGGCTGCCCAGAAGGACCAGTGCGTCCACGCGCTAGTCCTGCCCGGCCACCGGCGGTTCGTGGTCGAAGGTGACGACCGGCCGCTGCGCCTGCGAGCCCGCGAGGAGGCGCTCGACGATGAAGAACAGCGTGAGCACCCCGCCCACCGGGAGCGGCAGGTAGGTGATGCCAACCGAGAGCCAGGGAAACTCGGGAATCACCTGGAACCAGGTCACGTAGCAGAGCTCGAAACCCCAGATCACCATGAACAGGCACAGCCCGGCCATGACGAGGTCCACGAGCCGCGCCGCGTGCGGCTGGACGCGGGCAGGCAACCGGTCGGTGAGCATGCGCACCGCGATGTGCGACTCGGCGCGGTAGCAGGCTGCCGCCGCGGCGAAGGTGAACAGGACCATCATCAGGATCGCGAGCGGCTCGGGCCACTGCGACCCGGTGCCCAGCACGTAGCGCGCGTACACCCCCCAGGGGATGACGACGGTCATCACGACGAGGGCGAAGCCGGATGTCCAGATGCACGCGCGATAGAGCGCGTCCATCGCGCGCACGTAGCGTTCGATCATTTCAGGTTCGACCGTCCGGCGGGGAAGAACCGGCCGGTGCGGGGCCCGGAATGCGCGTTCCGCGCCGCCGCTGCCGGCCGGTCGGGGGTTCAGCCTACTTCGTGTCCTCGATGCGCTTGATGAGCGCCGCGTGCTTCGCGCCGTACTTCTCGCGCACCGGCTTGGTCGCCTCGTAGAAAGCCTTCTTGTCCGCCTCCACGAACTGCACGCCCGCGGCCTTGAGCTTGGCCACCGAGTCGCCCACCATCGCGTCCCAGAGCTGGCGCTGTTCCAGCTGCGCCTCGCGCGAGAGCTTCTTGATCAGCGCCTGGTCTTCCTTGGACAGCGTGTCCCAGGTGCGCTTCGAGAAGACGAAGATCTCGGGAATGATCAGGTGGCCGGTCAGGCTGTACACCTTGGCAACCTGGTAGTGGTTCTGCGTGAGCAGCGTGGGCGGGTTGTTCTCCGCTCCGTCCACCACGCCGGTCTGCAGCGCGCTGTACAGCTCGTTGAAGCCCATCGAGATGCCGTTGCCGCCCATCGCGTTCATCGTCTCGACGAAGATGGGGTTGCCCATCATCCGGATCTTCTGGCCCTTGAGGTCGGCGGGCTTGGTCACCGGCACCTTGGCGTAGACGTTGCGCGTGCCGGCGTCCATCCAGCCGAGCGCCACCAGCCGCGACTGCGGGCTCGCGGTGATCTTGTCGAGCAGCTCGGTGCCGATCGGGCCGTCGATCACCTTGCGCATGTGCGCCTCGTCGCGGAACATGAACGGCAGATTGAAGACGTTCAGTTCGTCCACCACGGGGCCCATCGGGCCGACCGAGATGCGGGCGATCTGCAGCGCGCCGACCTGGGCCTGCTCGATCATCTCCTTCTCGCCGCCCAACTGCATCGACGGAAACATCTGGATCGAGAGCCGGCCGTTGGTGGCGGCTTCGAGCTTCTTGCCCATGCGCACGATCGCCTCCACGGTGGGGTAGCCGAGCACGTGCACGTCCGAAGCCTTGAGGACCATCTTCTGCTGCGCGTGCGCGGGAACGGCGAGCGAGCCGGCCACGAGGCCGGCGGCGCCGAGCGCGAGAACCAGACGGCGGGAAAACATGAGTTTCCTCCTTCTCTTGACGGGATTTGCCTGACGACGATCCGCTATACTCGCAGTCATCATGTCATACGATGACTTGTCGAGACGAGCCTAGCATTGGCCAAATCGGCTGGCAAGCTCGCCGCGCTGCAACCGCTCTCGGCGCCCAAGAACCTGACCCTGGCGCTGGTCGAGCGCATCGCGGCCGACATCCACGGCGGCAAGCTCGCGCCGGGCTCGCGCCTGCCCACCGAGCGGGCAATGATGGCGGCAACGGGGGTGAGCAGGACGGTCGTGCGCGAGGCGGTCGCCGCGCTTCGCGCCGAGGGGCTCGTGATCACGCGCCAGGGCGTGGGGGCGTTCGTCGCGTCCGAGATCGAGCGCAGGCCGTTTCGCGTCGACCCCGAGGGCTTGCGCACGCTCGACGAGGTGTTGCACGTGATGGAGTTGCGCACCGGCGTGGAAACCGAGTCGGCGGGCCTGGCTGCCGAGCGCGCGTCGGCGGCGGACCTTCGCCGCATCGCCAGCGCGCTCGCGGCCTTCGACCGGGCGCTCTCGGGCGACGGGGAGGCCGTGGCCGAGGACGTGGCGTTTCACCACGCGATCGCCCGCGCGACCGGCAATCCCCAGTTCACGCGCTTCCTCGAGTTCCTGGGCAGCCTGATCATTCCGCGCCGCAGCGTGCACGTGATCCCGCCCGGCGACGAAGCGCCGCGCCGG
>DATCZK010000146.1:0-2350 GCA_036525975.1 Burkholderiaceae bacterium | reverse complement strand
TCCCGCTGGCGCAGAAGGTGGACCAGGCCAAGCGCTTCATGTGGGCCAACGTCTGCATCAGCTCCGACGTCTTCAAGAACAAGAACCTCAAGTACGTGTTCCGCGCGCAGCCGCACTCCGACCAGGCCGGCCAGGCCTCGTGCGCGTTCCTCAACGAGCTCTCGAAGCCGAGGCTCAAGAAGGATCCCAAGGACCTGCGCGTTGCGATCATCTACGAGGACGGCCCCTACGGATCGGGCGTGGCCTCGGGCAACGAGGCCGCGTGCAAGGGCCACGGCATGCAGATCGTGCTCAAGGAAGGCTACGCCGCCACGGCGCCCGACCTCTCGCCGCTGATCACCAAGCTCAAGCGCGCGCGCGCCGACGTGATCCTGCACACCGGCTACAACCCGGACATCACGCTGTTCGTCCGCCAGGCGCGCGAGCAGGGGCTGAAGTGGGCGGCGCTGATCGGCCACGGCGCCGGGCACGGGCAGTTCGACAAGCTCTACGGCACCTTCAAGGACGACGTGAACCTGCTGTTCAACGTCGACCCCGTGGCCGCGCAGCTGATCGACCCGAAGACGCTGGCCCCGGGCCTGGGCGACATCACCAAGGAAATGGTCAAGCGCTACAAGGCCGACACCAAGGCCGACCAGGTGCCGCCGCACGTGTCGATGGGCTTCAACCAGTCGTGGATCTTCTTCACCGACGTGCTGCCGCGGGCGATCAAGAAGCACGGCGGCATCGACCCCGAGGCGCTGCGCAAGGCCTCGCTCGAGACCGACATCCCGGTGGGCGGCACGATCCAGGGCTACGGCGTGAAGTTCTTCCCGCCGGGCCACGTGATGGCGGGGCAGAACGAGCGTTCGTCGCCGGTCGTGATGCAGTACAGCGGCAACGACACCTTCATCGTCTGGCCCACGGCGATCAAGACCAAGGACCCGGCGCTGCCGCTGCCCAAGGCCCACCCCTACTCGAACCAGTAGCCTCGTTCGCGAGCGTGCCGAGATGAGCGGGAACGCGCCCCCCGGGGGCGCGGCGGAGGGTGTTCTGCGTCCATGCTGAGCGTCGAGAGGCTGACCAAGAAGTTCGGCGGGTTCGCCGCGGTGAGCGAGGTCTCGTTCGAGCTGCACCGCGGCGAGATCCTCGGCCTGATCGGGCCCAACGGCTCGGGCAAGAGCACCACGTTCAACGTGATCGCCGGGCTGTACCCGCCCACCTCGGGCTCGGTGCGGCTCGACGGCCACGACATCGGGGGGCTGGCGCCGCACCAGGTCTGCAAGCTGGGGCTGGCGCGCACTTTTCAGATCCCGCGGCCGTTTCGCAAGCTCTCGATCCTCGACAACGCAACGCTCGCGGCGTTCTACGGCGCGTCGGAGCCGGTGACGCGCGCTCAGGCCAGGCGCAACGCCGAGGAGGCGCTCGAGCTGATCGGGCTGCCGCGCGATCCGGGCGCTTCGGTCGACGGGCTGGGCGCTGCCGGGCTGAAAAAGCTCGAGATGGCGCGCGCCCTCGCCACGCACCCGAAGGTGCTGCTGGCCGACGAGAGCCTCGGGGGGCTCGACGAGAGCGAGATGGAGCAGGCCGCGCAGATGCTCAAGCGCGTGCGCGACGAGCGCGGCATCACGATCATCTGGGTCGAGCACATCATGGGCGTGCTGATGAAGGTGATCGACCGCTGCCTGGTGCTCGACCACGGCGAGCTGATCGCGCAGGGCAGCCCCGCCGACGTGGCGCACGATCCGAAGGTGATCGAGGTCTACCTGGGCACCGACGCGCACGCGGTGCAAAAGCAGGTGCTCGATCGCGCAGAGGACGCCGGCGGGGGGGCGCCGCAATGAGCGAGATGCTCGAGCTCAAGGAAGTCTCGGCCGGCTACGGCAGCTTCCAGGCGCTGTTCGGGGTGTCGCTCAAGGTCGACGTGGGCGAGGCGGTTGCGGTGATCGGGCCCAACGGCGCGGGCAAGACGACGCTGCTGCGCGTGATCTCGAAGCTGATCCAGACGACGGCGGGCGCGCTGGTGATGAACGGCCAGCAGTACAACGACGTGCCCGCGCACTCGGTGATCTCGATGGGGATCGCGCACGTTCCCGAGGGGCGACGCCTGTTTCCGCGGCTCACCGTGCAGGACAACCTGCGCATGGGCGCGTTCATCCCGGCCGCGCGCGCCGGATACGACGAGCGGCTCGAGTTCGTCTATTCGCTGTTCCCGCGGATGAAGGAGCGCCGCCACCAGATGGCGGGAACGCTCTCGGGCGGCGAGCAGCAGATGTGCGCGATCGGCCGCGCGCTGATGTCGGGCCCGAAGCTGCTGCTGCTCGACGAGCCGTCGGCGGGGCTCGCGCCGGTGATCGTGCAGTCGATCTTC
>DATCZK010000145.1:0-17340 GCA_036525975.1 Burkholderiaceae bacterium | reverse complement strand
CGAACACCAGCTGCATCCAGGTCGGATAGGTGTAGGCGGTGCCCTTGTTGTGGTCGATGATCGCGCCGATGCCGCCGCCGATGATGATGTTGCCGAACATGCCGGCGTTGGCGCGCGAGATCGCCCGTCCGACGGCGCCGGGATGGCCCGCGTGCTTGCAGGTGATGTCGAGATCCTTGCTCGAGCGGCGCACCTGGTGCGTGTCGCCCGACTTCACCTGGCTGCTGCCGTAGTCGTTGGACAGCTTGCAGTCGGCGCCCGCGACCGTCTCCGCCTTCGCGGTTTTGTCCTCGATCTTCACCGGGTGCAGTGAATCGTTGACGACGGTGGCGCAGCCGGTCGAAGCGGGAACGATCGCTGCCATTATCGAGAGTCTGAGCATTGGCGCCCCCAGGCGCGGCTGATCGGTTGCCGCGGTTTGCGCCACGACGCCGGCGGGTCATATGCCGATCGCGGGTTCTCAGAAAGTGCCCGGATACGCGCCGCCGTCGATCAGGATGCTCTGCCCGGCGATGTAGCCCGCGTGCGCCGAGCAGATGAAGGCGCACAGCGCGCCGAGTTCCTCGGCGCGGCCGAAGCGCCCGGCGGGGTTGTTCTCGCCGCGCTCCTGCCAGAGTTGCTCGAAGGTCTTGCCGGTGCTCGCGAGCATGCCCATGACGTGATGGCGCTGCGCGTCGGTGGCGAACACGCCGGGCAGCAGGTTGTTGATCGTGACGTTGTGGCGCACCGTCTGGCGCGCCAGGCCCGCCACGAAGCCCACCAGCCCCGAGCGCGCGCCGTTGGACAGCCCCAGCTCGGCCTGCGGCGTCTTCACGCTGCGCGAGACGATGTTCACGATGCGGCCGAACCGGCGCTCGATCATCCCGTCCACCGTGCGCCGGATCATCTCGATCGGCCCGATCATCATCGCGTCGACGGCGTCGTGCCAGTGCGCCGGCGTCCAGTCGCGGAAGTCGCCCGGCGGCTTGCCGTCGGCGTTGTTGATCAGGATGTCGGGTGCAGGGCAGGCGGCGAGCGCCGCGTCGCGGCCCGCGGCGGTGGTGATGTCGGCCACCACGTGGTGCACCGGCTGCCCGCAGGCCCGGGCGATTTCGGCCGCGGCCTGCTCGAGCGTGGCCAGCGTGCGCGCGGCGATCGTCACGCGCACGCCGTCGCCGGCGAGCTGCTGCGCGCAGGCCCGGCCCAATCCGCGGCTGCCGCCGAACACGAGCGCCGAGCGCCCGGCGATTCCGAGATCCATCGCGCCGATTCCTCCGGCGGCCCGCGTGCCGGCCGCGTCAGACGTCGAAGAACACCGTTTCGCGCTCGCCCTGCATGCGGATGTCGAAGCGGTAGACGGTGCCGCCCGGCGTGGTCTCGCGCTTCGCAACCAGCGTGGCGCGGCGCTGCGCCGGCACCTGCGCGAGCACCGGGTCGCTCGCGTTCGCAGCGGCCTCGTCGTCGAAGTACACGCGGGTGAACGCGTGGCTGAGAATGCCGCGCATCATCACGATCACGCTCAGGTGCGGTGCGTTGCCCTCGCCGATCGAGCCGGGCTTGACGGTGCGGAACTCGAAGCGGTTGTCCGGGTCGGTGCCCACCCGGCCGAAACCGCGAAACCCGCTCGCGAGCGCCTGCTCGCGGCTCGTGGCGAACCGGCCCGATGCGTCGGCCTGGCTCACCTCGATCATCGCGTCGCCCACCGGCTTGCCCTCGCCGTCGAGCACCTGCCCCACGACGCGGATGTGTTCGCCCGCGCAGCGATCTTCGGCGATCACCGCGCCGAACAGGCTGCGCAGCGGGTAGCCGTACTGCTCGGGCGTGAGGCCGTAGGCGAAGTAGGGGCCCAGGGTCTGCGACGGCGTCTGTCCGGGTCGGCTCATCTCATGTCTCCGTCGGCGTGCGCTCGGGCCCGCGCAGCACGATGTCGAACTCGAAGCCGAGCGCGTAGCCCGGTTCGGTCACGTCGAGCGTGAACCGCGAGATCAGGCGCTCGCGCGCGCCCTCGGGCGCGCTCTGGTAGATCGGGTCGAGCGCGAGCAGCGGGTCGCCCGGAAAGTACATCTGCGTGACCAGGCGGCTGGCGAAGTGGTGCCCGAACAGCGAGAAGTGGATGTGATTCGGGCGCCACGCGTTCGGATGGTTGGGCCAGGGATAGGCGCCGGGCTTCACCGTGAGGAACCGATACCGGCCTTCGCCGTCGGTGAGGCAGCGGCCGGCGCCCAGGAAGTTGGGGTCGAGCGGCGCGTCGTGCTGGTCCACCTTGTGGACGTAGCGCCCGGCGGCGTTCGCCTGCCATATCTCCACCAGCGTGTGGCGCACCGGGCGGCCCGCGTCATCCGTCACGCGGCCCGTGACGATGATCCGCTCGCCCAGCGGCTCGCCGTTGCGCCGCGCGTTGCGGGTGAGGTCGTGGTCGAGTTCGCCGATGTCCTCGTGGCCGTACACGGGCGCGCACAGTTCGGACAAGGACTGCGCGAGCGGCACGAGCGGGCGGGTGGGGCCGCGCAGCGGGGTCGAGCGGTACGCGGGGTACAGGTAGGGCGGCTGGCTCGACCAGTCGCGCGGGCTGAGTTGGGTGGGGCCTGCAGTCATCTGCGCGTCCTGTTGGCGGTTGGCATCCGAGAGTCTAATGGCGCGAGCGGCCGCGGAATACATTTGCCAAAAGACAGATTTCTGCTATCTTGGCGCGGCTCGTGCGCAGTAAGACGAGCGGCGGCGGGGAGCAAGTCTCCGCGGCCCTATGGGGGAGACGTCAACTTTTCGGGGCCCGTGGGCCCCGACTTTCTTTGCGCGACCACGAACCGAAGCCCAATGGATCCCGAGCTTCAGAAGGACGACGCCCCGAGTCCTGCGAGCGCCGCGAGCGCGTGGCAGCGCCGGCTCGCGCACGGTGTCGTCTCCTGGATTGGCGCATTCATCGTGATCGGAGCCACCTGGGAGCTGTTCGCCGAGCAGAACCTCGTGTTCGCCTTCGCCTCGCTGGGGGGCTCGGCGGCGATCGTGTTCGCGATGCCCGACAGCCCGATGGCGCGGGCGCGAAGCCTGTTCGGAGGTCACGCGATCGCCTCGGGCGTGGGCCTGTTGTTCAACGCGACGCTGGGCACCGACGCGTGGTCGATCGGGATCGCGATGGCCACCGCACTGGTGGCGATGCAGCTCACCCGGACGATCCACTCCCCCGCGGGCGCCGATCCGATCATCATCATGACGGCGGAGATGGGCCCGCCGATGGTCATGCTCAACCTCGCGGTGGGGCTCGCGCTGCTCTGGTTCGTGGGCATGGTCCTGCTCAACGTGGCCGGGATCAGCCCCTACAGCGCCCGCGCTTACGGCGTGCTCGCCGCAGCGGCAAAGCGGGCCGCGGGGCTGGTCACCCGCGGCCGGCGTGCCCGATCCTGAGCGCGGCTCAGGCGGGGGTGCAGAGCTCGATCGCCTCGAGCAGCCGGTCGGCGCCCTGGGCGCCCGACACGCTGACCCGCTTGCCGATCACGAAGTGGGGCACGCCGCCGATGCCGGCGTCGCGAAGCCCGGCGTCGATCGCGGCGGTGGCCTCGAGCGCGTCGGGCCGCATCGCCGCGTCCACCGCTTGCGCCGGCATCTGCACCGCGTCCGCGGCCGCGCGCAGCGTGGCCTCGTCGCCGATGTCCTCGCCCCGCACGAAGTAACCCTCGAACAACCGGGCGGCGAGGTCGTGCTGCAGCTCGCGGCCCGCCGCGCGGATCAGCGCGTGCGCGCGCAGCGTGTTGGGCTGGCGGACGATGCGCTCGGGGTGGAAGACGAGGCCCGCGGCGCTCGCCGCGTTGCGCACCCGCTGGTAGCCGGGCCCGCCGCGCGGGTCGCCGAACTTCGCCTGCAGGTAGTCGGCGCGCGCCATGCCTTGCGCCGGCATCGCGGGGTTGAGCTGGAACGGATGCCACGCGATCTCGGGCGCGGGCGCGTCCGGGTGGCGTTCCCGCCAGCGTGCCAGTGCGTCGTCCAGGTGCCGCTTGCCGATGTAGCACCAGGGGCAGACGACGTCGGACACGATGTCGATCGTGAAGGCCTCGCCCGCCTGGGCGGCGGCCTGCTCGTCTTCGGCGCCGGTTGCGGGCGCCTCGCGCGGACTGCTTGCGGTCATCGTCGGTGCTCCGGGGTGGAGAACCGATGATACCGGGGGCGCCTCAGACGGGGATGATCGTGTCCTGGGTGCCGATCTGGTCGCCCAGATCGTGCATCCGCGCGCTGAGCAGCCGCATCGAGGCGACCATCCAGATCATCGAGGTGCGGATGCGCTCGGCGTCCGACTTGCCCTCGAGCTGGGCCTCCAGCCTTTGCAGCGCGGCGCGCGCCGGCCCCGCGACCCTCGGGTCCACCCTGGCGAGCTCCACCGCGAGCACGGCGCGGCGGCGCGCTTCGAACGCGTCCGGGTCGCTGGCGTAGAGCTGCGCCCAGTCGTCGAAATCGAACTTCTTCATCGTTGCCGTGACCGGCGTTGCGCGCCGCTCGCTGGCCGGGATCGACCGTTCGTCGGCACTGTATCGCCGACCGCGGGCCGGGGGCGTGAACAAACGCACGGCCGGTGGTCAGCCGGCCGTCGCCCGCCAGCGATCCACGCGCGCGGGGATTTCGTCCAGGCCCACCACGGTCACGCCGGCGGCCATGCCGCGCCGGCCGAGGGCCGGGTTGGCGCCGCCGACCCAGATCTGCACGTGGTCGGCAACCGCGGCGCGCAACTCGGCCAGGCCGTCGAGCACCTGGTTCGGGCTGAGCGAGGCGGAGAACGACAATGCGACGATGTCGGCCCGGTGCGCGCTCGCCGCCGCCGCGATGTCGGGCAAGGGCATCTGCACCCCCAGCGACTGGCAGCGGCAACCGGCAACCGCGAGCATGGCCTCGGCCATCAGCAGCCCGAGCTCGTGCGCCTCCTGGGGAAAGGTGCTGAGCAGCACGCGCGGGCGCGCAGCCGAGCGCGCGTGCGCAGGAACCATCGAGAACGCCGCGCGCAAGGTGCGGCGCGTGACTTCCGAGTACAGGTGCTCCTCGAACACCCGCAACTCGCCCCGAGACCAGGCCTCGCCCACTTCGGCCGTGAGCGGCGCGACGACCTCGGTCACGAATCCGGTGAGGCCCCGCGAGAGCAGGTCGCGCGACATCGCTTCGGCGAGCGCGTCGCCGTCGTGCTGCTGGATCAGCGCCAGGTAGTCCTCCGCCCGGGCGCGCTCGCCGGTGGCCGCCGGGGCGGGCGGCTCCACCGCTTCCCTGGGCCGCAGGGCGAGCAGATCGTGCTCGGGCAACCCGACGATCCTGCCGGGCCGGTGACCCTGGTCGAGCAGGCGCCTGATCAGCCGCAGGCGCGCCACCTGCCCGGCCGGGTAGAAGCGCTCGCCGTGCACGTCGCGGTCGGGTCGGGGGAATCCGTAGCGGCGCTCCCACACGCGCAGCGTGTCCTTGCCGATGCCGGTGTCGCGCGCGACCGCGGCGATCGTCGCGGGCGGGGTGACCGGGGCGGTCGGCGCCGGCGCCGATCCCCCGGGGTTCGGCACAGGCACGGCGCTGGCAGCATCGTTCGCCATACGAGCTTCTTCTGTCTTGGACAAAGTATTGACAATATCAGTATAGATCGATAATGTCTGCCAATTCAAGCGCTTTGTCCAAGACAAATGAGATCCTATTCTGAGCACCCCTCGCAGCCAGGCGGCACGACCCCGCCGCCGCCGAGCCCGGGGCCCGCGCTGCCGAAGCGGCGCGTCGCGATCATCGGCAGCGGCATCTCCGGGCTCGGGTGCGCGCACGCGCTCACGCGCGAGCACGCCGGCGCGCGCGTCACGCTGTTCGAAGCGGCGCCCAGGCTCGGCGGTCACACCAACACGGTGGACGTCACGCTCGACGGCCAGAGCTTTCC
Source organism: Burkholderiaceae bacterium (assembly GCA_036525975.1). Lineage (GTDB taxonomy): Bacteria > Pseudomonadota > Gammaproteobacteria > Burkholderiales > Burkholderiaceae_E > Quisquiliibacterium. The sequence goes on along the minus strand of DATCZK010000145.1, from coordinate 11,477 downwards.
GGTCGACACCGGGTTCCTGGTGTTCAACGAGCGCACCTATCCGCAACTCACCGCCCTGTTCGCCGAACTGGGCGTGCCGGTGTCGGCGAGCGAGATGTCCTTCGGATTGAGCGTGGAGATCGGCGGCGGCGGCCGGGCGCGCTCGCTGGAATGGGCCGGCACGAGCCTCGCCACGGTATTCGCGCAGCCGCGCAACGCGCTCGACCCGCGGTTTCTTTCGATGCTGCGCGACATCGTGCGGTTCAACGCCGCGGCCACCGCGCTCGCGCGCGGCGAGGCCGGCCGCGAAGAGCTCTCGCTGGGCGAGTTCCTGCGCCGCGAACGCTACGGCGAGCCGTTTCGCAACTGGTATCTGCTGCCGATGGCGGCGGCGATCTGGTCGTGCCCGAGCGAGGCGATGCTCGCCTACCCGCTGCACACCTTCGTGCGCTTCTGCCACAACCACGGTCTGGTGCAGCTGAGCGACCGCCCGCGCTGGCTCACCGTGCGCGGCGGCGCGCGGCAGTATGTGGAGCGCATCGCCCGCAGCCTGCCCGAGGTGCGGCTGTCCGAGGCCGTGCGTTCGGTCGAGCCCCTGGCGGACGGGCGCGTGCGCGTGATCAGCGATCGCGGGCAGGCGGTGTTCGACGACGTCGTGCTCGCCTGCCACAGCGACCAGGCGGCGGCGATCCTGGGCGGGCGTTGCGCCGGCGCCGGCGCGCTCGCATCGCGCGTGGGCTACCAGGCCAACCGCGCCGTGCTGCACACCGACCCGCGGCTGATGCCGAAATCGCGTCGCGTCTGGTCGTCGTGGAACTACCTCAGCAACGGGGCGGCCGCGCCGAGCGTGTGCGTTACGTACTGGCTCAACCGCCTGCAGCCGCTGCCGTTTCGCAGCGACGTGTTCGTCACGCTCAACCCGATCGTGGAGCCCGAGCGCGCGCGCGTGATCGCCGAGTTCGACTACGCGCACCCGGTGTTCGACGCCGCCGCGATCCTCGCCCAGCGCAGCCTGCCGCTCGTGCAGGGACGCGATTCGATCTGGCTCGCGGGCGCCTGGAGCGGCTACGGCTTTCACGAAGACGGGCTGAAGTCCGGCCTGGCGGTGGCGCGCGCGATCGCGGCGCGAGACCGGCGCGCGGCGCGGGTCGCCGAGCTTCGCCCCGCGCACCCGCGCGCGGCCGCGCCGGCCGCGCCGGCCATGCCGGAGAGGCTGCGTGCGGCCTGAGTCGATCCCGGCGCTGGCACTGGGACGGGTGTGGCACGCGCGCACCCGCCCCGTGAGGCACGCGTTCGCCTACCCGGCGTTCTTCCTGCGCCTGCCGCTGCGCCGGCTGGGCAGCGGGCGCTGGCCGTTTCGATGGCTCAGGCGCAACGGGCGGGGCGCGCTCGCGCTCAACGACGCCGATCACGGCGATCGCGGGCCGATGGTGGCCTGGGTCGACGGGCTGCTCGCGCGCGCCGGAATCCGCGACGCCGACGGCGAGCTGTGGGTGCACACGATGCCGCGCGTCTTCGGCTATCTGTTCAACCCGGTGAGCTTCTTCTTCGCCGAACGCGCCGACGGGAGCTTGCGCGCGGTCGTGTGCGAAGTGAACAATACCTTCGGCGAGCGGCACTGCTACGTGCTCGCGCACGCCGACGGGCGTCCGCTGCGCTGGGGCGAGGAGATGCACGCGCGCAAGGTCTTTCACGTTTCGCCGTTCAACGAAGTGCGGGGCAGCTACCGCTTCCGATTCGCGATGCGCGAGGGCGAGGCGGGGCGCGCGCCGCGCTTCGTCTCGCTGATCGATTACGACCCGGCCGACGGCGCGCCCTCGCACATGCTGCGCACCGGCATCGAAGGCGCGCTGCAGCCCCTGAGCGACGCCGCGCTTCGGCGCGTCGCGCTCGGGTGGCCGCTGCACACGCTCGGGGTCGTGGCGCGCATCCACTGGCAGGCGTTTCGGCTGTGGCTGCGTCGCGTGCCGGTTCACGGCAAGCCCGCCGCGCCGGGCAGCAGCTTCTCGGTCGCGGGCGGTGCGCGCAACGAGGCATTGCAGGAGCCCAGGCAGTGAGCGAGGATCTGATGTGGTCCGCAGAGCGCGGCGCCGCAGCCGGAGATCGACCGGCGCCGGCCGCTGCGCGAGCCGAGCCCTCGCCGGTTGCGGGCGGGCGGCGCCGCTTCGGTCTTCGCCACCGCTGGCTCGAGCGCCTGCTCGAGCGCGTGGAAGCGGGCACGCTCGCGCTGCGGCTGCCCGACGGCAGCCGTTCCACGCACGGGCGGGGCGAGCCCGCGGTGGACCTGTCGATCGACGACTGGCGCGCGTGCGCAGCGGTGCTTCGAAGGGGCGACGTGGGTTTCGCCGAGGCCTACATCGACGGCCACTGGAACTCCTCCGATCCGGCGCGGCTGATCGCCTTCCTGCTGCGCAACCGCGCGGCCGCCGAGCGTGCGATCTACGGCAGCGCGCTCGGCGGGCTGGCCTACCGGATCGCCCACTGGCTGCGCTCGAACACGCGCGCGCAGGCGCGCCGCAACATCGTGGCGCACTACGACCTGGGCAACGCGTTCTACGCGCTGTGGCTCGACCCCTCGATGACCTATTCGAGCGCGCTGTTCGACGCGGCCGACGATCCGCACGAACCCGCCACGCTCGAAGCGCTGCAACGCGCGCAGCAGGCCAAGTACCGGCGCGTGCTGCACGAACTGGAGCTCGCGCCGGGCGCGAGCGTGCTCGAGATCGGCTGCGGCTGGGGCGGGTTCGCCGAACACGCCGCGCGCGCCGGCATGCGCACGACCGCGCTCACGCTCTCTCCCGCGCAACTGGGCTACGCCAGCAACCGCCTGGGTTCGCAGGGCCTGTTCGCCGACCTGCAGCTGCGCGACTATCGCGACGAGCGCGCGCGCTACGACGCGATCGCCTCGATCGAGATGTTCGAGGCGGTGGGCGAGCGCTACTGGCCCGCCTATTTCGACACGCTCGCGCGCTGCCTGCGCCCGGGCGGCCGGGCCTGCATCCAGACGATCACGATCGACGACGCGCTGTTCGAGCGCTATCGCCGGGGCACCGACTTCATCCAGCAGTACGTGTTTCCCGGGGGGATGCTCCCGTCGCCGGGCGCGTTCGAGGCGCAGGCCGCGCGCGCGGGCCTGAAGGTGCTCGGGCGCCACGCGTTCGGCGCGCACTACGCGCGCACCCTCGCGACCTGGCGCGCCCGTTTCACCGAAGCGCTGCCGCGGGTGCGCGAGCTCGGTTTCGACGATCGCTTCGTTCGCCTCTGGACGCTCTACCTTGCCTACTGCGAGGGCGCGTTCGCGCAGCGCAGCACCGATGTCGTCCAGTACACGCTCGCCCATCGCTAGCGCCGCGGCGCGGGCGCGCGGACGCGCCTGGCCGCTCGCGCCGGCGTGCGGCTTCCTGCTCGCGTGCGGGCCGTACCTCGCCCCCGCGCCGTCGCTCGCGTCGCAGCCTGCGGTGGTTGCTTCGGGCCCGCCGGTCTCGTACGGCGCGCTCGGCGCGCAGTTGCCCTTCGCGTCCGAGTCGAGGCTGCGGTGGTGGGGCCTGCACGTCTACGACGCGCGCCTGACCACGACCGCGCGCTTCGACCCGGTGCGCCCGTTCGCAACGCGGTTCATGCTCGAACTCACCTACGCGCGCGAGCTCTCCGGCGCGAAGATCGCCGCCGCGAGCGCCGACGAGATCGCCCGACTCGGTCTGGGCACGGCCGCCCAGCGGGCCCGCTGGCACGCCGCAATGACGCGCGTCTTCCCCGACGTCTGGCCCGGTCGCAGGATCGCCGGCGCGAACCTTCCGGGCGAGGGCGCCGTGTTCTTCGTGGACGGAAGATTCGCGGGCAGGATCGACGACCCGGAATTCGCCCGCGCCTTCTTCGCGATCTGGTTCGACGAGCGCACCGCGGAACCCGCGCTTCGCGCCGAGTTGCTTCGCGCCCGCGAGACCCCGCCCGCGGCCCGGCGCGCCGAGCAGTGAACGCGAGCGCGCCCGCCGCGGCGAGACCCCTCGCCCCGCGCTCGCTGGCCGCGTACGCGCTGCTGGGCGCGCCGCTGATGATGATGGCGCTGCCCGTCTACGTGCTGGTGCCCAAGCTGTACGCCGACGCCACCGGCCTGGCGCTCGCCACGATCGGCGCCGTGCTGCTCGCGACGCGGCTGCTCGACGCGCTCGCCGACCCGTTTCTCGGCGCCTGGGTCGACGCCGAGCGCGCGCGCGGCGAGCTCCTGCGGCCGATCCTGGTGGCGGCGGTGCCGCTCGCGGGCGGTTTCGTGCTGCTGTTCGCGCCCGTCGTCGAGCGCGGCGACGCCGGCGGCGCCGCCGCCTGGCTCGCGGCCACGCTGATGGCGGCGTACCTCGGCTACTCGCTCGCGAGCATCGCCTACCACGCCTGGGGCGCGCAGCTCGCGCGCGACGACCACGGCCGCGCGCGCGTCACGGCCGCGCGCGAGGGGGCCGGGCTGGCGGGCGTGATCGTGGCGGCGGTCGTGCCCACGGTGCTCGGGGTCGGCGCGCTGAGCGCGATGTTCGTCGCGCTGCTCGCGGCGGGGCTGTTCCTGCTCGTGCGCGTGGCGCCGCGCCCGCGCGCGGCCGCCGCCGGCAGGGTTGCCCCGCGCGCGCGCTCCGTGCTCGCGCCGCTGGCGAGCCCGCGCCTTCGCTGGCTGCTCGCGGTGCTGGTGGTCAACGGCATTGCCGCCGCGATCCCGGCCACGCTGGTGCTGTTCTTCATCGACGACGCGCTGCGCCTCTCGCCCTATTCGGGCGCGTTCCTCGCAACCTATTTCGCCTGCGGCGTGGCCAGCATGTTCCTGTGGGCGCGGCTCGCGCGCTCGTTCGACCTGCACGCGGTCTGGCTCGCCGGCATGCTCACGGCCGTTGCCGCCTTCGTCTGGGCCTATGCGCTCGGCGAGGGCGACTGGGCCGGCTACGCCGCGATCTGCGTGCTCTCGGGGTTCGCGCTGGGCGCCGACCTCGCGATCCCGCCCGCGCTGCTCGCGCGCGTGATCGACGAGGACGGCGAGCGCGATCGCAGCGACGGCCGGTATTTCGGGCTGTGGCACTTCTTCAACAAGCTCAACCTCGCCGTGGCCGCCGGGCTCGCGCTCCCGCTGCTGCAGATGCTGGGGTACTCGCCCGGCGCGCGCGACGACGGCGCGCTCGCCGCGCTCTCGGCGAGCTACGCGCTGCTGCCGAGCGCGCTGAAACTGGCGGCGGCGGGGCTGCTGCTGGCCGCGTGGCGCGGCCGCAAGTTCTAGAAAGGAGCTCCGATGACGTTGAACTCGCTTCTCGCGCGCTCGAGGCGCCTCGCGCTGGCCGGGCTGCTCGGGTGCACGATCGCCCTCGCCGGGTGCGCCGCGGTCGAACCGGGCGCTTACTCGGGCGAGCAGCCCCGGCTCGACCTGCAGCGCTACTTCAACGGCACCCTCGAAGGCCACGGCATGTTCAGCAATCGCTTCGGCAAGGTGGAGCGGCGCTTCGTCGTGACGATCGCGGCGAGCTGGAAAGACGGGGTGGGCACGCTCGACGAGCGTTTCGTATGGTCCGACGGCGAGACCGAGACGCGCGTCTGGACGCTGCGCCCCGACGGCCCCGGGCGCTGGATCGGCACCGCCGACGGCGTGCTCGGCGAGGCGCGCGGCGTCGTGTCGGGCAACGCGCTGCACTGGACCTACCGCTACCGGCTTCGCACCGCCGAGGGCGGCAGCTACGATCTGAGCTTCGACGACTGGATGTTCCTCATCGACGACCGGGTCATGCTCAACCGCGCGGTGATGCGCTACTTCGGAATCCGGGTGGGCGAGGTGCTGATCTCGTTCCGGCGGGGCTGATGCCGCTCAACACGCCCATCCACGACTGGAGCGCCAAGCGCGTCTGGGTGATCGGCGCGTCGACCGGCATCGGCGCGGCGATCGCGCGCGAGTTGCTCGCGCGCGGCGCGCGCGTGGCGGTCTCCGCGAGGCGCGGGCAGGCGGCCGGCACGCTGCCCGCAGCCGACCGGATGCTGGACTTGCCGCTCGACGTGACGGTGCCCGAAACGGTGCATGCCGCCGCGCGCACCGTGATCGAGCGCTTCGGGCAACTCGACCTGGTGCTGGTGGTGGCCGGCACGCACGAAGCGATGCGCGCGCAGGACTGGAGCCTCGATCGCGCGCGGCGCCTGCTCGAGGTGAACCTGCACGGCGTGCTCAACTGCCTGGACGCGGTCTTGCCGATCCTGCGCGCGCAGCGCGCGGGCGGCGTCGCGATCTTCTCGTCGATCGCCGGCTACGCGGGCCTCCCGAAGGCCCTGGTCTACGGGCCCAGCAAGGCCGCGCTGATCAACCTGGCCGAGTCGCTGTACGGCGACCTGCACCCCGAGGGCATCGGCGTTTACCTCGTGAACCCGGGCTTCGTCGACACGCCGCTCACCGCGCGCAACGACTTTCGCATGCCGAGCCTGATCACGGCCGAGCAGGCCGCCGCCCAGACGCTGCGCGGCATCGAGCGCGGCCTGTTCGAGATCCACTATCCGAAGCGCTTCACGCTGGGGTTCAAGCTGCTGCGCCTGCTGCCCTACAGGCTCCAGTTCTGGCTGGTGCGACGGATCACCGGAGGCTGACGATGGACCCCCTCGAGCGCGTGCGCGAGTTCTACGAACACCTGTCGCCCGAACGGGTGGCGCAGATCGGCGAGATCTACGCCGCAAACGCCTACTTCAAGGATCCGTTCAACGAGGTGCGCGGCGCGGCCGCGATCGAGCGCATCTTCAGGCACATGTACACGCAGGTGCTCGAGCCGCGCTTCGTGGTGGTCGACGCGGTGGGCTCGCAGGCGCAGGCTTTCCTCACCTGGGAGTTCCGCTTTCGCATGCGCGGGCTCGCCGGGGAGCAGACGATCCGCGGGGCCACCCACCTGCGCTTCACGCCCGAGGGCAAGGTCGCGCTTCATCGCGACTACTGGGACGCGGCCGAGGAGCTCTGGGCCAGGATTCCGGTGCTCGGCGCGCTGTTCCGGTGGCTGCGCAGGCGCGCCGCGGCGCCGTGAAGCCCGGGGCCTAGCGCACCAGCAGCACCGGGATCGCGGAGAGCGCGGCCACCTGGGTGGCGATCGACCCGAGCAGCAGGTTCTTCAGCGCCGAGCGCCCCTTCGAGCCGAGCACGATCATCTCGTACTTCCCGTCCGCGCCGGCCTTGGCGATTTCGGAGGCAACGTGCCCGGTGCGGATGATCATGTCGTGTTTCACGCCGGCCCTGTCGAGCACGCGGCGCGCCTCGATCATGTCGGCCTCGCAGAGGTCGCGCAGGTACTCGTCCACCGCCTTCTTGCCCACGAAGCGCTGCGCGTGGCGCAGCGCGGCGTCGTCGTGCACGCTGATCAGCGTGACCGAGACCGGGTCTTTCGTGAGCTTGGACAATCTCACCGCGTACTTCACCGCACGCAGCGCGTTCTTCGAGCCGTCGGTGGGCAGCAGGATCTTCATCGTTGCGTTCCTCTGAGCCTTGTGGGCCGTGACCGCTTGCGACCGGGCCGCGGGCGCGCGGTCGCGCGCCCGCGCGGGCCTATTGGCCGGCCTTGTCTTGCGGCGCCGGCAGGATCTTCTGCAGTTCGCCCGACTGGAACATCTCGGTCATGATGTCCGATCCGCCGATGAACTCGCCCTTGACGTAGAGCTGCGGCACGGTCGGCCAGTTGGAGAACTCCTTGATGCCCTGGCGCACTTCGTCGTCTTCCAGCACGTTCACGGTGACGAGGTTGCTGATCCCGCACGATCTGAGGATCTGGATCGCACGCCCCGAAAACCCGCACTGCGGAAACTGCGCGGTGCCCTTCATGAACAGCACCACCGGGTTATCGGTCACCGTCTTCGAGATGAATTCCTTTGCATCCATTGATCTGTTTCCCCTGTTCGGTCGATTGCTTCGATTCTACTGAATTCTCCCGGCCTTGCCCGGGCGGAATCCACGGCGCGCGCGATCGATCGTGCGCGGGCCACGCGGCCCGCCCTCAGCCACGGCGCGCGAAGGTGACCCTCTCGAGGCCGGCCGCGTCGCGCCGGGTGCTCGCGCGCACCAGCCCCGCGGCCGCGCACAGCGCGCGAACCGCCGCGCCCTGGTCGAAACCGTGCTCGAGCGCCAGCCACCCGTTGGGGGCGAGCCGCTGCGGGGCGCCCGCGACGATCGCGCGGATCGCATCGAGTCCGTCGGCGCCGGAGACGAGCGCCGAGGGCGGTTCGAAGCGCAGGTCGCCCTGCGCGAGGTGCTCGTCGCCCGCGGCAACGTAGGGCGGGTTGGAGACGACCAGGTCGAAGGGCGCGGCCCCCTGCGCGCCCGGCAACTTCGCGTGCGGCGCCGTCGCGCCCCGGGCCTCGTCGCCCCGGGCCTCGTTGCCCCGGGTCTCGTTGCCCCGGGCCTCGTCACCCAGCGCGCCCCACCACGGGCCGAGGCGAAACGCGAGCCTGCCGAGCGCGAGCGCCTTCGGGCAAAGACGCGCGGCGTTGGCGCGCGCCACCGCCAGCGCCGCGGCGCTGCGGTCGGTGGCGAGCACCCGCCAAGCCTCGCGATCGCAGGCGAGGGTGATCGCGACGCACCCCGACCCGGTTCCCAGGTCGAGAACCCGAGCGTTCTCGCCCTGGAGCTCGAGCGCCGTGTCCACCAGCAGCTCGGTCTCCGGCCGCGGAATCAGCACCTCGGGGCCGACCGCGAACACCCGCCCGTGGAACTCGCGCTCGCCGGCGAGGTAGGCGAGCGGCTCGCCGTGCTCGCGGCGGCGGCGCGCCAGCGCGACGAAGCGCTCGGCCGCGTCTTCGGGGGCGGCTTCGTCGCCGTGGGCCGCCAGCCACTCGCGGGTGTGCCCCGAAGCGAGCGCGAGCAGCGCGCGCGCCTCGAGGCGCGGCAGCGCGCTCTCGGCGAGCAGGCGATCCCAGCTCGGCGGATGCGGCGCCACGGCTCAGACCGGGAGTTCTTCCGACAGCGCCTCGAGCTGCTGCGCCTGCTGCGCCGCCGCCAGCGCGTGAACCACCTCGTCGAGCTCGCCGGCGATCACGCGGTCGAGCTTGTAGAGGGTGAGGTTGATGCGGTGATCGGTGAGGCGGCCCTGGGGGAAGTTGTAGGTGCGGATGCGCTCCGAGCGGTCGCCCGAGCCGACCAGCGACTTGCGGTGCGCGGCCTCCTTCGCGTGCGCCTCCTGCGCCTGCCGGTCGCGCAGCCGCGCCGCGAGCACTTTCATCGCCTTGTCGCGGTTGCGGTGCTGCGAGCGGTCGTCCTGGCACTCCACGACGATGCCGGTGGGCAGGTGCGTGATGCGCACCGCCGACTCGGTCTTGTTCACGTGCTGCCCGCCGGCGCCCGACGCGCGAAACACGTCGATGCGCAGCTCGTCGTTGCCGATCTGCACCTCGGCCGCGTCTTCCACCTCGGGCAGCACGGCCACCGTGCACGCCGAGGTGTGGATGCGCCCCTGCGCCTCGGTCTCGGGCACGCGCTGCACGCGGTGCGTGCCCGACTCGAACTTGAGCTTCGAGTAGACGGCGTTGCCGGCGATGCGCACGATCACTTCCTTGTAGCCGCCGAGGTCCGAGGGGCTCTCGCTCATCAGCTCGGCCTGCCAGCCCTCGCGCTCGGCAAAGCGCAGGTACATGCGCAGCAGGTCGCCGGCAAACAGCGCGGACTCGTCGCCGCCCGTGCCGGCGCGAATCTCGAGGATCACGTTGCGCTCGTCGTCGGGGTCGCGCGGCAGCAGCAGGCGCTGCAGCGTGCGTTGCTCGGCCTCGATGCGCGCGCGCGCGGCGCCCGCTTCCTCCTCGGCGAACGCGCGCAACTCGGCGTCGGCGCGCATCGACTCGGCCGCGCCGAGGTCGCGCTCGGCCTGTTGCCAGGCGTGGTAGTGATCGACCAGCTGCGCGAGCTCGGCGTGCTCGCGGTTCAGGCGCCGGAATTCGTCGAGGTCGCCCGCCGCGGATTCGCTCGACAGCAGGCGGTTCACTTCGCCCAGGCGCCGCTCGAACTGCTCGAGCTTGGCGCGCATCGAGTCGTTCATCGTTCGGTCTTCGGGTCGGGCGTCGCGCCGGCGCTATCCGGTTCGGGGTGCGGCGCGCGCCTCGCGCGCCCGTCGAGCTGGTCGGGCAGGAGGTGGTCCACGATGCGCGCGAGCGCGTCGCGGTCTTCGTGCGCGCGCTGCAGCAGCGCGGTCGGGCCGTGCAGGAACTTGCTCGTGAGCCCGTGCGCGAGCGCCTCGAGCACCGCGTCGGGCTCGTCGCCGCGCGCGAGCATGCGTCGCGCGCGCTCGAGCTCGGCCGCCTTGAGCGCCTCGCCGCGCTCGTGCAGCTGGCGGATCATCGGCACCACCTGGCGCGTGGCCAGCCACTGCATGAAGGTGTCGACGCGGGTTTCGATGATGGCCTCGGCCTGCGCCACCGCCGCGCGCCGGTTCTCGTGCCCGCTCTGCACCAGCGCGCCGAGGTCGTCCACCGTGTAGAGGAAGACGTCGTCCAGGCGCGCCACTTCCTGCTCGATGTCGCGCGGCACGGCGAGGTCCACCATGAAGATCGGGCGGCGCCGGCGCGCGCGCGTGGCGCGCTCGACCATGCCCAGGCCGATGATCGGCAGCGCGCTCGCGGTGCACGAGACCACGACGTCGAACTGCTCGAGCGCGTCGGGCAGGTCGACCAGGCGCATCGTCTGGGCATTGAACCGCTGCGCGAGCTTCTCGCCGCGATCGAGCGTGCGGTTCGCGATCACGATCCGGCGCGGATGCTGCGCGGCGAAGTGGGTGGCCACCAGCTCGATCATCTCGCCCGCGCCCACGAACAGCACGCTGGCCTCGCGCAGGTCCTCGAAGATGCGTCGCGCCAGGCGCACCGCGGCGGCGGCCATCGACACCGAGTGCGCTCCGATCTCGGTGGTGGTGCGCACTTCCTTGGCCACCGCGAACGAGCGCTGGAACAGCTGGTGCAGGTGCGTGCCCAGCGCGCCCGCCTGCCCGGCCACGCGCGCCGCCTCCTTCATCTGCCCGAGGATCTGCGGCTCGCCGATCACCATCGAGTCGAGCCCCGCCGCCACCCGGAACGCGTGGCGCACCGCTTCGCCGTCGGGCAGCGAATACAGGTGCGAACTCAGTTGCGCGCTCGCCAGCCCCTGCCGGCTCGACAGCCATTCGGCCAGCGCCGCCGGGGCCTGCACGGGCTCGCGCGTGGCGCAGTAGATCTCGGTGCGGTTGCAGGTCGAGAGGATCGCGCTCTCGGGCACCAGGTCGCGCAAGGACTTGCGCATGTCGGTGACCGCGTCGCGCAAACCCTCGCCCGGAAAAGACACGCGCTCGCGCACGTCGAGCGGCGCGGTGGTGTGGTTGAGTCCGAGCGTGAGCAGATACATAAGTGCCTGAATCCGCTGGAATTATACGTGCTTGGCCGGGCTGCGCACGCGCGCCCTGTCACTGTTTCGCCGCTGTCGGCCGCTCGGGCGCGCTGCGCCCCGTCGCCGAGCGCCGATTCGAGCCGCTTCCCGATACACGCTTTGTCGAATCGGC
>DATCZK010000144.1:0-7030 GCA_036525975.1 Burkholderiaceae bacterium | reverse complement strand
ATCTCGATCGAGCGCATCCGCCCAGGCCACCCTCAGCAAAACGGCCGCCACGAGCGCATGCACCTGACCCTGAAGAAGGAAGCCACCCGACCGCCCGGCATGAACAGCCTGCAGCAGCAAGCCCGCTTCGACACCTTCGTGCGCGAGTTCAACACCGAGCGGCCCCACGAGGCCCTGGGCATGGGTACGCCTGCCGAGCGCTACCAGGCCTCACCGAGGCCCTACCGCGGCCTGCCCGAACTCAGCTATCCGCTGCACGATCGCGACGTCCTTGTGACCGCCTGCGGGCGCATCTGCATGCACCGCAAGCGCGTCAACATCTCGACCGTGTTTGCCGGTCAGCGCGTCGGCATCAAGGAGGTCGACGAGGGCATCTGGATCGTCAGCTTCATGCACTACGATCTCGGTTACATCGACCTGGAGCAAAAAACCCTGCAACCCCTGGACAACCCGTTCGGCCCGAGGTTGTTACCTATGTCTTAGGTACGTTCCGTTACCTATGTCTCCGGTCCGTACACTTGCCTTCTGGCGGAGAGGGTGGGATTCGAACCCACGACCCCCTGGTTCGTAGCCAGGTACTCTATCCAACTGAGCTACGGGCGCACAGCCTCGAAATATAGCATGAACCGCGGGCGCGATTCCTGGGCGGATCCTCAGGCGTCGTGCGCACCCAGCGCGATCCGCATCAGTTGGGCCATCGTTCGCGCCCCGAGCTTTTGCATCAGGTTCGCGCGGTGGGCCTCCACCGTCTTGATGCTGATCGCCAGGTCGTCGGCAATCTGCTTGTTCAGCCGCCCGGCCACGATCAGGTCGAGCACCTGCTGCTCGCGCGGCGTCAGGCGCTCGAGTCGACGGTGCGCGTCGCGCCCCGTGCGCGTGGCGGCCAGGTCGGCGGCCCGCTTGTCAAGGCACAGGCGCACGAGCGTGCACAGCTGCTCGTCGTTGAAAGGCTTCTCGAGGAAGTCGACCGCCCCCTTCTTCACGCAGGCCACCGCCATCGGCACGTCGCCGTGCCCGGTGATGAAGATGAGCGGCACGCGCATCCCCAGGGCGTTGAGTTCATCCTGCACCTCCAGGCCCGACATGCCGGGCATGCGCACGTCGAGCACCAGGCATCCGGCGTCTTCGAGTCGGGAGGGCGCGCGTGCGCGCTCGAGCAGACGCCGCGGGTCCGGCAGCGCGACCACCCGAAAGCCACGTGCCTCGAGCAGCCAGCGCAACGAGTCGCGCACGGCCTCGTCGTCGTCGACCACGTAGACGGCCCGGGCCTCGGGCGCTTTGGCGGGGGCGTCGATCATCGCGTTCGCGTCCTGGGGGCAGCGCGCATTCACGCGGCCCGGGTCATCCTTGCCGATCGGGCCACCGGCAGCGTGAAGCGGAACGTGCAACCGCCCTCGGGATTGCCCTCGACCCACAGCCTGCCGCGATGCGCTTCGACGATGGACAGGCAGATCTTCAGCCCCATGCCCATGCCCTCGGTCTTGGTCGTGAAGAACGGCTCGAACAGCCGCGACTGCGCCTCGCCCGAGAGGCCGGGCCCGGTGTCGCTCACGGCGAACTCTACGGTTGCCTGATGCCGCGATGCCTGCACCCGCAGCACGCCGTGTCCGGCGCCGCTCATCGAGTCGATCGCGTTCTTCGCGAGGTTGAGCAGCACTTGCCCGATCAGGATCGGGTCCGCGTACACCGGGGCGATCGCCGGGTCGACGTCGATCTCGATGGTCACGCCGCGGCGCTTCGCGTCGATTTCCGCCAGTCCGATCGCCTCGGCAACGACGTCGGCCACGCGGCACCACCGGCGCTCGGGCTCGCTGCGCTTGACGAATGCGCGAATGCGCTGGATCACCGTGCCGGCGCGCTCGGCTTGCGCAGCCGCCTTGTCCAGCGCCTCGATCGTCTCGGCAACGTCCACCGGGGCGCCCGATGCGTGACGGGTTCTCAGGCGCAACTGGAGCCCCTTGCAGTAGTTGACGATTGCGGTGAGCGGCTGGTTGAGTTCGTGCGCGAGCGAAGAGGCCATCTCGCCCATCGTCACCAGGCGCGCGCTGCGCTGCAGTTGCTCGTCCTGTTCGCGCTGGCGCTCATCGGCCTCGTGGCGGCGGGTGACGTCGGTGGCGACCACGAGGCGCACCTGGCGCCCGTCCACCCAGCGGATCAGCCTCGGCCGCAGGTCGAACCACCGGCCGCTCGCGGGCAGCATCAGCTCGCACGCCTCGCCCTCCGCGAACGCGGGTTGCGACGCCCCGACCACTGCGAGCAGGTCTTCGTCCTGGGCGAACAGCTGGCGGCAGAGCCGGTTGGTGAACAGCGGCGGTTCGTTCGCCGTCTCGCCGAGCGGCAGGACCAGAACGGCCGCGTCGAGTTCGTCGAGGATGGTCTTGACGCGCTCGTGCGCCGCCGCCAGTTCCTCGCGCGCGCGCCGCGGCTCGGTGATGTCGGTGACCGAAGTCATCCAGCCCGACTGCAAGCCGTCTTCGTCGACCAGCGGCGAGACGTACATGCGCGCGTCGAAAGCAGAGCCGTTCTTGCGCTGCACCCGAAGCTCGAACTCGCCCCGCGGCGCGTTCCCCGCCAGCAGGCGCTGGAGATTCTCCCGGTGCCCCGCCTGCTCTCCCGGCGGCCAGTAAGGGTAGGGCGGAAGCGCGCCGATCAGTTCGTCGCGGCGAAAGCCGGTCATCTCGCAGAACGCGCGGTTCACGTAGGTGATCCGCCCGTTCATGTCGAAGGCACGCATCCCGGTGAGCATCGACTCTTCCATCGCCTGCCGAAAAGCCGTCTCGGCGCGCAGCGCCGCCTCGGCGGCCCGCCGCTCGGTCACGTCGTGGGCGACCGCGTACCAGGCGGTGGTACCCGGGTCGGGGTCGCGGCGCATCGACCAGAGCAGCCAACGCCAACCCTCGCCGTCGGTGAGTCGCGCCTCGACGCTCGCTCGCTCGCCCGAGTCGGGATCGTCGCGCCCTAGCGCCTGGAAGACCCGGTCGCGGTCGTCGGGATGCACCAGATCGGGCAGCGAGGCGCCGGCGCCCCTCGCGCCCACGAGTTCGTCGAACGCGGGATTCGTGCGCAGCAACCGCCCCCGCGAGTCGAGAACGCACATCAGGTCCTGCGAGAGCCGGAACAGCCGCTCGCGTTCGGCCTCGGCGTGGATGCGGCGCCGCGCGTGGCGCCACATCAGGATCATGCTCAGAAGGCTCGCCGCCGAGAGCGCGAACACCGCGAGCAACAGGTTGCGCTCGATCAGCCGCGGCTGGGCGTCGAGCGCGTCGGCGCGCAGGCGCACCCCGTGCCCGGGCGGTTCGAGCACCGGGGCGTACCCCAGCTGCGACGGCGGGCTGGCTGCGGATTGCGGTCCGACGAGCACCTCGCCCGCGCCCCCGGTGATCGCGAGCCGGTAGCGGGGGCGAAGGTCGGGCGGAAGCGCGTTGGCGAGCAGGCGGTTGAGCGAATAGCCCACCAGCACGGTGCCGCCCACCCCGATGTCGCGCAGCATCGGGGCGTGCAACTCGAATGCGACTTCGTCGCCGAAGGCCGTGAAGGGTTGCGTATACGCCGGGCGGCGCTGTTCGCGCGCCTGTTCGAAGGCGTCGAGCCCCGCGACATCGGACACTTGCTCGAGCACGACGCGAAGCGGGAGCTTGTCCACGCCCCGCGCCGTGACGAGCCAACGCAGCGTGAGGTCGGGCCCGATCGCGCCCACGTAGAGCGCGCTTTCGTTCTCGCGCAGCAGGTCGTGGATCGCCTGGAGCGTTGCGCCGGTGGGCGGCGAGATCGCCGAGGCTTCCGCGGCGGCAGCCACGATCGCGTCGTGGTTCTCCCGCAGGCGCAGCCTGATGGCCTGCTGGGCCGCGTCGATGTCCCGGTACAGCGCTTGCTGCCTCTCGTAGCGCGCGGCGTCGTTCAGGTACCAGAAGAAAGCGATGACGATCGCGGCGAACAGCACCAGTCCGAACACGTGCGCGAGCGTGAACCATTTGATCGCGCGCAGTTCGACGCTGGCGGAGGGGGCGCTGGGGCGTTCTGTCATCGTTCGTGGGCGTTTCGGATGAGTGTATGTTCAGCGGATGTGGGCGTCCATCCGAGAGGGAGCGGGAACGGTGAGGATTTCATAAGACGAAACGTGTGCGCGCATAGCGGAAATTTGTCTTGTCATCGAAACGCCCCCTCTCTAGAATCGGCCACCTCGGCCGGTGACGCACGACCGGCAGGAACTCACGACTCACAGGAGACACCGAATGTCGGCAATTCCCAAGGCGAGCACGGCCGCCAGCGATCCTCGCGACGTCGATCCGACCGAGACCGGCGAGTGGCTCGACGCGCTCGAGGCGGTGATCGACCGGGAAGGGGCCGAGCGCGCGCACTTCCTGATCGAGGCGCTGACCCAGACGGCGCGTCACCACGGCACCTTCATTCCCTACTCGGCGAACACCGCCTACCTCAACACGATCCCGGTGAATCTGGAGGAGCCGCTGCCCGGCAACGCCGAGTACGAGGAAAGGATCCGCTCGTTCATCCGCTGGAACGCGATGGCGATGGTCGTGCGCGCGAACCGGCTCAACCCCCCCGACGGCGGCGACCTCGGCGGCCACATCGCCTCGTTCGCCTCGAGCGCGACGATGATCGGGGCCGGGATGAACCACTTCTGGCGCGCGCCCAGCGAGGGGCACGGCGGCGACCTCGTCTACTTCCAGGGGCACTCGGCACCGGGGATCTACGGCCGCGCCTACCTCGAGGGCCGCCTGACGGAGGAGCAGCTCGACCACTTCCGCCAGGAGGTCGACGGCAAGGGCCTGCCCTCGTATCCGCACCCCAAGCTGATGCCGGACTTCTGGCAGTTCCCCACGGTGTCGATGGGGCTTGGCCCCCTGATGGCGATCTACCAGGCCCGCTTCCTGAAGTACCTGCACGCGCGCGGAATCGCAGATACCGCGAATCGCAAGGTCTGGGTGTTCTGCGGCGACGGCGAGATGGACGAACCGGAGTCGCTGGGGGCGCTCTCGCTCGCGGCGCGCGAGCGTCTGGACAATCTCATCTTCGTGGTCAACTGCAACCTGCAGCGGCTCGACGGGCCCGTTCGCGGCAACGGAAAGATCATCCAGGAGCTCGAGGGCGAGTTCCGCGGCTCGGGCTGGAACGTGCTCAAGCTGCTGTGGGGGTCGTATTGGGATCCGCTGCTCGCGCGCGACAAGGACGGCATCCTCAAGCGGGTGATGGAGGAAACGGTCGACGGCGAATACCAGGCGTACAAGGGCAACGACGGCGCCTTCGTGCGGCGCCACTTCTTCGGCAAGCACCCGCGGCTGCTCGAGATGGTGTCGCGGATGAGCGACGAGGACATCTGGCGGCTCAATCGCGGCGGACACGACCCGCACAAGGTCTACGCGGCCTTCTCGGCGGCCGTCAAGCACACGGGCCAGCCCACGGTGCTGCTCGTGAAGACCGTGAAGGGCTACGGCATGGGCCGCGTGGGCGAAGCGAAGAACCCCACTCACCAGTTGAAGAAGCTCGACGTCGAGGCCGTGCGCGAGTTCCGTGACCGCTTCAACATCCCGATTCCGGACGACAAGCTCGAGGAAGTGCCTTTCTACAGGCCGCCCGAGGACACGCCCGAGATGCAGTACATGCTCGAGCGGCGCAAGGCGCTGGGCGGCTTCGTGCCGCAGCGCCGGCGCGAGTCGAGCGAGAAGCTCGCGGTTCCCGACCTCTCGGCGTTCAAGGCGCTGCTCGAGCCCACCGCCGAGGGGCGCGAGATCTCCACCACGCAGGCCTTCGTGCGCATCCTCACGACCCTTCTGCGCGACAAGTCGCTGGGCTCGCGGGTGGTGCCGATCGTGCCCGACGAGGCGCGCACCTTCGGCATGGAGGGCATGTTCCGCCAGCTCGGCATCTACGCGCCCGAAGGGCAGAAGTACACGCCGATCGACAAGGGCCAGGTGATGTACTACCGCGAGGATGCCAAGGGCCAGATCCGGGAAGAGGGCATCAACGAGGCCGGCGCGTTCAGCTCGTGGATCGCGGCGGCCACGTCGTACTCGACCAACGACCGGATCATGCTGCCGTTCTACATCTACTACTCGATGTTCGGCTTCCAGCGCGTGGGCGACCTGGCGTGGGCGGCGGGCGACATGCAGGCGCGCGGCTTCCTGCTCGGGGGCACGGCGGGCCGCACGACGCTCAACGGCGAGGGTCTGCAGCACGAGGACGGGCACAGCCACATCCTCTCGGCCACGATCCCGAACTGCGTCTCGTACGACCCCACATACGCCCACGAGCTGGCGGTCATCATCCACGACGGCATCGAGCGCATGGTCGGGCGCCAGGAAAACGTCTACTACTACCTCACCGTGATGAACGAGAACTACGCGCATCCGGGCCTGAGGCCGGGCGACGAGGAGGGCATCGTCCGCGGCATGTACCTGCTGCGTCCCGGGGCGCCCCACACGACGCGCGTGCAGTTGCTGGGCTCGGGCACCATCCTGCGCGAGGTGCTCGCGGCGGCGGAAATTCTCGAGGCCGACTGGAACGTGGGTGCGGACGTCTGGAGCGTGACCAGCTTCACCGAGCTGCGGCGCGACGCACTGGATTGCGAGCGCGAGAACCTGCTCAATCCGGGCGCGAAGGAGAAGATCGCGTACGTGACCGGACAACTGTCCGAGCACCCCGGGCCGATCGTCGCCTCCACCGACTACATGAAGCTGTACGCCGAGCAGATTCGCGCTTTCCTGCCGCAGGGGCGCAGGTATCACGTGCTCGGCACCGACGGCTTCGGGCGCTCCGACTTCCGCGCCAAGCTGCGCGAGCACTTCGAGGTCGATCGGCGCTTCGTCGTGCTGGCTGCGCTGCGCGCGCTGGCCGCCGACGGCGCCGTTCCGAAGAAGAGCCTTGCGCAGGCGATCAAGAAGTACGGGATCGATCCGGCCAAGTCGAACCCGCACCACGCCTGAGGCGCTGCCGACATGAGCAAGACAATCGAAGTGAAGGTTCCCGACATTGGGGATTTCAAGGATGTGGAAGTGATCGAGTTGCTGGTCAA
>DATCZK010000143.1:0-10403 GCA_036525975.1 Burkholderiaceae bacterium | reverse complement strand
AGCGACGAGGAGGTCTCGGCAACGGCCAGCTTCGCGGGCGCGCCCATGATCACGACCTCACTCACCTTGGCGCGGGTCGTGTAGTCCTGGTACGCCGGCAGCGCGACGGCTGCGAGGATGCCGATGATCGCAACCACGATCATCAGTTCGATCAGCGTGAAACCCTTCTGGGCGGTCTTCCTGAGCATCTTGATACGCTGTTGCATGGTGAACTCCATCAGATTGATTGGGGGGGCGGGGCGGAAGCCCGCCCTCGATACCAACAGGAGCAACCACCGTGCCTCCGGAACCCTGCGGTCGCGCCGCGCCGACCGACGGCGCGCGCAGCCGCCGGTGCGCCGGCATCGACCGCTCGGCGATGGCGTGTTCGGCCGGTTGACGCGAAGCGTCGCGCCCGGGTGACGCTGCGCGTCACCCCCGGTGACGCGACTGCGCAGTGTTTGCCCGGAAGTTCGTGCGAAAACGCACGTCGCCGTGCCGGCTCAGAGCTCGAGCGTTTCGCCTCGCTCGAGCACGCGCGGCGCGAAGCGCCCTGCCCAGGCCTCGAGCTCGCGCCCGATCACCTCGCGATCCGAGGGCTTGAGGTGGGTGACCAGCACCTGCGGGTCGCGCTGCAGCTTCGCGAGCTCCTGGCCGAGCTGGATCGGATACAGGTGCTTGGCCGTGACGGCGAGGTCCTCGTCGCGGTTGGGGAACGCGGTCTCGATGATCAGGTAGCGCAGGTTCTGCACCGCGTTCACCAGCTGCCAGAACTCGTCGTTGGGCGCGGTGTCGCCCGAGAACACCAGGCTCGCGTCGTCGTTGTAGAGGTGAAACCCGAGCGCCGGCACCGTGTGGTTGGCCGGCAGGCTGCGCACCGTCCTTCCGCCCAGCTCGACGACGCTGCCGATCGCGAGCGGCTCGAACACCATCCAGGGCCGGTCGTAGTGCGGGATCTCGGTGAAATCGGGCCAGATCACCCAGTTGAAGATGTGGGTGCGCAGCGCCTCGATCGTCTCGGGCAGCGCGTGCACCACCAGCGGCTTGCTGCGGATGCCCCCCACCGAGTCGACCAGCAGCGGCAGCGCCGCGATGTGGTCGAGGTGCGAGTGCGTGAGGAACACGTGGTCGATCGCCGCGAGTTCCTCCACGGAGAGGTCTTCGACGCCGGTGCCGGCGTCGAGCAGGATATCGCCGTCGACCAGGAAAGAGGTCGTCCGCGCACGGGCTCCAATGCCGCCGCTACAGCCTAATACGCGCACCCTCATCAAGCCGTTCCCCGCTGGACTCGTGTCCCATATTGCCCTTTTGGAATGGGCGCGTGCTGCTGCCCGCGAGCGAAGCAGGGGTATACACGCGCACCGGCTCGTTGCGGCCGTTGAGCTGCGCCTTGCCGAGTTCGCTGAAACTGTGGCTGCGTGCCTGGACCATCGTCGTTTCGCCGACGATGATCGGAACGTCGAAGTGCTTGGTCAATCCTTCCAGGCGCGACGCGAGGTTCACCGCGTCGCCGATCACGGTGTAGGCGCGGCGCAGCTTCGAGCCCATGTCGCCCACGCGCACGACGCCGGTGTTGATCCCGACCCCGATCCGGATCAGCGGCACGCCCCGCAGTTCGAATGCCTGGTTCAGGCGCTGCACCTCGTCGAGCATCGACAGCGCCGCCGCGACCGCGTGGTCGGCGTGCTGAGGATCGTCCATCGGCGCGCCCCAGAAACCCATCACCGCGTCGCCGATGTACTTGTCCACGGTGCCGCCATAGCGGTGCACGACCTCCGACATCGCGGTCAGGAAGGTGTTGATGTACTCGCGAAGCGCCTCGGGCTCCATCGTTTCGGCGATGCGCGTGAACCCGCGAATGTCCACGAACAGGATCGTGAGCTCGCGGTTCTCGCTCGCCGGCGAGGCGTAGCGGCGCGGGTCGCGCATCATCCGTTCCACGAGCGCGGGCGAGACGTACTCGCCGAACAGCCCCGCCACCGCGCGGCGCGCGCGCCCCTCGATGAAGTACCCGGCGCCGAGGTTGAGGGTGGCCAGCGTCGCCACCAGAAGCATTGCCGCCGCCAGCGGCACCACCAGGCCGAAGTTGGACCATGCGATCGACGCCCCCACCCAAAGACCGGCGAGCGACACCGTGCTCGCGAGAATCACGCCCACCGCGCCCAGCAGCGGCAGCGCGAACGAGAGCGCCAGACCCAGCGCCGCCGCGGCCGCGAAACCGAGCGCGCTGCCCAGCTCCGAGCGCCGCTTGAGCGCGACGCCGCCCTCCTCGAGCGCCGCCGAGATCAGCGTCGCGTGGATCTCCACGCCCGGGAAGACGGGCGAGACCGGGGTCGCGCGCAGGTCGGTGAGCCCCGGCGCCGAGGTCCCGACGAGCACGATGCGACCGCGAAACCGCTCGGGCGACACGCGGCGCGCGAGCACGTCGTCGGCCGAGACGTACTCGAAGCGCTGCGCGGTGGCGCCCGCGAACGGAACCAGCGCCGTCATACCCTGCGACAGCGCGATCTCGACGTTGCCCCGCGCGCCCGCGAGCCGCAGCGCCTCGGGGCGGATCTCGAGGCTCGCGTCGCCGAGGTGGCGGCGCAGCACCGCCACCGCCAGCGACTCGTAGACGTTGCCGCCGTGCTCGGCCAGCAGCGGCAGCGCCCTCACCACGCCGTCGGCGTCGACCATCGGGTTGAAGAACCCCGCCCCTGCCGCCGCTTGCTGGATCGCCTCGAGGTTCGCGCCGTAGCCGTTCCAGCTGGTGAGCGCGTGTCCCTGCTCGCGCAAGTGCGCGGCCTGGGCCACCGGGCGCGGCAGCACGCCGCTCGCCTGCCCGCCGCGGTCGGAACTGAAGTAGTAGCCGAGCACCACCGGACGGCCGGCGAGGCGCTGCGCGAGCGCCGCGTCCTCGCCGCGTTCGGCCTGGGCCTCGGCGAACACCACGTCCACGCCCACGACCGAGGCGCCCGCGTCGCTGATGCCGGCGATCAGCTCGCCCACCTTGCTTCGCGACCACGGCCATCGCCCCTGCTCGGCGAGGCTGCGCTCGTCGATGTCGACGATCACGACGCGCTCGTCGGCCTGCGCCGTCGCGGCACGCAGGCGCGCGTCGTACAGCGCGCGGTCGAGCGCGCCCGTGAGCGGGATCGCCGACTCGTCGATCACCGCCACCGACGCGAGCGCGGCGAGCGCGAGCCCCACGAGCGGGCGGCGCAGCCACTCGAGCAGCGCGCGGATCATCGGGAACCCTCGTCGCTCGTGACCATGCGCAGGCGGAACCTGAGCATCGTTCCCGACAGCTCGATCAGGTCGCCGTCGGCCAGCGGACGCGAACCGAGCCCGATCGACTCGCCGTTCACGAGCGGCACCGACAGGCCCTCGAGGTGGGTGATGAAGTACCCGGCCCTGCGGCGCGACACCACCGCGACCTGGTTGTCGCCGTTCACCGACACGATCGGCCGGTCGATCGACTGCTCGCGCCCCGGGTCGTCACCGGTGAGCCACTGCAGGTAAGCCGAAGTTGCCGAGTGCTTCGGCGCGAGCGCCTGTGCCGCGCGCCGCTCCACGAGGTAGCGCAGCCGGTAGATGCCGATCTCGATCAGGTCGGCGTGCTCGAGCCGGCGCGACTGGATCGCCAGCCCGTTCACCACGGTTCCGTTGCGGCTGTCGAGGTCGCGAATCAGCCGCTCGCCGTCCACCAGCGTGATCAGCGCGTGCTCGCCGCTCACGGTGAGGTCGTCGAGCGCGATGTCGTTGTGCGCGCGCCGGCCGATCCTGATCGTGGGCTTGGCGATCGGCACGCTGCGCAGCACCAGCTCGCCGAAGCTGAGAACGAGCTTCGCATTCGCCGGCTGGCCGGGGATTCTCTCCATGCTCGCACCAGGCCGGCACTAGGCGGGGCCGTTGGCCGGCGGCTCGCCCGGCGCAACCGCGACCACTGCCGTGATGTTGTCGAGCGAACCGGCCGCCAGCGCCGCCTGCACCAGCGCGGCGGCCTGCGCCGCGGCGCGGGCGCCCGTGCCGAGCAGCGCGCGGATCGCGTCGTCGTCGAGCGGGTCGCTCAAGCCGTCGGTGCAAAGCAGCACCCGGTCGCCGGGTCGCAGCTCCAATTCGCCCAGATCGGGCGCGACCGAGGGCTCCACGCCCAGCGCGCGCGTGAGCACGCCGCGAAACGTCGCCACACGGCTCGAGGCCGGGTCGATGCTGCCCGTGTCGATCATCGCCTGCCCGACCGTGTGGTCGCGCGTCAGGCGCAGCAGCTCGTGCCCGCGCAACAGGTAGATGCGCGAGTCGCCCACGTGCGCGTGAAAAAGGCGCGTGCCGGAGATCCACGCCAGCGCCAGCGTGGTTCCCATGCCCAGGCACTGCGGCCGGCGCGCCGCGGCGGCGAGGATCGACGCGTTGGCGGCGCTTACCGCCCGCGCGAGCTGCTCGAGCGGATCGGGGGACGATGCGCCGGCAGGCTGGTCGAACGGCTGGGCCAGCGCGACGTCGACCGCGATCGCGCTCGCGACCTCGCCCGCGTTGTACCCGCCCATCCCGTCGGCCAGCGCGAAAGCGCCCAGCTCGGGCTCGATCCGCCACGCGTCCTCGTTGTGCCCGCGACCCAACCCGGGGTCAGACGCAACCGCCCAGTCGTAAACCGACTTCGCGCAAAGGCTTCGCCGCGACGCCGCGACCGGCGCCGTGCGAAGGGTGCCGCCGAATGCTTGTTCGCCCATCCTGCGCAATGTAGGGCGGCAGGCCCGAAGGCCTAAGGAACAATTTCATGAACGGCGAACTCGTGCCGCCGGGCGGTGGGGCGGCGTTGCGCGCATTCGCGGGCCGGCGCGATGATCGGTGCGCGGCCCGAGTCAGCGCGCGGCCCGAGTCAGCGCGCAGCCGGAGGCTTGTGGCTGCGCGGCCCGGCCCCCTTGCGCCGCTCGAGCAGCTTGCCGATCGCGACGACGGCAGCCGCGCCGGCGGTCACGCAAGAGTAGTACACGAGCGGCGAGGGCGCGCCGAGCCACTCGACGATCGCCAGGTCGGTGATGATCATGCCGCCGGCGATCCAGCCGAGCAGCGCGCCACCGGCGGACACCACGATCGGGTAGCGGTCGATCATCCTGAGCACGATCTGGCTGCCCCCCACGATGATCGGGATGCTCACCAGCAGGCCGAACACGACCAGCCCGACCTGGTGGTCGGGGTCGGCCTGTTGGGCCGCGCCGGCGATCGCGATCACGTTGTCCACGCTCATCACGAGGTCGGCGACGATGATCGTGCGGATCGCCGAGAGCAGGTTGCCGGCGCCGTCGATGCCCTCGTGGTGGTCCTCGCCGTCGGGGGCGAGCAGCTTCACGCCGATCCACAGCAGCAAGACCCCGCCGACGATCTTCAGGTACGGGATCTGCAGCAGCGTGACCGCGAACACGACCAGGATCACGCGCAGCACGATCGCGCCGGCCGTGCCCCAGAGGATGCCCTTCGTGCGCTGCCCCGGCGGTAGGTTGCGGCACGCGAGCGCGATCACGACCGCGTTGTCGCCGCCGAGCAGGATGTCGATCGCGATGATCTGCAGCACCGCCGCCCAGCTCATCGTGGTGAGGAATTCGATCATGCCGGGTCAGTCCGCTGGGGGCGTTGCTCGCCGCCCCGGCGCGCGCGCGGTTGCGCGCCCGTCGAAGCCGCGCCCGTCGAAGCGGGGCTCATCGAAGTCGCGCTCATCGAAGCGATCGAAGGGCGGAGCGCCTTCCCGTTCAGAGCGCCTTCTTGAGCAGCGTGCCCATCTCGGAGGGGTCGCGCGTGACCTGGATCCCGCACGCCTGCATCACCTCGAGCTTTTCCTGCGCGGTGCCCTTGCCGCCCGAGATGATCGCGCCGGCGTGACCCATGCGCTTGCCCGGCGGGGCCGTGACGCCTGCAATGAAGCCCACCACGGGCTTGTTCATGTTGTCCTTGGCCCAAAGCGCCGCGGTCTCCTCGTCGGTGCCGCCGATCTCGCCGATCATCACGACCGCGTCGGTGTCCGGATCGTCGTTGAACAGGCGCAGCACGTCGACGTGCTTGAGGCCGTTCACCGGGTCGCCGCCGATGCCCACCGCCGAGGACTGCCCCAGGCCGAGCGCGGTGAGCTGCGCCACCGCCTCGTAGGTGAGCGTTCCCGAGCGCGAGACGACGCCGACGCGGCCCTTGCGGTGGATGTGGCCGGGCATGATCCCGATCTTCAGTTCGTCGGGCGTGATCACGCCGGGGCAGTTCGGGCCGAGCAGCAGGGTCTTGCTCCCCGCCTTGCGCATGCGGTCGCGCACTTGCACCATGTCGCGCACCGGGATGCCCTCGGTGATGCAGATCACGAGCTCGAGCTCGGCCTGCACCGCCTCCCAGATCGCGTCGGCCGCGCCCGCCGGCGGCACGTAGATCACCGAAACGGTGGCGCCGGTGTTCTTCTTCGCCTCGGCCACGGTGCCGTAGATCGGGATGCCCTCGAAGTTCTCTCCCGCGCGCTTCGGGTTCACCCCGGCCACGTAAGCCGCCTTGCCGTTCGCGTAGTCACGACACGCGCGGGTGTGGAACTGGCCGGTCTTGCCCGTGATTCCCTGCGTGATGACTTTGGTGTTCTTGTTGATCAGGATCGACATGTTCGTTCTTCCTTCAGGCCTTGCCCGCGGCTTGCACCACCTTGCGCGCCGCCTCGCCCATCGAGTCGGCCGAGATGATCGGCAAGCCGGAGTCGGCCAGGATCTTCTTGCCCTCGGTCTCGTTCGTGCCCTTCATCCGCACCACCAGCGGCACGTTGAGCCCGACCGCGCGCGAAGCCGCGACCACGCCCTGCGCGATCACGTCGCAACGCATGATCCCGCCGAAGATGTTGACCAGGATCGCCTTGAGGCCCGGGTTGCGCAGCATGATCTTGAACGCTTCGGTCACCTTCTCGGTGGTGGCTCCGCCGCCCACGTCGAGGAAGTTGGCCGGCTCGCCGCCGAACAGCTTGATCGTGTCCATCGTGGCCATCGCCAGGCCCGCGCCGTTCACCAGGCACCCGATGTTGCCGTCGAGCTGGATGTACGAGAGGTCGTGCCTGGAGGCCTCGATCTCGGCCGGGTCTTCCTCGTCGAGGTCGCGCATCGCGACGATCTCGGGGTGGCGAAACAGCGCGTTGCTGTCGAAGTTCAGCTTCGCGTCGAGGGCGACCACGTCGCCCGCGCCCGTGAGCACGAGAGGATTGATCTCCGCGAGGCTGGCGTCGGTTTCCCAGAACGCGCGGTACAGGCCCTGGAGCACGGTGCGCGCCTTGGCCACCGAGGCCGGCGGCACGCCGATCGCAACGGCGAGCCCGTCGGCATCGGCGTCGGTGAGCCCGAGTTCGGGGTCCACGCTCGCCTTGTGGATCTTCTCGGGGGTGTGCTGGGCCACCTCCTCGATGTCCATGCCGCCCTCGCTCGAGGCCATCACCGTCACGCGCTGGGTCACGCGATCGACGACGATACCCACGTACATCTCCTTGGCGATGTCGGCGCCTTCCTCGATCAGCAGGCGGCGCACCTTCTGGCCGTGCGGCCCGGTCTGGTGCGTCACCAGCTGCATGCCGAGGATCTCGCCGGCCCAGGTCTTGACCTCGTCGAGCGACCTGGCAACCTTCACGCCGCCGCCCTTGCCGCGCCCGCCGGCGTGGATCTGCGCCTTCACCACCCACACCGGGCTTCCCAGCGATTCGGCCGCCGAAACCGCCTCGTCGACCGAGAAGCACGGAATCGCCCGCGGCACCGGCACGCCGTAACGCTTGAGGATTTCCTTTCCCTGGTACTCGTGGATCTTCATCGGATGTCCTTGCCTCGAGCAAACGGGCTCCCCGACGCGCGGTCTTCCGCCCGCTCGCCGCGAAACCACTTCGGATAATAGTGCCGCACGGTCTGTCCGTCGGCCGCCATCGCGTGGCAGCGGCCGATGTAGAAGGGCGCGCGCTCGGGTGCGCCGGCGCGCGCGCGCTCGCGCTCGCTCGCCTCGCGCATCTGCGCGCCGAACGCCTGCAACGCCGCGGTCGGCAGCGCGGTGGCGAGCTCGGACAGGTGCGAGCAGCCGCGGGTTTCGCCGAGGATCTCGCGCACGCGCTGGCGGAAGTTCTTCAGCAGGTTCAGCCCGATCAGCTTGCGGTACGCGTCGGTGATCTGCTCGCAAGCCCCCGGATAGGGCACCGCCTGCGCGATCGCGCAGGCGTCGACCACGTCGAGCTCGTGGTTCAGCGTCACGCGCAGCGTGAGGTCGTGCACCGGGGTGCCGCCTTCGCGAATGCCGGAGGCGAGCCTGAAGTCGGCGGGCTTCACGTCCACCAGCGCTGCGTCGAGATCCCAAAATCCGTCGTCTCGACGAAAGGCCTGGATCTCGATGCGACGACTGTGTACCGGCGTTCTGTTGGCGGTGGCTGGAGACAAGGGCATCGAGAGGGCGCTCGCGCGCCGCGGAGGAAGCGAAAATGGTAGCACAGCGGGTGTGCGTTCCCGCGTGCTGCGGGCGGGGCGCTCGAGGCCCGCCCGGGCTAGCTTCCTTCCGGCGCCTCCGGGGCGCGGGCAGCCGCCTCGCGCAACACCCAGTTCACCGTTTCGGCCGAGAACCCGCGCTGCGCGAGGAACCTGTACTGGCGCGCCTTTTCCGAAAGACTCGCCGCGGCCGTGCCGAAGCGCTTGCTCCAGGCCTCGAGCGCGCGCTCGCGCTCGCTCGCGCGCGCCTCGGCGATCAGGGGGTTCGCGATCGACGGGTCGAGCCCGTGCTGCTGCATCTCGTGCGCGAGGCGCGCGGCCCCGTAACGCTCCGCGCGCCTGCGCGCGAGGCTCGCCGCGAAGCGCTCGTCGCTGAGCAATCCCTGCTCCGCGAGCGCATCGAGCACCGCTTCGAGTTGCCCGGCCGACTCGGCGCGCGGACCGAGCCGCCTGCCGATCTCGGCGCGGCTGTGTTCACGGCGGGCCAGCATGCGCAGGGCGGCTGCGCGCAGTTGCGCGGCATTGAGCGCGGGCGCGCCCGCGCCGCGGCCCGGCGCGCGGCCGGCGCCGGCGGCGCCGGAACCCGCGTGCGAGTTCAGGCAGCTTCCTCGGTTTGCGCAGCACCCCGGCTGTTCACGCCGTAGTGCTCGCGGACCTTGTTCTCGATTGCGAGCGCCATGTCCGGATGCTCGCGCAGGTATTCGCGGGCGTTGTCCTTGCCCTGCCCGATGCGCTCGCCGCTGTAGCTGTACCAGGCCCCGCTCTTGTCGACCACGCCCGACTCGGAACCCAGTTCGAGCAGTTCGCCCAGGCGCGAGATGCCCTCGCCGTAGAGGATGTCGAAGGAAGCCTGCTTGAACGGCGGCGCGACCTTGTTCTTGACCACCTTGACGCGGGTTTCCGAACCGATGACCTCCTCGCCCTTCTTGATCGAACCGGTGCGCCGGATGTCGAGGCGCACCGACGCGTAGAACTTCAGCGCGTTGCCGCCGGTGGTGGTTTCGGGGTTGCCGAACATGACGCCGATCTTCATCCGGATCTGGTTGATGAAGATGACCAGGCAGTTGGTGCGCTTGATCGTGCCGGTGAGCTTGCGAAGCGCCTGCGACATCAGCCGCGCCTGGAGACCGGGCAGCGAATCGCCCATCTCACCTTCGATCTCGGCCTTGGGAGTGAGCGCGGCGACCGAGTCGATCACGATCAGGTCGACCGAACCCGAGCGCACCAGCGCGTCGGCGATCTCGAGCGCCTGCTCGCCGGTGTCGGGCTGCGAGATGAGCAGGTCTTCGAGGCGCACGCCGAGCTTCGCGGCGTATTGCGCGTCGAGCGCGTGCTCGGCATCGATGAATGCGCAGGTGCCGCCGACCTTCTGCA
The DNA here is from genome assembly GCA_036525975.1 of Burkholderiaceae bacterium. Classification (GTDB taxonomy): domain Bacteria; phylum Pseudomonadota; class Gammaproteobacteria; order Burkholderiales; family Burkholderiaceae_E; genus Quisquiliibacterium. Next base: position 606 of record DATCZK010000143.1, on the reverse strand, counting down.
TTTCGGCCACGACCTGCAGCGTGAGCGTGGTCTTTCCCGACGACTCCGGGCCGTAGACCTCCACGACGCGTCCGCGCGGCAGCCCGCCCACGCCCAGCGCGATGTCCAGGCCCAGCGAGCCGGTGGACACGACCTCGATGTCGGGCACGACCTCGCCGTCCGCGAGGCGCATGATCGACCCCTTGCCGTACTGCTTTTCGATCTGGGCGAGGGCTGCGGACAGCGCCTTCGCGCGCTCGGTCTTGGATTTTGCGTCGTCCATCTTGATTACCTTGTCCATTGCCGGGGCGTCCTCATCGGGGGTTTCGATGAAGGACAGTATGTCATACAACTACTGTATAAACAATCAGTCCTTTGGCTCAGCCCGAGGGCGGAGCATCGGGCGCGTCCTGGGCCGCCACCAGCCGCAGCCCCTCGCGCAGCGCGTGCAGCGCCGCCTGCAATCGTACCGCGCCGCGGTCGCCCGCGAAGCGCAGCGTCGCGCTGCGCGTGGGCCTGCCGGGCCGGGCCCAGCCGAAACAGACGGTGCCCAGCGGCTTGGACTCGGTCGCGCCGCCCGGTCCGGCAATGCCGGTCACCGACAGCGCCAGCACGACGCCGGCGGGC
>DATCZK010000142.1:0-28542 GCA_036525975.1 Burkholderiaceae bacterium | reverse complement strand
TGGCGATCATCGTGACGAAGGGCTTGCGCACCGGCGGGTCGCGCGAGCCGCGCGCGAGCCTGCCCGAGATTCTCTCGGCGATGCGCGAAGGCATCTGGGCGCTTCTCGCTCCAGTGATCGTGCTGGGCGGCATCTACGGGGGCGTCTTCACGCCGACCGAAGCTGCGATCGTCGCCTGCGTCTACGCGCTTTTCGTCGGCCTGGTGATCGAGCGACGCCTGAAGGTGCGCGAGCTGCCCGCGGTCATCGGGCGCGCAATGTCGATCAGCGCGATCGTGATGGCGATCGTCGCGGTGTCCACCGGTTTCGGGTTCCTGGTCGCCCAGGAGCAGCTGTCGGCGAAGCTGGCCGGCTGGCTGGGCGCCAATGTCCACGACAAGTGGCTGATGCTGCTCGCGCTGAACCTGGGCTTTTTCGTGCTCGCCGCGGTGATGGACGAGATCGCGATCATGGTGATCATGGGCCCCATGCTGATCGCGATCGCCAACCAGTTCGCCGTCGATCCGATCCACTTCGGCGCGATGGTCGTGACCAACGTCGCGATCGGAATGGCCGCGCCGCCGATCGGTTATTGCCTGTTCGTCGGCATGGCGATCAGCGGGCTCAAGCTGTGGCCAGTGGCCCGCGCGATCCTGCCCTTCATCGCGATGATGGTGATCGTGCTGATGCTGGTTACCTATGTGCCGGCCTTCTCGCTAGCTTTCGTGCAATAGGCGAGCGCATCGGTTCGGCCCCGCGCCGGGAGCCCGAAAGCGCCAGGCCGACGGGGGTGGAAAATCCGCGCATTCCCTGCAGCGGCGCGGAAGTCTTCCTTTCCGGTTGCGCACTCCCACGCTGGTGCCTCGGGCCGGACTCGAACCGGCACGCCTTTCGGCCGCGGATTTTAAGTCCGCTACGTCTACCGATTCCGTCACCGAGGCATCCGGCCGATTATAGGCAGCGAATGCGCCCCACGGATGCGCGAAACGCCCGCTCGCGCGACCGCCGCGTCCCCCTGGAAGCGGAACCCCGGGGCCCGCGGGCGCCCCCGGCATCCGGTACCCTAGAGGTTCGTCCAAACGGGAACGCTGCCCAAAATGAAGAAACGCACCCTCCCCGGCACCGCGCTCGAGGTCTCCGAGGTCTGCCTCGGCACGATGACCTGGGGCGAGCAGAACACCGAGTCGCAGGCGCACGAGCAGCTCGAGTGCGCCGTCGAACACGGCATCAACTTCATCGACACGGCGGAGATGTACCCGGTGCCCCCGAGGGCCGTGACGCAGGGGCGCACCGAAACCTACCTCGGCAACTGGCTGGGGTCGCGCCCGCGAGGCGACCTCGTGATCGCCACGAAGGTGGCAGGCCCGGGCCGGCGCGACTGGATCCGCGGCGGGCGCACCGACCTCACGCGCGCGGTGATCTCCGAGGCCGTGGACACCAGCCTCGAGCGCCTGAAGATCGACTGCATCGACATCTACCAGATCCACTGGCCGCAGCGGAACGTGCCGATGTTCGGCACGACCGCGTTCGACCCGGGCAAGGAAAAGCAGGGCCCCGGCATCCGCGAGCAGGTCGAGGCGATGGCGGCGCTGATCGACGCGGGCAAGATCCGGCACTACGGGCTCTCGAACGAGACCACCTGGGGCGTGTGCGAGTTCCACCGCGCCGCGAAGGAGCTCGGCGTGCCGGGCCCGGCAACGCTGCAAAACAGCTACAGCCTCGTCTCGCGCAACGTCGACGGCGACCTCGCCGAGGCGCTGTTTCGCGAGCGCATGTCCCTGCTCGCCTACAGCCCGCTGGCCGCGGGGCTGCTTTCGGGCAAGTACCTCGGCGGGGCCAAGCCCGCCGGCGCGCGCTTCACGCTTTTCGACACCGTTGGCGCGCGCTTCCGCAAGCCGCAGGTGTACGCCGCCGTCGACGAGTTCGCCCGCCTGGCCAACCGCCGCGGCATCTCGCTGGTGCAGCTGGCGCTGGGCTACGTGCGCTCGCGCTGGTTCCTCGGCTCGTCGATCATCGGCGCCACGACGAACGAGCAGTTGCGCGAGGACATCGCGGCAGCGCAGTTCGAACTAGACGGCCAGACGCTCGCCGAGATCGAGCAGGTGCTCGAGCGCTTCCCCAACCCGGGGGGCTGAGACGCCCCGCCGGGCGGCTGAACGGGCGCCTGCGAGAAGAGCACGATGAACTTCCCCGCCGCTCCCGATCCGCACGCGATCGCGGTGATGGTCCTCACGGTGATCGCGCTCGCGCTGTTCATGCGCGAGAAGATCCCGCTCGAGACCTCCAGCATGATCGTGATCGTCGCGCTCGCGCTCGGTTTCGAGCTGGTGCCCTACTGGATGCCCGACGGAAGGATGCTGCACGCGATCGACTTCTTCCACGGCTTCGGGCACGAGGCGCTGGTGGCGGTGTGCGCGCTGATGATCGTGGGCCAGGGCCTCGTGCGCACCGGCGCGCTCGAGCCGCTGGGCGGCATCCTCGCGCGAATGTGGCACACGAGCCCGATGCTCTCGCTGCTCGTCACGCTCACGATCGCGGCCGTTCTGAGCGCCTTCGTGAACAACACGCCGATCGTCGTGCTGCTGCTCCCGGTGCTGATCAGCGTCTCGATCCGCACCCGGATGTCGCCCTCGAGGGTCCTGATGCCGATGGGGATCGCCACGCTGATCGGCGGCACCGCGACCACGATCGGCACCTCGACCAACCTGCTCGTCGTCTCGGTGGCAGCCGACATGGGGCTGCGCCGCATCGGCATGTTCGACTTCATCGTGCCCGCGGCGATCGCCGGCGCCGTGGGCATCGTCTTCCTGTGGCTCGCCGCGCCGCGCCTGCTGCCCAAGCGCAGCACGCCGCTTGCCGACGCCTCGCCGCGCATCTTCACCGCGCACCTTCGCCTGCCCGAAACGAGCGCCACCGTGGGCATGACGCTGTCCGAGGCCGACGAAAAGGCCGGCGGCGGCATGAAGGTGCTGCGGGTGGAGCGCGGCGAAGGGCTCTACGTGACGCCCTTCCCCGACGCGCGGCTCAAGGCGGGCGACCGCCTGCTCGTAACCGACACCCCGAACAACCTCAAGCGCTACGAGAAGGCGCTCGAGGCCACGCTCTACTCGGGCGGCGTCGTGGTGGACGAAGATCACCCGCTCAAGGCCGAAGACCAGCAGATCTCCGAGATCGTGGTCGTGAGCGGCTCGCCGATCGAGGGCGTCACGCTCAAGGACGCGCGCTTCATCGACCGCTACCAGCTCGTGGTGCTCGCGATCCACCGCGCCGGCAAGAAGGTGACCTCGATCGGTTCCGGAATGGGCGACGTCGTGCTCGAGTCCGGCGACGTGCTGCTCGTGCAGGGCCCCGCCGACCAGATCGCCGCGCTGCGCCGCGACGACAAGATGCTGGTGCTCGACGCCACCGCCGACCTGCCGCACACCAGCCGCTCGCCCGTTGCCGTGATGATCATGGCGGCCGTGATCGTGGCGGCGGCGCTGGGCATCGTGCCGATCGCGATCAGCGCGGTGTGCGGCGTGCTCGCGATGGTGGCCACGCGCTGCCTTAACTGGCGCGAGGCGGCGGGCGCGCTCAACGCGCAGGTGATCCTGATCGTGGTCGCGAGCCTCGGGCTGGGCGTGGCGCTGCTCGAGACGGGCGGTGCCGAATACCTCGCGAAGGTCTTCGTGGCCACCACCTTCGGCGCGCCGCCGCTGGTGGTGCTCGCCGGGCTCACGCTGCTCATGGGCGTGCTCACCAACGTGGTCTCGAGCAACGCGGCCGCCGTGATCGGCACGCCGATCGCCGTGAGCATCGCCAACCAGATCGGGCAGTCGCCCGAACCCTTCGTGCTCGCGGTGATCTTCGGTTCGAACCTGTGCTACGCCACGCCGCTCGCGCACAAGATCAACGTGCTCGTGATGGCCGCGGGCGGCTACACCTTCAACGACTTCCTGCGCGTCGGGCTGCCGCTCGCGCTGGTGATGTGGATCGCGTACAGCGGCCTGCTCGGTGTGCTGTACGGCCTCTGATCGAAACGGCAGCCGCCTGGGCTGCCGTCGCGCCGTTGCAGGCGACTCCCGAGCGACTCAGTCGGCGTCGATCCAGGCGCTGTCGGGGGCGGCGGTGACGATCGACTTCAGCTCCGGGCGCGGCTTGTCGAGCGCCGCGGCCGGGGGAATCGGACGACCCAGGCCCGCGATGCCCGCAAAGGCCTGCTCCAGCGCCTCGGCGGCGTCGAGGAGCCCGAAGTCGCACCCGTGCGGCGCCACGACCTGAAGGCCGAAAGGCATCGCGTGCTCGTCCACCCCGCACGGAATCGAGATCGATGGGTTCGTGACGAGCGTGACGAAATAGGTGAGCGCGAGCCAGTGATAGTAGTTCCTCAGCGCCTTGCCTTCCATCTCGGCCAGGTAGAGCTGCGTCCACGGGAACGGCGTGACCGGCGTCGTGGGCGAGATCACCAGGTCGTAGTCGCGGAAGGTCTGCTGGAAGCGCCGGAAGATGCGCGTCTGCTCGTCGTGCGCCCAGGCGGCGTCGGCCAGCGTCATCGCGCTGCCGATCTCGTAGTTGGCGACGATGTTCGGGCCGAGCCGGTCGCGGTCGCGCTCGTAGGCGTCGCGGTGGCGCGCGACGAAATTCTGCGCGCGCACCACGTCGAAGCAGCGGTCGGCCTCGCCGAACTCGAACCTGAGCTCGTCGCACCGCTTGAACAGGCGGCGCATCGCCTGCATGCGCTTGCGCATCACCTCGCGAATCTCGGCGCTCACCGGGCACTGCCCGAAGTCGGTGGTCCACGCGACGCGCAGGCTCGCGAGGTCGGCAAAATGCCTGCCGCGGCCGGCCGTCGGGTCGGGGGCGTGCGAGAGCGGGTCGCGGCTGTCCACGCCCAGCTGCGCCCGAAACAGCATCCGCGTGTCGGCCACGTTGCGCCCCATCGGCCCGAGCACCGAGATCGGCGTCCAGCCGAGTTGCCGCCCGTCCATCGGCACGAGGCCGGGCGAAGGCCTGAAGCCCACGACGCCGCAGATCGCGGCCGGGATGCGCAGCGACCCGCCGGTGTCCGAACCGGTGCACAGCGGAAACATGTCGAGCGCCAGGGCCACCGCCGACCCGCCGGACGAGCCGCCCGCGTTGAGCGAGGGATCGAAGGGGTTGCCGGTGGCGCCCCATACCGGGTTGCGCGAGTTGGCGCCGGCGCCGAACTCCGGCACGTTGGTCTTGGCCGCGACGATCGCGCCCGCGGCGCGCACCAGCGCCACCTGCGCCGAATCGCTCTCCGGCACATGCTCGCGATAGAGCGGCGAACCGTGCGTGGTGAGCACCCCGGCCGTGTCCTGCAGGTCCTTGATGCCGATCGGCAGGCCGTGCAGCGGCCCCAGGGGCCCTCCCCGCATGACCGCCGTCTCGGCCGCCTTGGCCTCCACGCGGGCCCGCGCGTAGGCCTTCGCGGCCAGCGCGTTCACCGCCGGATTGAGCGCCTGCGCGCGCGCGATGCAGGCCTCGAGGAGCTCCACCGGGGAGATCTCCTTCGCGCCGATCATGCGTCGCAGGGCAACCGCCGTTTGCGAAGTCAATGCCGAAGATGCCACGATCGCGCTCCTCGAGAGTGGTGCCGAGCCGCCGCGCGCCCGCTGGAGCGCGCGCCGGCTAGAAGATGAGGCCGGCCGGCTTGGCGTCCGGGTCGAGGGGCCACATCGGCCGCTGCAGCTTCGTGTAAGGAAGCTTGCCGTGGTTGCGCGCAAGGGGCGCGTCGGATTCCACGTAGATCACCTTGCTCGCGATCGGCCCGTAGGCCGCCATGAAGTGATTGGTCGACTTTACCACCACGAGCTTGCGCTTCGTCGGGTCGATGCCGAGGTTGGTGAACAGCTCGAGGCCCAGCGCCTGCGTGCGCTTGGTGATCAGCACGACGTCGATGCCGCCCACGCGCACCGCCGCGCAGTCGCCCAGCGGCACCTGCGTGGGGCCGAAGCGCTGCCAGCAATCGCGCTGCACCGCCGTGACTTCCACCGTCGCGTCCACCGGCTGACCCGAGGTGGTTGCGATCTTGCCGCCGAAGCGCAGCGGGAAGCGCGTCCCCACGCCGGCGTCGAAGCACAGGTTCACCGCGATCGGATCCCAGATCGGGCCCAGCGCGGCGTTGCGCGCGTCAACCCGGATCAGCTCGCGCAGGATCGTGGTGTTGTCCGACGGCGCTCCGCCGCCGGCGTTGTCCGCGGGGTCGGCGAGCACCACCGGCGCCCCGTCGAACGCGATCGCCGCGGCAAGCCCGTCGGGCACCGAAAGGAACTGCGGCATCGTCTTGCCGCGCATCGACACGAACTCCTCGCCCAGGCGAGTGGCGAGCGCGTCGGCCTTCGCCTTGTCGCCGTCGGCCACGACCAGGATGCGGCTTCCGATCTCCTCCACGTCGGCGTAGGGGAAGCAGTGCACGGCCGAAACCGAGAGGATCCCGTCCTTGCCCTCGAGCGCCATCATCCGGTCGACGAAGCCGCGCATCAGCGGTAGCGTGGTCGGGTAGCTGCTGATCTGGCGGCAGTCGTACATCGACATCACCGGCCGGATCTCGCCGCGCAGCGTGCGCAGCACCAGCGTGAGCAGGTCCTCGGCGCGGTCGGCCACGTCGGTGTGCGGGAACTCCTTGTAGCAGATCATGATGTCGCAGTTGCGCAAGCGCTTGAGCGTCATGTGGCAGTGCGGGTCGTGCTCCACGCCGATCACGCACTTCGGGCCCACGATCTTGCGGGTGCGCTCGATGATGTCGCCCTCCACGTCGTCGTAGCCGTGCGCCACCATTGCGCCGTGCAGCCCCAGCAGCACGGCGTCGAGCGGCATCGCCGCCTCGAGCTGCCCGAGCACCTCGTCGCGCATGAACTCGTAGTCGGCCTTGTTCACGGTGCCCGCCGGGCTGGCGGCGAAGCAGCTCCCCTCGATCAGCGTGAAGCCCTCGCTCGCGGCGCGATGCCGCGCCACGAACAGCGGCGCCGTGCACATCCGCGGCGCGTCGTCGGGGTGCTCGCCCGGGCGCAGGAACACGCTCTCCCGGAACCCGGCGAGGCTGGTGGGCATCGGCGAGAAGGTGTTCGTCTCGGTGGCGATCGTGGCCGAGAAGATGCGCATGGCGTTTCCTTTGCGTGCGGGGGTTCTTGCGTGCGGGGGTTCTTGCGTGCGGGGGTTCTTGCGTGCGAGGGTTCTTGCGTGCGAGGTTTCTTGCGTGCCGCGGGTTCTTGCGTGCCGGGGGCTTCGCGTGCGCGCGTCAGGCCGGCGGCGGCGCCCAGCGGGTGTCGGGGTCGAGCGGGTGGGTGGGCCGCGGCAGGCGCGTCCAGGCGAAGTTTTGCAGCACCGGCGAGGTGAGCCCCGGGCAGTCGACCTCGAAGATGCGCTCGGGGGGAAAGAACTCGTCGAAGCCGGCGCGGAAGTGGCCGCGGCTCTTCACGACCAGCGTGCGCACACGCGACAGATCCACGCCGAGGCTCTCGAGCTGCCTCGGCTCCAGGCACTGCTGCCGGTTGCTGATCACCACGACCGAAACACCTCCCACCCGGATCAGCGCCGACGGCCCCATCGAGCCGGCAACCCCCTGCATCAGCCCGCGCCTGCCGATGATCGCTCCGTCTGACAGCGACACCACGGTGGCCTGCGCCTGGTAGGGCAACGAGAACGCGTTGGTCTCGTCGCGGTTGAAGCGCGCAGTGAAACTCCCGCCAGCGCCCAGAGCGTGCGCCTCGGCCGCGAGCGCCGCGTCGTTGAACACGCCGAGCACAACGCCGCGCGCGTCGGCCTCGACCAGCGCGCGCAGCAGGTAGGTGGTATTGCCCCGCGCGCCGCCGCCCGGGTTGTCGGCCACGTCGGCGAGCAGGATCGCCGGCCCCTGGGCGTTGGCGCCCGACTCGACCGCGAGCGCCACCGCCTCGTCGAGCGCGATCATGTCCTTGCGAAATCGAGCGCGGATCGCCCAGGTGCGCTCGCACAGCTCGAGCGCCAGCGCGTGGGCGGCGGCGTAGTTTCCGTTGCGCGCCGTGACCACGGCCGTGTAGCCGTTCTTCGGGCAATCGCTGAAGATGAACCCGGCCATGATCGACACGTTCATGATGTTGCCGCCCACGCGCGTCTGGCCGTAGCGGATCACCTCGCCGTAGGGCCCTTCGGCGGTGAGCAGCGTGATCGAGGGGGGCGTGAGCGGCAGCTTCACCATCGCCACCGACGCCTTCCCACCGGCGAGCAGCTCGCGCATGTGCTGCGCGGCCTCCACGCCGCGCTCGCGGATGTCGGTGTGCGGGTTCTCCAGATATCCGACGAACGCGTCGAGGTTGTCGGTCATCTTGCGCGAGACGTTGGCGTGCAGGTCGAACACGCCGATCACCGGAACCTCGGGTCCCACGATCGCGCGGATCCTCGCGAGCAGGTCGCCGTCGGGGTCGTCCGAACCGGTGGTGAGCGCGGCGCCGTGCGAAACGACGAACACGCCGTCCACCGGGCCGGCGTCGCGCAGCCCGCGCTCGATCTCGGCGACGAACTGGTCGAAGAACGACTGCTCAGCGGGCCCGCCAGGATTCGCGATTGCGATTCGCAGCGGCACCGGCGTCCACGCGCCGCTCGCGTCCATCTGCCCGAAGAAGCCCGGCAGGTCGGAGGTCGTGCGACAGGGGCCCGTGCGCGCCTGGTGGACGATCTCGTCGCCGCGGATGTCCACCCTGCGGGCGAAGTCGGCCGCCGTCGTCACCGGCGAGAAACGGTTGCACTCGATCGCGAAGCCCAGGATCGCAATGCGTGGTGCGTTCGTGCTCATTTCTTACCCGTGGTCTTCACAAGGGTGCGGCGGGCGCCTTGCCCGCAACGAGGGGCTCGGCCGCGCCGCCCACCGGCCTGAGGTGACACGCCACCCAGTGCCGCGGCGCCACTTCCTGCAGCGCCGGCGTGTCGACCCGGCAGCGCTCCACCGCGTACGTGCAGCGCGTGTGGAAGTGGCAACCCGGCGGGGGCTTCATCGGGCTGGGCACGTCGCCCTGCAAGACGATGTGCTTGCGCTTGAGCCCGGGGTCGGGCACCGGCGCGGCGGCCAGCAGCGCCTCGCTGTACGGGTGCAGCGGTTGCCCGAACAGGTCGGCATTGTCGGCGAGCTCTACGATGCGCCCCAGGTACATCACCGCGATCCGGTGGCCGATGTGCTCGACCACGGCGAGATCGTGCGACACGAACAGGTACGCCAGCCCGAGCTCGTTCTGCAGGTCGACGAGCAGGTTGAGCACCTGCGCCTGCACCGAGACGTCGAGCGCGGATACGGGCTCGTCAGCAACGATCAGGCTGGGGTTGAGCGCGAGCGCGCGGGCGATGCCCAGGCGCTGGCGCTGCCCGCCGGAGAATTCGTGCGGGTACTTCTTCGCGGCCTCGGGGCGCAGGCCCACGCGCTCGAACAGCGACGCCACCCGTTGATCGAGCTCGGCGCCCTCGGCGAACCCGAAGTTCGTCAGCGGCTCGCTCACGATCTCGCCCGCCGACAGGTGGGGGTTGAGCGAGGAGTATGGGTCCTGGACGACGATCTGCATCTCGCGGCGGTGCGCCCGCAGCTCGGATTCGCCAAGCTTGGAGATGTCGGCGCCCGCGAGCTCGATCGTGCCCGCAGTGGGCTCGAGCAAACGCAACACGGTCTTTGCGACGGTGGATTTTCCGCAACCCGACTCACCGACCAGGCACAGCGTCTCGCCGCGCGCGATCTCGAACGACACGCCGTCGACCGCGTAGACCTGCCCGACCACGCGCGAGAGAACGCCGCGATGCACCGGAAAGTGCTTCTTCAGGTTCGATACGCGCAGCAGCGGCGCCTGGTCGGGCGCGATCCCGGGCTTCATCGTGCTCATCGCTGCACCGCGATCACGCGCTCGGCTTCCCAGCACGCGGCAAGGTGCGCCGGCCCGTGCGTGGCGAGCGGCGGGCGCTCGCGCGAGCACCGCTCCACCGCGAAACTGCAGCGCGGCGCGAACGCGCAGCCCGGGATCTCGTCGATCAACGACGGGACGATCCCGGTGATCTCCTGCAGCTTGCCGCGGATGTTGGTGCGCCGGCCCGTCACGCTTCGCCGCGGGATCGAGTTGATCAGCCCGCGCGTGTAGGGGTGCACCGGGTTGCGAAAGAGCTCCTGCACGCTCGCCTCCTCCACCTTCAGGCCCGCGTACATCACGATCGCCCTTTGCGCCGTCTCGGCCACCACCCCCAGGTCGTGCGTGATCAGCACGATCGCCGTCCCAAGCCGCTCCTTCAGTTCCAGCATCAGGTTCAGAATCTGCGCCTGGATCGTGACGTCGAGCGCGGTGGTGGGCTCGTCGGCGATCAGCACCTTCGGGTTGCACGCCAGCGCCATCGCGATCATCACGCGCTGGCGCATGCCGCCCGAGAGCTGGTGCGGGTACTCGCTCGCGCGCCGAAGCGGATCGGCGATGCGCACGAGCTCCAGCATCTCCACGGCGCGATCCCAGGCGGCTTTGCGCGACAGCCGCTGGTGGATGCGCACCGACTCGGCGATCTGGTCGCCGATCGTGAGCACCGGATTGAGCGAGGTCATCGGCTCCTGGAAGATCATCGAGATGCGATTGCCGCGAACGGCGCGCATCTGCCTCTCGGAGAGCTCCGTGAGCTCGGTGCCGTCGAACCGCACCGAGCCGCTCATCTGCGTTTGCTTCGGGTTGTCGGACACGAGCCGCATGACCGACAGCGCCGACACGCTCTTGCCGCAACCCGACTCGCCCACGATGCACAGCGTCTCGCCGCGCTGCACGTCGAACGAAACGCCGTCCACCGCCCGCACCGTGCCGTCGCGCGTGAGGAAGTGGGTGCGCAGGTCGCGCACCGAGAGCACGGCGTCGGGGGCGCCAACGGCGGGGGTCACGGTGCTCACATCCGCCGCGCGATTCGCGGGTCGAGCGTGTCGCGCAGCCCGTCGCCCACCAGGTTGATCGCCAGCACCGCGATTGCGAGCATCACGCCGGGGAAGAAGATGATCCACGGCGAGAGCTGGAAATAGGTGCGCCCCTGCGAGATGATGTTGCCCCAGCTCGGGATCTCGGGCGGGGTGCCCGCGCCGAGGAACGACAAGCCCGCTTCGGTGAGGATGGCCGAGGCGCACACGTAGGTGGCCTGCACGACCAGGGGCGCCACCGTGTTGGGCAGGATGTGGCGGGTGATGATCGTGCGCACGCGGGTGCCGCTCGCGACCGCCGCCTCGATGTAGGGCAGCCCGCGCACGCCGAGCACGACGCTGCGCACCAGGCGCACCACGCGCGGGATCTCCGGGATCGCGATCGCGACGATCACGATCAGCAGGCTCGCCTTCATCAGCGTGATCAGCGCGATCGCCAGCAGGATCGGCGGGATCGCCATCAGCCCGTCCATCACGCGCATCACCAGGTCGTCCACGCGCCGGTAGTACCCGCACAGCACGCCGATCACCAGGCCGATCGCGGTCGCGATCAGGGCCACGCTGATGCCCACGATCAGCGAAACGCGCGTGCCGTAGACGACCCGGTTGTAGACGTCGCGGCCGAACTGGTCGGTGCCGAACCAGAATTCGCCCGACGGCTTCTTGAGGCGAAACAGCGGTTCGAAGCTCAACGGGTCGCCGGCGAGCCAGGGCGCGAGCAGCGCGACCGCGACGAAGAACAAGAGGATCAAGCTGCCGATCACGATGGTCGGGTTGCGGCGCATCCAGTCCTTGCGGCGCGAAAGATCCGAGATCGGGGCGGCGGCGATCGTTGCGGTCGTCATCTGCGCGCCTAGTAGCGGATCCGCGGGTCGAAGAACACGTAGCTGATGTCGATCAGCAGGTTGATCAGCACCTTCACGCCCGCGAACAGGATGATCAGCCCCTGGATGATCGGGTAGTCGCGCTTGAGGATCGCGTCCACCGTGAGCCGCCCCAGCCCCGGGATGTTGAACACCGTTTCGGTGATCACGACGCCCGAGATCAGCAACGTGAGGCCGATCCCGATCACCGTCACGATCGGCACCGCGGCATTCTTCAGCGCGTGGCGAAGCAGCACGAACACGGTGGCCACGCCCTTGGCGCGCGCGGTGCGGATGTAGTCCTGCGAGAGCACTTCCATCATGCTCGCCCGCGTCATCCGGGCGATCAGCGCCATGTAGACCATGCTCAGCGCAAAGGCCGGCAGCACGATCGACCGGGCTGTTTCGCCGATGCCCTGCGCGAGCGGCCTGTAGCCCTGCACCGGCAGCCACTTCAGCTCGATCGCGAAGATGTAGATCAGCACGTAACCCACCAGGAACACCGGCACCGCGAAGCCGAGCACCGAGAAGCCCATCACGACCCGGTCGAGCGCGGTGCGCGCCTTCCAGGCCGCGAGGATGCCCATCGGGATCGCGAACAGCACCGCGAGGAACAGCGTTGACACGGCGAGCACCACCGAAGGCTCGAGCCGCTGCTTGACCAGCGTGAGCACCGGGAGCTTGGAGAAGATCGAGGTGCCGAGATCGCCGCGGGCGAGGTTGCCCACGTAGATCGCGAACTGCTCGTAGATCGGGCGATCGAGCCCGAGCGAGTGGCGGATCCGCTCGATCGCCTCCGGCGTGGCCTCGTCGCCCGCGATCACCGCGGCCGGGTCCCCCGGCGTGAGGTGCAGGAGCAGGAACACGAAGAGCGCGACGACCACCATGACGGGGATCGTCGCGAACAACCTTCGAATGATGTAGGCCGTCAAGACCGCGCCCTAACGTCGGCCTGCTCTTCGTGCGTGGCGATGCGCCCTATTTCTTCTCGATGTTCCACATCGGCGGCACCGACGGCATCGTCTGCACGCCGGAGATCCGGTCGCTGCGATACGCAACCGGGTTGCGCCACTGCGCGAACGAGATGTAGGGCACCTGGTCGTAGGCGCGCTTGGAGAGCTCGACCGCGACCTTCTTGCGCGTTTCCACGTCGGCTGCGAAGGCCCACTCCTTGCGCAGGTCCTCGAAGCGCTTGTCGCAGGGCCAGCCGAACCAGGCCTTGTCGCAGCCCATCCCGATCGAGGTGTGCGTCACGGGGCTCGACGAAGTGACCACGGTGGTGCCGGTGATGAAGATGTTCCACCCGCCGTTCGCGGGCGTTTCCTTCTTGGCGCGGCGCGCGACCACCGAACCCCAGTCCATCGCCTGCACGTCGAGCTTGAGGAAGGGCGCCTTGCGCAACTGCTGGATCATCACCAGGTTCGAGGGGTTGATGTACAGGTGATCGGTGGCGTGCAGGATCGTGATCGGCTCGCCCTTGTACCCGGCTTCCTTGAACAGCTGCTCGGCCTTCGCGATGTTCTTCGCGCTCTTGTACGGTTCGCTGCCCGCGTCGGTCTCCATCGCCACGCCGCAGCCGAAGTACGAGTAGCACAGCGTCTGCAGGCTCGGGTCGGGCGCGATCGTGTTCAGGAAGTCGGCGTTGTTGATCAGGTAGTACATCGCCTGGCGCGCCTTCACGTTGTTGAAGGGCGGGTGCAGGTGGTTCAGTTGCAGGATGCCCATCGTTCCCATGGCCGGGTGCGTGGCGAGCGTGATGCCGGGCGTGGTCTTGAGCATGGGCAGGAAGTCGATCGCCGGGTTTTCCAGGTAGTCGATCTCGCCCGCGACCAGCGCGGCCTGCGCGGTCTGGGGGTCGGACATCCAGATGAACTCGACGCGATCGACCTTCACGACCTTGCCGCCGGCGTGCCCGGATGCGGGCTCCTTGCGCGGCACGTAGTCCTTGAACTTGACGTAGACGGTCTTGCTGCCCGGCACCCACTCGTCGCGCTTGAACATGAACGGGCCCGACCCCACCACCTCGGTGATCTGCTGGAACGGGTCGACCATCGCCTCCTTCTCGCGCATCACGAACGGAATGCTGGTGCCGGTCTTGGCGAGGATGTCGATCAGCAGGCCGTAGGGCTCGGTGAGCGTCCACTCGAAGGTCTTGGCGTCCTTGGCGACCAGAGACTTCGTGTAGCCCATCAGCTGCTTGCCGGCGCCGTCGCGCTTGCCCCAGCGGTTCATCGACGCGACCACGTCCTTGGAGGTGACCGCGGTGCCGTCGTGGAACTTCAGGCCGTCGCGCAGCTTGAAGGTGTAGACCTTGCGGTCGGGGCTCACCGTCCAGGACTCGACCATCTGCGGTTGCGGGTTGAGGTTGATGTCGCTGGAGAACAGCGTGTCGTAGATCATCAGCCCGTGGATGCCGGCGATGGTCTGCGTGGTCCAGAACGGGTCGATCGTGCGCACGTCGGCGTGCATCACGGCGCGAAGCACCTTCTCCTGCGCGTGCGCCGCGGGCGCCGTCGCGAGCCCGCCCGCGAAGCCGAGCGCCGCAGCAAAAAGGACCCCTGATCGGAGTGCGCGAATCAGCATGCTATGTCTCCCAATGTGTGTTGATACGGCACAACATGCCCAGCTGGCGCCGCTTCTGCGTGTCGGCGCTCAGAAGAACGTACGGATGGCACCGATGACGTGAAAATCGTCATCGACCAGCATCATCACCAACCATTTGTCAAAGGTCAAGCACGGATGCGAGATCCCGAACCCGACCATGTCGCCCACCTCGAGCGGCGAATCCGGCGGGAGCTCGAGGTAGCCGTGCTGGTCGTTGAGTGCCGTGCAGGCGTGCCCTGCGAGCGCGCGGGGCGCGCGCGGCCGGGTGCCGGGCCGGTACCAGCGCTGCGGAAACGGCAGGTGCGCGTCGTGGGAGACGTCGCGCTTGCCCATCGTGACGATCGCCCTGCCCGGCTCGGGGATCGACTGCACGTAGGCCCAGACCTCGATCGCGGCCCTCGGCCCCTCGCCGATCGACTGCAGCTCGGGCGAGCGCTCGAGGATCTTTCCGAAGTGCTCGGCGTAGGTGCCGCTGTCGTGGGTGATGTAGCAGCCGCTGCGGGTGAGCGTGGTGGTCTCGCGCCCCAGACCCGCGCTCGCGAACTTGGCCGCCACCAGGTCGTAGAACGCCGAGCCGCCGGCGCTGAGCAGCACGCGGCCCGGCGCGAACAGGTCGGCCGCGTCGAGCTCGCGCGCCGCCGCCACGATGAAGTCGAGGAACTCCGACACCCTGCCCGCGGCCCCGTGGCCCGAGACCAGGCCCTCGAAGCCCTCCACGCCGACCAGCGCGAGGTGCTGCGACGCGGCAACCGCGCGCGCCACCTCGAGCGCGCCCGCAAGGTCGCGCACCCCGGTGCGACCGCCCGCCATGCCGCACTCGAGCAGCACGGTGAGGGGCCTCGCGGCGCCCTGCGCCGCGCAGGCGCGCTCGAGCATCCGCACGTGCGCGACCGAGTCCACCAGGCTGTAGAACTCGAAACCCGGGTCGCGCGCGAGCTCCTCGAGCACGTAGCCGATCGCCTGCTTGCCGATCAGCTGGTTCGCGAGCACCAGGCGCTGGAATCCGTAGTGGCGCGCCACCTGCAGCTGCTGGATCGTGGCCACCGTCATCGCCCAGGCGCCGTCGTCCACCTGGCGGCGAAACAGCTGCGGGCTCATCGTGGTCTTGCCGTGCGGCGCGACGATCGCGCCGGTGCGCGCGAGGAAGGCCTTCATCCACTGCGCGTTGTGCTCGAGCGCGCTCTGGTGCAGCACCGCCAGCGGCAGCGTGAGGTCCTCGGCAAGGACGTTCCACCCGGCCGAGCCGACATCGCCGAGGGCGAGCGGCGCAACGTGCCCGGCAATGCCCTTCACGCGCCCGTCGAGCCGCATGGCGTCGAGTTCGGGAAACTTCGGGTCTGGCATCAGCGGCACTCTGGAGGCGGGAGTCGGAATCGAACCGGCGTTGACGGCTTTGCAGGCCGCTGCATGACCACTCTGCCATCCCGCCAGGGTGCATAAACCAAAAAGGGAAGCGCGGCTTCCCTTTGGAGAAATCTGGAGCGGGAAACGAGTCTCGAACTCGCGACCTCAACCTTGGCAAGGTTGCGCTCTACCAACTGAGCTATTCCCGCATCGTGCAAGAGCGGAATTATAGCGTGGGGCAAGTGAGTGTCAAATCGCATCACGCATGTGCGGCCACGCGCGGCGCAGGTAATAACCCATGGAAATGACCGTGAGCGTGGCCGCGATGTAGATCAGCCAACTGCCGTAGAGCCGGCAGTCGATCACGCCGAAAAGCACCCCGTCGAACAGCAGCATCGGGATCGCGACCATCTGCGCGGCGGTCTTGAATTTTCCGATCGAGTGCACGGCAACGCTCGCTCGCGCGCCCATCTGCGCCATCCACTCGCGCAGCGCCGAGATCGTGATCTCGCGGCCGACGATGACCAGCGCCACCACCGCCTCCACGCGCTGCAGCTCCACCAGCATGACCAGCGCCGCGCACACGAGGAGCTTGTCGGCCACCGGGTCGAGGAAGGCGCCGAACGGCGAGGTCTGCCCGAGCTTGCGGGCAAGCCACCCGTCGAACCAGTCGGTGAGTGCGGCGGCCACGAACAGCGTGGTGGCCGCGACGTTGATCAGCCCAACGGGCATCGGCAGGTAGAACAGCGAGACGAGCAGCGGGATCGCCAGCACGCGCAGCCATGTGAGCAGGTTGGGCAGCGTCGTCACGGCGATGTGGGTGCGGGTTGCGCGATTCCGGGTCAGTGGAGTCGTCGATAGATCTCTTCGGCCAGCTTGCGCGACACGCCATCCACGCCCGCGAGGTCCTCGACGCTAGCCGCCATGATGCCACGCAATCCGCCGAATCGCGCGAGCAGCCGCTGCCTCTTGCGCGGCCCCACGCCGTCCACCTCCTCGAGCTTCGAGACGTTGCGCGCGCGCGCGCGCCGCGTGCGCATTCCGGTGATCGCGAACCGGTGCGCCTCGTCGCGGATCTGCGCCACCAGCATCAACGCCGCGGAATCGCGCCCGAGAACGAGCGGCGCGCGCTCGCCCGCGAACACCAGCGTCTCCAGACCCACCTTGCGCGCCTCGCCCTTGGCCACCCCCACGAGCACGCGCGGATCGAGCCCGAGCTCCACGAATACCTCGCGCGCGGCCTCGACCTGGCCCGCGCCACCGTCGATCAGCACCAGGTCGGGCACCGTGGCGCCGCCTTCGGCCACCTTGCCGTAACGGCGCGCGAGCACCTGGCGCATCGCCGCGTAGTCGTCGCCGCCGGTGATGCCCTCGATGTTGAAGCGGCGGTACTGCGAGGGTTGCATCGCGTGCTGCGCGTAGACCACGCACGAGGCCTGTGCGGCTTCGCCCGCGGTGTGGCTCACGTCGAAGCACTCGATGCGCAACGCGTCGAGGTCGGCGTCAGAGTCGAGCTCCAGCGCGTCGGCGAGCGCGCGGGTGCGCGCCTGCTGCGAGCCCTCCTCGGCGAGCAGCCTCGCGAGCGCCAGCTCGCCGTTCTGGCGCGCCATCTCCAGCCAGGCGCGGCGCTGCCCGATCGGCCGGCCCGCCCATTGCAGCTTGCCGCCGGCGCGCTCGCGCAGCCATTCGAGCAGGGCCCCGGAGACGACCTCGCGCGATGCGATCAGCACCGGCGGCACGAAACCGTCGTCGTAGTGCTGCAGGCAAAAGGCTTCGAGCACCTCGTCCTCGAAGCCCTCCTCGCCTGCGACGACCTCGGCCGCCTGCGACGGAAAGTAGGCACGGTCGCCCAGGTGCCGCCCGCCGCGCACCATCGCCAGGTTCACGCACACCCGGCCGCCGCGAACCGCCACGGCGAGCACGTCGGCGTCCACGTCGCTGCCCGCCTCCATCGCCTGCTGCTGCTGAAGGCTCGCGAGCGCGCTCACGCGATTGCGAAGCCTGGCGGCCTCCTCGAAGCGCAGCCCGGCCGCCTCGGCGTGCATCTGCGCCTCGAGCTCGCGGATCACGTCGGCCTGCTCGCCGCGCAGGAAGCGCACGGCGTCGCGCACGTCGCGCGCGTAGTCGGCCTCGCTCACCGCGCCCACGCAGGGCCCCGTGCAGCGCTCGATCTGGTAGAGCAGGCAGGGGCGCGAACGGTTCGCGAACACGGTGTCTTCGCAGGTGCGCAGCCGGAACGCCTTTTGCAGCGTCTGCAGGCTCTGGCGCACCGACCAGGCATTGGGATAGGGCCCGAAGTACTGGTTGCGGCGGTCGACCGCACCGCGGTAGTAGGAGATTCGCGGGTACGCGTGCCCGCTGATGCGCACGTAGGGGTAGCTCTTGTCGTCGCGAAAGACGATGTTGTAGCGCGGCCTGTGCGCCTTGATCAGGTTGTTCTCGAGCAGCAGGGCCTCGGCCTCGGAGCGCGTGACGGTGGTCTCGATCCGGCGGATCTTCGCCACCATCTGCGCGATCCGGGGGCCCACCGCATTCGCCCGGAAGTACGAAGTCACGCGCTTGCGCAGGTCGCGCGCCTTGCCCACGTACATCACGGTGCCGCCCTCGCCCAGCATCCGGTAGACGCCCGGGCGGTGCGGCAGCTGCGCGAGGTAGCCCTCGAGGTCGAATTCGCCCTCGCCCGATGCTGCGGCGTCGCGATCGTGCCCGGGCTCGGGCCGGCGCGTCCCTGTGCCCACTCGCAGCCTCGAGCGCCGGGCGCCTCAGCCGCGCGCGCGCACCCGCTGCACGCGCTCGGCGAGCGCGCGCGGCGCCTTCCAGCGCAGGCCGTCGAGCAATGCGTCGGCCATCGCGGGCTGGTTGCACACCAGGATCATGTCGCAACCGGCTTCCAGCGCCGCGGTTCCGCGTTCGACGATCCCGCCCGCCACCGCGGCCCCCGCCATCGTGAGGTCGTCGCTGAACACCATGCCGCGAAACCCCAGCCTGCGCCGCAGGATCGTCTGCAACCAGCGCCTGGAGAAACCGGCCGGCATCGGGTCGACCTTGGTGTAGACGACGTGCGCGGGCATCACGGCGGCGAGCGCCTCGCCCAGCCAGGCATAGGGGGCGGCGTCGTCGGCGAGGATGGCCGCGAGGTCGCGATCGTCGGTGGGCAGCTCGGTGTGGGAATCTGCGCGCGCGTAGCCATGGCCCGGGAAGTGCTTGCCGCAATTGGCCATTCCGGCCAGCAGGAGCCCGTGGTTCAGGCTCTTGGCGAGCAGCGTGACCACGCGCGGGTCGCGGTGCAACGCACGGTCGCCGATCACGCCCGAAGGCCCGTGGTCGAGGTCGAGCACCGGCGTGAAGCTCAGGTCCACGCCCACCTCGCGCAACTCCGAGCCGATCGTGTGCCCGATCTCGGTCGCGCGCTTGCACGCGGCGAGCGGGTTGCGGTCCCACAGGAGCCCCACCTCGCGCATCGGCTCGATCTTGCTGAAACCCTCGCGAAAGCGCTGCACCCGACCGCCCTCGTGGTCGACGCAGATCAGCAGCGGCGGGTGGCGCAGCGCGTGGATCTGCCGGCACAGCGCGGCGAGCTGCGCGCGCGACTCGTAGTTGCGCGCGAACAGGATCACGCCGCCGACCAGAGGATGGCTCAGCCGATCGATGTCCTCGCCCGCCAGTTCGGTGCCGCCGACATCGAGGATGACCGGTCCGTTGGTTGGGGGGATCATTGCTCTTCTCCTGGGTCGGGTTCTCGTTCGATGATCACGAAGGCCACGGCGCTGTCCACCTCGTCGGACAGCGACACGTGCGCCACCAGCCGCCGCTCGCGCAGGTAGGGCTCGAGCGCCTTGCCCGCCACCGGCACCGGCTTGCCGCGCGCGTCGTTGAGCACCTGCAGCGAAAGAAGCGTCATCGGACCGCGCAACCCCAGACCGAGCGCCTTCGAGAAAGCCTCCTTGGCGGCGAAGCGCTTGGCGAGATAGCGCGCTGCGTACCCGGCGCCGTGCGCACCGCGACCGGCGCGCCGGCGATACTCGGCCAGCTCTTGCGGACCGAGCACGCGACGCGCGAATCGCTCGCCATAGCGCGCGAGCAGGTCTTCCACGCGTCGCACCAGCACCACGTCGGAGCCGATGCCGTAGATCACGCGGCGGCTCCCTCCCGGATCAGGCGCTTCATCTCGCTCACCGCCTCGCGCAACCCCACGAACACCGCCCGCGAGACGATCGCGTGGCCAATGTGCAGCTCGCGCACGCCGGAAAGCGCGGCGATCGGCTGGACGTTGAAGTAATTCAGCGCGTGCCCCGCGTTGAAGCGCATGCCGGCGGCCCGGATGGCGTCCCCGGCCGCGCGGATGCGCTCGATCTCGGCCACCACCGCCGGCGCCTCGGCGTCGCGCCCGCGAGCGTGAAAGGCGTGGGCGTAGGGTCCGGTGTGCACCTCGCAGACCCTCGCGCCAACCCGCGCGGCCGCCTCCACCTGGCGCAGGTCCGCGTCGATGAACACGCTGGTCCGGATGCCGGCCGCGCCGAGCGTGTTCACGACCTCGCGAATCCGCGCTTCCTGGGCCACGATGTCGAGCCCGCCCTCGGTCGTGACCTCGTGGCGCCCTTCGGGCACCAGCATGGCCATTTCAGGCGCGATCTCGCAGGCGATCGCGACCATTTCGTCGGTGGGGGCCATCTCGAGGTTGAGCTTGATGTGGGTGAGATCGCGCAGCCGGCGCACGTCCAGGTCCTGGATGTGGCGCCGGTCCTCGCGCAGGTGCACGGTAATGCCGTCCGCCCCGCCCAGGTGCGCCTCCACCGCCGCCCAAACCGGGTCGGGCTCGTAGGTGCGCCGCGCCTGGCGCACGCTCGCCACGTGGTCGATGTTCACGCCGAGTTCGATCATCGGATGAGGATCCAGCCTTCGGTTTCAGAGTTTCTGGAGGTCGATCAGGATCTGTCGCGTCTTCAGCACGGCCCCGTCGAGGTGGTGCGCCAGGATCGCGCGGGTGAGGTATTTTGCCTGCGAACGGCCGTTCGCAGTATCGAATCGATTCTGTCCGATTCCAAGAAGCGTCTCGCCCCGCACCACGGCCCGCTCGGCCGGGCCGCTCGCGCCCGGCTCGGCGGCCACCAGCTCGAAGCCCTCGCCCGGCGTCCAGCGATAGTCGCGCCCGGCCTCGATCGGCCGGCGCGTCGCGTCGCGCTTGAGGTCGGGGGCGTAGCCGATCTCGCGCAGCAGCTCCCACTCGAAGCGGCGCAGCGTGTCGTCCACCGGCCCGCCCGCCGCCAGCGAGGCGAGCGCCTCGCGATAGCCGTCGTAGAGGGCCGGGTGCGCGTCGTCGCGCGGCAGCAGGCGCACCAGCAGCTCGTTGAGGTAGAACGCGCACAGCAGCGCGTCGCCGCGCGGCGGCACCCCCCCGCCCGCCCACTCGGCCGCCGTGAGCGTGCGCAGCTCGCCGCGCCCGGAAAAAGACACGGTGAGCGGCTGGAACTGCAGCAGCACGGCGCGAAGCGCCGACCTCGGGCGCTTGGCGCCCTTCGCGATCGCGGGCACGCGCCCGAGGTCGCGCGTGAACAGGTCCACCACCAGGCTCGTCTCGCGATACGGCGTGGCGTGAAGAAGGAAGGCCGGTTGGTTGCTGGTGCGCGTCATCCGCCCGGTTCACTCGTAACCGTAAGCGCGAAGGCTCTGCTCGGTGTCGGCCCAGCCGCTTCGCACCTTGACGAACACCTCGAGATAGACGCGGGTGCCGGTCATGCGCTCCAGGTCGACGCGCGCCTCGCTCGCGATGCGCTTGATCCGCGCGCCGCCCGCGCCCAACACGATCCCCTTGTGCGCATCGCGCTCGACCAGGATCGCGGCGTGGATCCGGCGCAGCCGCGGCGACTCCTCGTAGCGCTCGATCTCCACGGTGCTCGCGTACGGCAACTCGTCGCCCAGCAGCCGGAAGAGCTTCTCGCGAATGACCTCGGCAGCCAGGAAGCGCTCGCTGCGGTCGGTGAGGGCGTCTGCCTCGAACAGCGCCTCGCCTTCGGGCAGGCGCTCGGCGCACAAGTCGGCCAGGCGCTGCACCTGGTGGCCGTTGCGCGCGCTGATCGGCACGATCTCCGCGAACTCGCGCGCGCGGCTCGCCCGCTCGATCATCGGCAGCAGCCGCGCCTTTTCGGCCACCCGGTCGACCTTGTTCACGGCGAGCAGCACGGGCCGGTCGCCCGGCAGCGCCCGGGCCAGCGACTCGTCGGCGGCGGTCCAGCCGGTGGCGTCGCACACCATCACGACGACGTCGGCATCCTCGGCCACCTGGCGCGCGGTGCGGTTGAGCAGGCGGTTCATCGCGCTCTGCGCGCTCGCCTGCACGCCGGGGGTGTCGAGGATCAGCAACTGGGCGTCTTCCCGGCTCAGCACCCCGAGGATGCGGTGCCGGGTGGTCTGGGCGCGGTGCGAGGTGATCGACAGCTTCTGGCCGATCAGCCGGTTGAGCAGCGTGGACTTGCCCACGTTCGGGCGGCCCACGATCGCCACATAGCCGCAACGGTGGCGCCGCCCGCCGGCGGCGCGCGGCGCAGGCGCCTCGCCCATCAGGAGGCCTGCGCGCCCGATCTGGCCGAAGTGTCGCCCCGCTCGTCGCGCCCGGCCCTCGTGGTGGCGGAAGCCGGCGAGGCGGCCGTGCCCCGTGCGCGGCGCGCCGGCGCCGGCGTCATCGACTGCACGCGCTCGAGCGCGAGCTTGGCGGCGGCCTGCTCGGCGGTGCGCCGGCTCGCGCCGCTTCCGAGCACCTCGATCCCGAGCTTGGGCACGGCGCAAGCCACTTCGAACTGCTGGTTGTGGGCCGCCCCGTGGGTCGCCACGACCGTGTACACCGGCAACGACTGGCGCCTGCCCTGCAGGTGCTCCTGGAGCAGCGTCTTGGCGTCCTTGCCGAGCGTGCGCGGATCGACCGACCTGAGCACCGGGGCGTAGAGCGCACCGATCAGCGCGTGCGCGGCGTCGAATCCGGAGTCGAGGAACACCGCGCCCACGATGGCCTCGAGCGTGTCCGCCAGGATCGACGGCCGCCGGTATCCGCCGCTCTTGAGTTCCCCCTCGCCCAGCAGCAGGTGCTGGCTCAGCTCGAGCCGGTGCGCGATCTCGTAGAGCGACTGCTGGCGCACCAGGTTCGCGCGCAGCCGCGAAAGGTCGCCCTCGTCGATGCGCCCGAACGTGTCGAACAGCAGCGCCGCCACGACGCAGTTGAGCACGCTGTCGCCGAGGAACTCGAGGCGCTCGTTGTTGTGCCTGCCGTGACTGCGATGCGTGAGCGCCTGAACCAGCAGCGCCGGGTCGCGGAACGTGTACCCGAGCCTTTGCTGGAGGGCCTCCAGGCTCATGGGGTGGGGCCGCTCACGGAGCGCTCGCCTTGTAGTCGAGCAGCAGGCTCGCCGGACCGAACAGCGGCACGCGCTTCTCGTAGCCGAAGCTCACCCGCACCTTGTCGCCCACGCGCTCGATGGCGAGATCCTTGCCCGTGATCGTGACGATGTCGTCCACCGCGGCAAACCGGTCGAAGGACTTGCGAATCTCGGCCGGATCGGTCGCGCCCGACGTGGCGACTCGCTCGATCGCCCTCTTTGCGGCCATGAACTCGAGCGCCGTGGGCAACACGCGCATCCCCACCACGACCACGGCAACGATCACGACCGCGAACACGAGCATGCCCAGCAGACTGACCCCACGCTCGGGGCGAGAACGGCGGAGAAGGTAATTTGTGCTCATCAGTGGAACCGTCCGATGCGTTGCAGGTCGCTGAAATTCATCCAGATGAAGAAGGCCTTTCCGACGATGTTGGCCTCCGGGACAAAGCCCCAGTAGCGGCTGTCGAGGCTGTTCTCGCGATTGTCACCCATCATGAAGTAGTGCCCGGGCGGCACGACACAGCGCACTCCGTTACTCAGGTACTCGCAGCGCTCCCGGTGCGGAAACGCGTCCACGGCTGAAATGAAAGACGGTTTTTCCAATTCTGTCAATATCTTATGAGGTAAAGCTCCCAACTTTTCTGAATATTGTGGGGAGTAGGTCAGGCGCTCGCTGTCGTAGTACTCGCCCGCCGCCTGCAGAGGCACTTCGCGGCCGTTGACCCTGAGCTTCTTGTCGAGGTACTCGACCGTGTCGCCCGGAACCCCCACGACCCGCTTGATGTAGTCCATCGACGGGTCGCGCGGGAACCGGAACACCATCACGTCGCCCCGCTGGGGGTCGCCCACGTCGAGGATCTTCCAGTGCACGACCGGCAGGCGCACGCCGTAGCCGAACTTGTTCACCAGGATCAGGTCGCCCACGAGCAGCGTGGGGATCATCGACCCGGAGGGGATCTTGAAAGGCTCGACCACGAACGAGCGCAGGAAGAAGACGATCGCGATCACCGGGAACAGGCCGGCCGTGTACTCGAGCCACCAGGGCTGGTGCAGCGCCGACTCGATCACGGCCACCCGGGCCGCCGCCACGTCGGAGGCGCGCTGGTGCGCGGGGAGCGAAGCCTGGGTGCGGTCGAACTCGAGCGCCCGCTGCTCGGCCCGCCGCCTTCTCGCGGGGAGGAAATGCAGGCGCTCGGCGATCCACGCCAGCAGCGTCACCAGGAGCAGCAGCAACAGGATCAGTGCGAAGTTCACGGAGTCTCTCTCGTCCAACTGGGTTCGCGGCGCTCAGCGTTCGACCGCCTGGAGCACCGCCAGGAAGGCCTCCTGGGGAATTTCCACCGTGCCGACCTGCTTCATCCGCTTCTTGCCCGCCTTCTGCTTCTCCAGGAGCTTCTTCTTGCGGGTGATGTCGCCTCCGTAGCACTTGGCCAGCACGTTCTTTCGCAGCGCCTTCACGTTCTCGCGGGCGATGATGTGGGCGCCGATCGCCGCCTGGATTGCCACGTCGTACATCTGCCGGGGGATCAGCGCGCGCATGCGCGCCGCCACCTCGCGCCCGCGACTCTGTGCCACGCTGCGGTGCACAATGATCGACAGCGCATCGACCTTGTCGCCGTTGACGAGGATGTCGAGCTTCACGACGTCCGACGCCCGGTATTCCTTGAACTCGTAGTCCATCGACGCGTAGCCCCGCGACGTGGACTTCAGCTTGTCGAAGAAGTCGAGCACGATCTCGTTCATCGGCAGATCGTAGGTCACGTGCACCTGGCGCCCGTGGTACGCGAGGTTCGTCTGCACGCCGCGCTTGCCCTCGCACAGCGTGATCACGTTGCCCACGTACTCCTGGGGAACGAAGACCGTGACCGAAACCACCGGCTCGCGGATCTCGGCGACCTTGCCCGGGTCCGGCAGCTTGGAGGGGTTTTCCACCCGGATCACCTCGCCGTCGTTGAGCATCACCTCGTACACGACGGTGGGGGCGGTCGTGATCAGGTCCATGTCGAACTCGCGCTCGAGCCGCTCCTGCACGATGTCCATGTGCAGCAGCCCGAGGAAGCCGCAGCGAAAGCCGAAACCGAGCGCCTGCGAGACTTCGGGTTCGAACTGCAGCGAGGCGTCGTTCAACTGCAGCTTCTCGAGCGCCTCGCGCATCGCCTCGAACTGGTTCGCCTCGACCGGGTACAGGCCCGCGAACACCGAGGGCTTGATCTCCTTGAACCCGGGCAGCGGCGCGCTCGCCGGCGCGCCCGCGGGCGTGGCCGTGTCGCCCACCTTCGCCGACTTCAGCTCCTTGATGCCGGAGATCACGAACCCCACCTGGCCGGCCGAGAGCGAGTCGCGCGACAGCGACTTGGGGGTGAAGATCCCGACCTGCTCGCAGCCGTGCACGACGCCGGTGGCCATCATCCTGATGCGGTCGCGCGTGCGAAGCGTGCCGTTGACCACCCGCACCAGCATCACCACGCCGACGTAGTTGTCGAACCACGAATCGATCACCAGCGCCTGGAGCCTCGCCTGCGGGTCGCCCCTTGGCGGCGGTATGCGCGCCACGATCGCCTCGAGGATGTCGTCGATTCCCTGCCCGGTCTTGGCGCTGGCGCGGATCGCGTCGGTCGCGTCGATTCCGATCACGTCCTCGACCTCGCTCGCCGCCGCGATCGGGTCGGCCGAGGGGAGGTCCATCTTGTTGAGCACCGGCACCACCTCCACCCCGAGATCGATCGCGGTGTAGCAGTTGGCCACGGTCTGCGCCTCCACCCCCTGCGTGGCGTCCACCACCAGCAGCGCCCCCTCGCAGGCCGACAGCGAGCGGCTCACCTCGTAGGAGAAGTCGACGTGACCGGGGGTGTCGATCATGTTGAGCATGTACGGCTGCCCGCTGCGCGCGACGTACTCCAGCGTGGCGGTCTGCGCCTTGATCGTGATCCCCCGCTCGCGCTCGAGGTCCATCGAATCGAGCACCTGTTCGCCCATTTCGCGGTCGGAGAGCCCCCCGCAACGCTGGATGAGCCGATCGGCGAGCGTCGACTTGCCGTGGTCGATGTGCGCGATGATGGAGAAGTTGCGGATTCTCTGCATAGAAAAACGAGGCGCCTCGAGGCGCCTCGTTTCGCCAGTTTACCGGATCGCTAGCGCGCGCCCGGCGGCGAGGGCCGGATCGGGATGAACGACGCGCTCTCGCCCCGACGCACGAGCAGCACGTGGGTCTTGTTTCGGTCGAGCTTGCCCACCAGGTCGTTGAACTGGCGCACGCTCGTCACGTCCTGGTTGTTCAGGGACAGGAGCACGTCGCCCGGGCGCAGCCCCGCGCGTGCGCCTGCGCCGTCCACCGCGTCGACCACGACGCCGTTGCGGATCTTCAGCTGGCTCTTGCGCTCGTCGGGAATGTCCGACACGACCAGGCCGAAGATGTTGGCCGCGGCCGGCGCCGGCGCGGGCGCCTCGCCCTGGGGGCCCCGCGACGCGCGCGCCCGCTCGGCCTGCATCTCGCCGATCGTGACCGACAGATCGCGGGCCGCGCCCTTGCGCCAGACCTGGATCGTGGCCTTGGTGCCCGGGCGCGTGCCGCCCACGATGCGCGGCAGGTCGCTCGCCTTCTCGATCGTCTGGCCGT
This sequence comes from Burkholderiaceae bacterium, assembly GCA_036525975.1. Classification (GTDB taxonomy): domain Bacteria; phylum Pseudomonadota; class Gammaproteobacteria; order Burkholderiales; family Burkholderiaceae_E; genus Quisquiliibacterium. Next base: position 1,869 of record DATCZK010000142.1, on the reverse strand, counting down.
TGAATCGCAGGATGATGTCGCCGGCCTCGATCCCGCCGCGCTCTGCCGGACCGCCGCTCTCCACGCTGCGCACGAGCGCGCCGGTGGCGCTGGACAGCCCCAGCGGCTCGGCCACGTCTTTCGTGACTTCGGCGATGCCCACGCCGATGCGCCCGCGCACGACCCGGCCGGTGGCCTTGATCTGCTCGGCCACGCGCATCGCCTCGTCGATCGGGATCGCGAACGAGATGCCCATGAACCCGCCGGTGCGGCTGTAGATCTGCGAGTTGATGCCGATCACCTCGCCGCGCATGTTGAGCAGCGGCCCGCCCGAGTTGCCCGGATTGACGGCGACGTCGGTCTGGATGAACGGAAGGTAGTCGCCGGTGTCGCGCCCCTTGGCCGACACGATGCCCGCCGTGACGGTGTTCTCCAGCCCGAACGGCGAGCCGATCGCCACCACCCACTCGCCCACCCGGATGCGGCGCGAGTCGCCGATCGTGAGCTTGGGCAGGCTGTTCGCGTCGATCTTGACCACGGCCACGTCGGTGCGCCGGTCGGAGCCGATCAGCTTGCCCTTGAACTCGCGCTTGTCGGTGAGCGTGACGTAGATCTCGTCGGCGCCGTCGACGACGTGGTGGTTCGTGAGCACGTAACCGTCGGCCGAGACGATGAACCCCGAGCCCACGCCGCGCGGCACCTCCTCGCCATTGCCGCGGCCGCGCGGCCCCTGACGAGGCGGGAAGAAGCGCTTGAAGAACTCGTAGAACGGGTCGTTCTCGTCGATTCCCTCCGGGAGCTGGGGCGCCCCCTGCGCCTGGCGGGCACGCTCCACCGTGCGGATGTTGACGACCCCCGGTCCGGCCATTTCCACCAGGTCGGCGAAGTCGGGGAGCTCGCGCGCCTGCGCCGCGGCATGCTGCGGCGCGGCCCCCGCGAGCAGTGACAGTGCAAGCGGAATCGCCAGAAGGAATCTTTTCATCGGCTGCTGACCTCTCGTGTGAAACAGCGCCCTGCACTCGGCCCGGCGCCCGCCCGGAAACGGTGCGTGTCTGCGAAGATTGGGATCGATCGGGCGGGTTTCAAGCCTGCGCCCCGCGCTCGAGCCACCGGAACCATCGGTTCAGCCCCGCCCAGACTCGGTCGCCGCATCGATCGCGCCCTGACACCAGCCAGATCCTGCGCCTGCCCACCCGCGCTTCGATCCAGACCAGGCCGCCCAGGCTGAACCAGCGGGTGGCCGCGGCGGGCATCGTGCCCGGGGCGCCCTGCTCGCGCCAGTGCGCCCCGCCTCGCGGATCCACCGACAGCGTGCCGCTGTGCCGCGCGCGCAGCCCCCGCCCGAGGCTCCATCCGAGGGTCGCGAGCGCGGCCCCGCCGGCGAGCGCCGCCGCCGCCGCCCGAGGGAGATCGAGGGGGCCCAACGAATCCCAGGCCAGCGCGCCCGTGCCCGCCAGCGCCGCGGCGGCGATCAGGTGCAAGCCCGCGACGAGCCCGCGCAGGCGGGAAGACGTTCCGACCTCGAGGTCGAAGGCGAGCGACATCGCCGGCTGCGCCTGGGCTCTGCTCACACGGCCTAGACGCGGCGCACCACCAGCGTGCCGTTGGTGCCGCCGAAACCGAACGAGTTCGACATGGCAACGTCGATGCGCATCTCGCGCGCCTCGTTGGCGCAGTAGTCGAGATCGCAGAGCTCGTCCTGGTTGATGATGTTGATCGTGGGCGGCGAGACCTGATGGTGCACCGCGAGCGCCGTGAACACGGCCTCGACGCCCCCGGCCGCGCCGAGCAGGTGCCCCGTCATCGATTTGGTGGAATTCACCACGACCTTGTGCGCGTGCTCGCCCAGCGCGCGCTTGATCGAGCGGGTCTCGGCGATGTCGCCCAGCG
>DATCZK010000141.1:0-64646 GCA_036525975.1 Burkholderiaceae bacterium | reverse complement strand
AGCATCTCCACCTTGCCTTCCTTGAGGCTGCGCTCGCCCACCGTGAGCCGCACCGGCACGCCCACCAGTTCCCATTCGGCGAACATCACGCCGGGGCGCTCGTCGCGGTCGTCCAGTATCGCGTCCACGCCGGCCGCGATCAGCTCGTCGTAGAGCCTCTGCGCCGTCTCGCGCACCGCGTCGGATTTTCTCCATCCCACCGGGCACACGACCACGTCGAAGGGCGCGATCGGGCGCGGCCAGATGATGCCGCGCTCGTCGTGGTTCTGCTCGATCGCCGCGCCCAGCAGGCGCGTCACGCCGATGCCGTAGCAGCCCATCTCGATGACCTTGCTCTTGCCGTCGTCGTCGATGAAGGTGGCCTGCATCGCCGACGAGTACTTGGTGCCGAGGTAGAACACGTGCCCCACCTCGATGCCGCGCTGGATCGCGAGCGCGCCCCGGCCGTCGGGCGACGGGTCGCCCTCGACCACGTTGCGGATGTCGGCCACCGTCATCGACTCGCCGTGCGCGGCGAGCGCCGGCGCCACGTCGCGCTCCCAGTTCACCCCGGTGTAGTGGAAGCCGGCCTCGTTTGCGCCGCAGACGAAATCGCTCATGTTCGCCACCGTGCGGTCGGCCACCACCTTCACCGGCTTGGCCGTGCCGATCGGCCCGATGTAGCCCGGGTTCGTGCCGAAGTGCGACAGGATCTCCCCCTCGGTGGCGAAGCGAAAGCCCTTCAGGCCCTCGACCTTGCCGGCCTTGACCTCGTTCAGCGCGTGATCGCCGCGCACCAGCAGCAGCCAGATCTGCGTGCCGGCGACGCGCGGCGCGACGAAATCGGCTGCGCCGTCCTTCACCGGCTCCCGGGCGTCGACCGCGAGCACCAGCGACTTCACCGTGCGCTCGAGCGGCAGGCCCAGCAGCTCGGCAACGTCCTCGCAGCGCGCCTTGCCGGGCGTGGGGGTCTTCGCCAGCGGCTGCGCGGGCGCGGCGCGCTCGGGCAGCAGCGCGAGCGCCTCGGCGAGTTCCACGTTGGCCGCGTAGCCCGACTGCGGGCAATACGCGATCGCGTCCTCGCCGGTGTCGGCGATCACCTGGAACTCGTGGCTCGCCGACCCGCCGATCGCTCCGGTGTCGGCCGCCACCGTGCGGTAGGTGAGCCCCATGCGGTCGAAGATGCGCACGTAGGCGTCGAACATCGCCTGGTAGCTCAGGAGCGCGGCGTCGCGATCGCGGTCGAACGAGTAGGCGTCCTTCATCGTGAACTCGCGCCCGCGCATCACGCCGAAGCGCGGCCTGCGCTCGTCGCGGAACTTGGTCTGGATGTGATAGAAATTCTTCGGCATCTGCCGGTAGCTCCTGATCTCCTGGCGCGCGATGTCGGTGATCACCTCCTCCGAGGTGGGCTGCACGATGAAGTCGCGCTGGTGCCGGTCCTTGAGGCGCAGCAACTCCGGCCCGTACTGCTCCCAGCGGCCCGACTCCATCCACAATTCGGCCGGTTGCACGACCGGCATCAGCAACTCCACCGCGCCGGCGCGGTTCATCTCCTCGCGGATGATGTTCTCGATGCGCCGGATCACGCGCAGGCCCATCGGCAAGTAGGTGTAGATGCCGCCCGCGAGCCGCTTGATCATTCCCGCGCGGGTCATCAGCTTGTGGCTGACGACCTCGGCGTCGGCGGGTGCTTCCTTCAACGTGGAGACGTGAAACCGGCTGGCTCTCATGGATTCGCTTCGCTTTCGGGTGAAAGAACGCGACGTGTTCGGGCGTCGCGCCTTATAATCGACGCGATTCTAAAGTATCGAGGGGTGCGGGAATGCTGGATCGAGACGGCTTCCGCCCCAATGTCGGCATCATCCTGGTCAACGGCAGGAACGAGGTTTTCTGGGGCAAGCGGGTTCGCGAGCACTCATGGCAGTTTCCTCAAGGCGGCATCAAGCGCGGCGAATCGCCCGAACAGGCGATGTTTCGCGAGCTGCACGAGGAAGTCGGGCTGATGCCCGAACACGTGCGAATCATTGCCCGGACACGCGACTGGTTGCGCTACGAGGTGCCCGAACACTGGGTGCGGCGAGAGTGGCGAGGCCACTATAGGGGACAGAAGCAGATCTGGTTTCTGCTTCGGATGCTCGGGCGCGACACCGACGTGAGCTTGCGCGCGTCGGCGCAGCCGGAATTCGACGCCTGGCGCTGGCACGATTACTGGATCCCGCTCGAGGCGGTGATCGAGTTCAAGCGCGAGGTCTACCGGCAGGCGCTCGACGAGCTCGCCGCCCACGTCTTCAACGACCGCGGCCCGGGGCGTTTCCTGCGGCAGCGGGGCCGCCCGCGGGGCCGCGCCGGGGAGCGCGACGCGCTGGCCGTCGCGGCGGCGCCCGCGCCGTCCGACGGCGCCGACTCCGACTGAAGGCGGGGCCGAGTTGAAATCCCGGCACAGCGCGACGGCGGCACGAACGGCCGCGCCCGGCGCCGCGTTGCCCGCGTTGTTCGCGCTGCCCACGTTGTTCGCGTTGTTCGCGTTGTTCGCGCTGCTCGCTCCGGCGCCCGCGCAGGCGCAGAACGTGGGCCTCACCGGGCCGCGCGACCAGGCGGTGGAGGCCGACCTGCCCGACCCGATGCCGGCGGTGCCCAGGGCGGCGGACGCGGTGGAGTTCTACGTGAGCCCGGTCACCACGAACCGCTTCGCCGTCGACCCCGCGAGCCTTCGGGTCGAACGCGAGCGGGTGGTGCAGTTCATGCTGATCGTGACCAGCGGCACCGGCGTTCGCAACGTGAGCTACGAGGCGCTGCGCTGCGACCGCGGCGAGCAGCGGCTGCTCGCGATCGCGCGCACCGACGGCAGCTGGTCGGTGCTGCGCAACAGCCCCTGGCGGCCGCTGAACACGAGCGACACGGTGAACCGCCACCACCCGGAACTGTTCGCACGACTGTGCACGGGCGGCGCGGCGGCCTCGCTCGACGCCGCGCGGCTGGTCGAGCGCCTGCGCAGCGGGCCGGAACGACGGTACTGACCCGGCGAGCGTTGCGCGATCCGGCGGCTGTGATCAGACCGGCGTGACGAGCGGCTTGCCCGCCACGAAGGCCGCGACGTTGTCGAGCACGAGCTGCCCCATCGCCGCGCGCGTCGGGTGCGTGGCGCTGCCCTGGTGCGGCTGCAGCGTCACCGTGTCGAGCGCGACCAGCTGCTCGGGCACGTGCGGTTCGTTGTCGAACACGTCGAGCCCGGCGCCGCCGAGCGCGCCCGAGACGAGCAGCTCCACCATCGCGGCCTGGTCCACCACCGACCCGCGCGCGATGTTCACGAAGACCCCGTCCGGGCCGAGGGCGCGCAGCGCGGCGCGCGACACGATCCGGTGCGTGGCCGGCCCGCCGGGGCACGCGGCGATCAGCACGGTGGCCCAGTCGGCGAGCGCGGTCACGTCGTCGAAGTAGGCGTAGTCGACGTCGCTCTTTCGGTTCGGGCCGAAGTAGCCGATCTCGCAGTTGAAGGCCTCGCAGCGCCGCGCGATCGCGCGGCCGATCCGCCCCAGCCCGACGACGCCCACGCGCCGCCCCTGCAGGCTGCGCGTGATGCCGAAGCCGTTGCGCGCCCAGCGCCCGTCGCGCACGAAGCGGTCGCCCTGGGCGATCCGGCGCACCGCCGAGAGCAGCAGCGCGAGCGCCAGGTCGGCCACGTCTTCGGTGAGCACGTCGGGCGTGTTGCTCACCGCGATGTCGCGCGAGCGCGCGTGCGCCAGGTCGATCGCGTCCACGCCCACGCCGAAGCAGGCGATCAGCCGCAGCCCGGGCAGCATGTCCATCTCGGCCGCGGTCATCCCGCGACCGCCGTTGGTGACCGCGATCTCGCAGCGATCCGCGATCGACGCGACCATCGCCTCGCGATCCTCGCTCGACCAGTAGCGGTGGCACGCGTAGGCGGCCTCGAGCTCGTCGAGCTTGGGCTGGTACATCGGGCCCATCAGGAGAATGTCGGGTTTGCTCATCGGGGATTGCTCGCTGCGCTGCGGTGGAGGTGCGGCGGCGGTCCGGCGCTAGCGCGTCGCGGGCGCCGTCACGCCGAGCCGCGCAGCCCAGTCGGCGAGCGCGGGCATGATCGCGGGCTGCAACTGCACGCCGCGCGCGAGCTGGTCGCGCTTGAGCGCCAGCCCGCGCTCGCCGGGTAGGCGCACCGGGCGCGCCGGGTCCACCGGGGCCGAGCCCCGGCAGGCCTGCACGATCCAGTCGGTCTGCGCGACGAAGGCGTCGGCGCCTGCGAAAGCCGCCGGGTCGTAGAGCTGCAGGTAGACGGTGGCGCCCCAGCCTTCGTGCGGGTCGGCGCGCCCGTGCCCGGCGAGCGCGCCGGTGAGCGCCTCGATCGTGAGCGCGAGGCCGTAGCCCTTGTGGCCGGCCTCGAGACCGCCCAGCGGCAGGATCGTGCCCTTCGGTTCGGTGAAGATCACGCCGGGGTCGTCGGTGGGGCGGCCTTTCGAATCGAGCCACCACGCGTGCGCGCCGCGCTCTCCCGCCTTGTGCAGGCGCGCGCTCATCCCGTTCGTGGTGATCGACGCCGACACGTCCACCATGACCGGGTCGCCCGAGGTGGGAAAGCCGATCGCGATCGGGTCGGGCGTGAACACCGCGCGCGTGCCGCCGTAGGGCGCCACGCTCGCCACCTCGGGGTCGGAGCACGAGAGCAGCATCACGAGCCCGTCGCGCGCAACCTGCTCGAGGTAAGCGGCGAGGCAGGCGATGTGGTGGCTGCGCCGGATCACGACGGTGGCCGCGCCGTTCGCGCGCGCGCGCGGCGCGGCCCACGCGATCGCGCGGCGCACCAGCCAGGGGCCGGGCAGGCGCCGCCCGTCCCAGGTGGCGACCGAAGCGCGCTCGGCGATCACCGCGGGCTCGCCCGCGCCGAGCATCGCGCCCTTGTCGAGCTCGGCGAGGTAGGGCGCGAGCAGCTGCAGCCCGTGCGTGTCGTGGCCGAGCAGGTCGCCCTCGACCAGCACCTCGGCGACGTCGCGCGCGATCGCGGCGTCGACCCGCACCTTCGCGAGCAGCGCCGAAGCGAATGCGACCAGCTCGGCCGCGTCGAATCGCGCGGCCATCAGTAGGTGGCCCGCCCGCCGGAGAGGTCGAACACCGCGCCGGTGGAAAACGAGCACTCCTCCGACGCGAGCCAGGCCACCATCGCGGCGATCTCCTCCACCAGCCCGAACCGGCCCATCGGGATCTTGGAGAGCATGAAGTCGATGTGCTGCTGCGTGATCTGGTCGAAGATCGGCGTGCGCACCGCCGCCGGCGTGATGCAGTTGACGCAGATTCCGCTCTTCGCCGTTTCCTTGCCCAGCGACTTCGTGAGCCCGATCACGGCCGCCTTCGACGCGCTGTACGCCGACGCGGTGGGGTTGCCCTCCTTGCCCGCGATCGACGCGATGTTCACGATGCGCCCGTAGTCGTTGGCCATCATCCGCGGCACGGCCGCGCGATTGCACAGGAACACGCCGTCGACGTTCACCGCCATCACCTTGCGCCACTCGTCGACCGAGTACTCCCAGGTGAGCGCGTTGGCACCGGCCAGCCCGGCGCTGCACACCAGGATGTCGAGCCGCCCGAACGCGGCCACCGTGTCGGAGGTGGCCTTGTCCACCGAGTGCTCGTCGGCGACGTCCACGCCCACCGCCACGTGCGCGCCCGCGGGCACCTCGGGCAGCGACGCCGCGACCGCGGCCGCGGCGTCGGCGCGCAGGTCCCACACGGCGACGCGCGCCCCGCTCGCGGCAAGACGATGGCAAACCGCGGCGCCGATGCCGGACGCGCCGCCGGTCACGACCGCGCAGCGGCCACTGAGATCGATCTGGTTCATTGTTCTCCCCTTGAGCTACCCGATGGTACATTCCGCGCTTGCCGTGGGGAACGACCGATGAAAGCGCTTTTCACCGATTTCGACATGCTCGACATCACGCTCGAGCGGGAGATCTTTGCCGAAGCGGGAATCGAACTCGTCGAGGCGCAGTGCCGCAGCGAGGACGACGTGGTCCGCGCATCCGAGGGCTGCAGCGCGCTGCTCGTGCAGTACGCGCCGGTGGCGGATCGCGTGTTCACCGCGCGACCCGAGATCGGCCTGTGCTCGCGCATCGGGGCGGGCTACGACACGATCGACGTGGCGAGCGCGAAGCGCCACGGCGTTTGGGTGGCGAACTCGCCCGACTACGGCGTGGGCGAGGTGGCCACGCACGCGCTGGGGATGATGCTGGCGGCGATCCGCGGCCTCGCGCGCTACGACCGCGACATCCGCGCCGGCAACTGGCACTACACCACCGCTGGCCTGATTCCGCGCGCGTCGAACCTCACCGTGGGCGTGCTCGGGCTCGGGCGCATCGGCAAGCGCTTCGCGCACCTCGCGCGCAACGCCTTCGCGCGGGTGATCGCGCACGACCCGTACCTGATCGACGGCGATTTCCCGGCCTACGTGGAGCGCGTGTCGCTCGACGCGCTGTTCTCGCAGGCCGACGCGATCTCGATCCACTGCCTGCTCAGCGACGAGACCCGCAACATGGTCGGCGAGCGCCTGCTGGGGCTGATGAAGCCGGGGTCGTACCTGGTGAACACCGCGCGCGGCGCCGTGATCGACATCGACGCGCTCACCGCGGCGGTGCAGGCCGACCGCCTCGCCGGCGTGGGGCTGGACGTGCTGCCGCGCGAGCCGGTGCCCCCCGGTCACCCGCTGCTCGACGACCCGCGCGTGCTGTTCACCCCGCACAGCGCGTTCTACTCGGTGCAGGCCGAGGTGGAACTGCGGCGCAAGGCGGCGATGAACATCGTGCGCTGGATGCGCACCGGGCGGCCCGACTATCCGGTGTGCGAGGGCACGCGCCGGCCGCCGCCGCAGGGCTAGATCGCCGGGATCGCGCCGACTGCCGCGCCCGACGAGAGCCGCGCCCGACGAGAGCCGCTCGGGCGGCGCAGGCCGCGGCGACGGCGCGTTGCGCCGTCCGTCGCCCCGAGCGCGAAAATCCACCCCCTGTGTTGTGCAACGCAACAGTCGCGGGTACACTGCGCCCCAGCGGCACTGATCACCAGTCTCCAGCCGCTGTCAATCGACCTGTTTCAAAAACCCTCTTCGTCTTCCCGACTGGTGCCGCCGGGCAAAGCCCGCAGCGGCAGGTCGACGCAGGTCTTCTCACAAGGCAATACATGTCATTCGAATCGCTCGGCCTCGCCGAGCCCCTCGTTCGCGCCGTAACGGAACTCGGCTATACCCAACCCACCCCGATCCAGGCCAAGGCGATCCCTGCCGTGCTCGGCGGCGGCGACCTTCTCGCCGGCGCGCAGACCGGCACCGGCAAGACGGCCGGCTTCGTGCTGCCGATCCTGCACCGGCTGGCGACCTCCCCCGCCGCCCAGAAAACCGCGTCGGGCCGCTGGCCGGTGCGCGTGCTCGTGCTCGTGCCCACGCGCGAGCTGGCCGCCCAGGTCGAGGAGAGCGTGCGCGACTACGGCAAGCACCTCAGGTTCACCTCGATGACCGTGTTCGGCGGCGTCAACATCAATCCGCAGATCCGCCAGCTGCAGGGCCGCGTCGACATCCTGGTGGCAACGCCGGGCCGTCTGCTCGACCACGTGGGCCAGCGCACCGTGGACCTCTCGCACGTGGAAACGCTGGTGCTCGACGAAGCCGACCGCATGCTCGACATGGGCTTCATCCACGACATCAAGAAGGTTCTCGCGCTGCTCCCGAAGAAGCGCCAGAACCTGCTGTTCTCGGCCACCTTCTCCGACGAGATCAAGGCGCTCGCCGACCGGCTGCTCGACAGGCCCGCGATGATCGAAGTGGCGAGGCGCAACGCGCCCACCGATCTGGTGGAGCAGCGCGTGATCCTGGTCGACAAGGGCCGCAAGCGCGAACTGCTCTCGAAGCTGATCAAGGACCACAACTGGTTCCAGGTGCTCGTGTTCACCCGCACCAAGCACGGCGCCAACCGGCTCGCCGAACAGCTGGTGCGCGACGGCGTCACCGCGCTCGCGATCCACGGCAACAAGAGCCAGGCGGCGCGCACGCGCGCGCTGGCGCAGTTCAAGGACTCGAGCCTGCAGGTGCTGGTAGCCACCGACATCGCGGCGCGCGGCCTGGACATCGAGGAACTGCCGCACGTCGTGAACTTCGAGCTGCCGAACATCGCCGAGGACTACGTGCACCGCATCGGCCGCACCGGCCGCGCCGGCTGCACCGGCGAGGCGATCTCGCTGGTGTGCGTGGACGAACTCAAGTTCCTCGACGGCATCGACCGCCTGATCAATCGCGGGATTCCGCGCCAGACCGTGGCCGGGTTCGAGCCCGACCCCACGATCAGGGCGGTGCCGATTCCGATGGGGCGCCAAAGCCGCGGCCAGCAGTACGACGACGGGCTGGGCGAGTCGCTCGCGCCGCGCGGCGGGCACCCGCAGCGCCGCAGCGGCGCGGGGCCTTCGCAGCGCCCCGGCTTCGGGGCCCGCAGTTACGGCGGGGCCCGGCGCGGCGGTCAGGGTCGCGGCAACGCGAGCCGCGCGCGCCCCTGAGGCGCGCGGCCCAGAGGCGCGCGGCCCAGAGGCACGCGCCTCAGCCGAGCCACGCGCCTGAGGACCAGCGGCGGCCCATCCTCCGCCCGAATGCGGCCCTGAGCTTCGCGCGCTGCTCGGCGCTGAGCACTTCGGCCGCCTCGATCATCGCGCCGGAGATCCGGCGCGAGAGCGCGTCCACGTCCTGCACGCGCTCGGCGCGCAGCCGCTCGATCGCGGCGCGGTCGATGGCGGGCGCCGCGAGCAGATCCACGCCGCGACGGCGCGCTTGGCGCATCTTCGCGCGCATCGGCGCGAGCTCGGCCATCGCGCGCCTGGCGATGTCGGCAACCTTCTGTTTCTGCGCGTCGCTCGCGCCCACCCTCGAGAGCACGCGCTCCACCACGCGATCGACGCGCTCGGCCATGCGCTGCGGATCCGGCGCCCCGCCGCGCCCCCAGCCGCGGTAGTGGTGCCCGTGCGGGTGCCCGTGCAGGTGCCCGTGCGGGTGCCCGTGCGGCTGCCCGTGCGGATGACCGTAGGGATTGCCATGGGGGTGCCCGCCCCAGGCGCCGCCCTCGCCGCGCGGCCCCGATCCGGGCTGCGCGCAGGCGGCGAGCGCGGAGGCGGCGCCCGCCAATCCGGCGAAGAGCCAGAAGCGGCGCCGCCGGGGCGCGGCCGGCCGGGTGCCGCTGTCGGCAGGGCCGGCGGAGGCGCCGGTGGAGGCGCCGTGGGCCAAGCCGGTGGAGGCGCCGTGGGCGGCGCCGGTGGCGCCGGGTCCGTTGCCTTGCTCGTTCATCGCGGTCTCCTGTGACGGCAGTCAGCCGCCGCTGCGGGCTGGACGAACGCACCGGCCGGGCGCACCGTGGCCCGTCCGGCGCACGCGCTTGCTCAGCGCTTGAAGCGCACGACCTTGGCGCGCTGCTCGCCCAGACCCTCGATGCCCAGCGCGATCTTGTCCCCGGCCTTCAGGTAAACGGGCGGTTTCATCCCCATGCCCACGCCCGGCGGCGTGCCGGTCGTGATCACGTCGCCCGGGTTGAGCGTGAACAGCGCGCTCACGTACGCGACCAGCGCCGCGCAGTCGAAGATCATCGTCTTCGTGTTGCCGCGCTGGCACCTGTTGCCGTTGACGTCGAGCCACATGGCGAGGTTCTGCGGGTTCCTCACCTCGTCGGCCGTCACCAGCCACGGGCCCACCGGGCCGAAGGTGTCGCAGCCCTTGCCCTTGTCCCAGGTCAGGCCCCGCTCGAGCTGCAGCTCGCGCTCCGAGACGTCGTTCACCAGCACGTAACCGGCCACGTGCGAGAGCGCCGCCTTCTTCGTGACGTAGCGCGCGCGCGTGCCGATCACGATGCCGAGCTCCACCTCCCAGTCGGTCTTCCTCGACCCCCTGGGCAGCATGATGTCGTCGTCGGCGCCCTGCATGCACGACAGCGTCTTGTGGAACACGATCGGTTCCTTCGGGATCGCCGCGCCGGTCTCGGCCGCGTGGTCGGCGTAGTTCAGGCCGATCGCGACGAACTTGGTGCAACCGCTGAAGGGCACGCCCATCCGCGGCTTGCCGCGCACCAGCGGCAGCTTGTCGGTCTTGAGTTTCGCGAGCTTCGCGAGGCCCTTGGGCGAGAGCTCGCCCGGGCCGATGTCGGCCACCACCTTCGAGAGGTCGCGCAGCTTTCCGTCGGCGTCGACCAGGCCGGGTTTCTCCTTGCCGGGGTTGCCGTAGCGGACGAGTTTCATGGCTTGTGCTCCTGTTTCGGTTGTTCGATCAGATCGTGATGCCGCCGTCGACGTTGAAGATCTGCCCGGTGGCGAATGCGCTCTCGTCGCTCGCGAGGTAGATCACGATCGGGATGATTTCCTCGGCGCTGGCGAGCCGGCCCATCGGCTGGCGTGCGACGAACATCTTGCGCGCCTCCTCGACGTTGCCAAGCGCGCGCATCCGGTCGTGCAGGCTGGGCGTTTCCACGGTGCCGGGCCCGATCGCGTTGCAGCGGATGCCGTTCGTGACGAAGTCAGCCGCCACCGACTTCGTGAGCCCGATCACGGCGGCCTTGGTCGTGCCGTAGATGAACCGGTTCGGAAAACCCTTCACCGACGAGCACACCGACGCCATGTTCACGATCGACCCGCCGCCGTTGGCGATCATCTTCGGCAGTGCGGCGCGGATCGTGCGGTACATCGAGCGCACGTTGAGCGTGAAGCTGAAGTCCCAGTCGTCTTCGGAGCACTCGAGGATCGTGCCCTGGTGCACGTACCCGGCGCAGTTGAACAGCACGTCGAGCGGGTCGAGCCGCTCGACGAGCGAGCGGATCGCGTCGGGGTCGGTGGCGTCGAGTCGCGCCGCCGTGAGCTCGCCGCCCGCGCGCTTCGCCTCGTCGGCGAGCGTTGCGAGCAGGTCTTCGCGCACGTCGGTGGCAAACACCCGCGCGCCCTCGCGCGCCATCGCGAGCGCGGCGGCCCGGCCCATGCCCTGGGCAGCCGCCGTCACCAGAATGAACTTGCCCTCGAGTCGCCCGCTCATCGCTTCTCCCGCACGTTGCAAACGCCCGCCGGCCGCGGCGCCCGCTCAGCCCCGCTTCGCCCCCGCCGTTCGCGAAGCGCGAAGGCTAACTTATTTCGGCGCCCGATCGGAGCTCGGCGTGCCGATAATGCACTGTGCGACCAGTTCGATCGCTTCGTCCACCGTCTCGGCCATCACGACCCCGTCGACGCGGGCGGCCCCGTCGAGCCCGATCACGCGCTTGCCGAACTGTCGCCCGAGCGCCACCTCGGAGAGCGTTCCGTAGCTGTTGCCGATCGCCACGAGGCACAGCGCGGCACGCGCGATGATCGCGTTGCGCGCCTCGCCGATGCCGGTGGCGATCACGTGCGTGACGAAGGCGTTCGCCACGCTGGCGTCGGGCTCGGGCAGCACGCCGATCGACACGCCGCCCTCGCGCGCGGCGCCCTTGCACGCCGCCTCCATGATGCCGCCGCGCCCGCCGCAGATCACCGCGCAGCCGATCCGCGCGAGGCCCGCGCCCACCGCCTCGGCGATCGCGTACTGCTGCGGCGTGGGTTCGCGCGGCCCGATCACGCCCACCGGCGCGCGCACGCGCTCGGCGGCGGAGCGCTGCCGCCGTGCCGCCGCCTCCACCGCCGTCTCGCGCCGTTGCCCGGAAGACTCGCTCACAGGTGCCTCTCGTGCCGGGTCGTGAACCACTCGCCGGTGGCCATGATCGCCGAACACGCGGCGGTGATCAGCAGCGCGAGCGCGGCGGCCGCCGGGAAGTCGGACCCGGTCTCCGAGATCAGGCTGTAGAGCTGCAGCGGCAGGATCTGCAGTTGCGTGCCCACCAGCGCGAGCGCGGTGCCGTAGGCGCCGAACACCACGGCCGCGATCAGGCACAGGCTGCCCACGATCGGGCCCGCGAGTTGCGGCAGCATCACCTGGCGAAACGCCTGCGGGCCGGTCGCGCCCAGCGATTCGGCCACCGCGAGCTGGGCGCGATCGAAGTTCACGAACACGGGCAGCACCGCCATCACCACGCGCGGGATCAGGTAGTACGACGAGGCGAAGGCCAGGCCCGTGGGCGTGAAGAGCGCCTTGCCGATCACCGCGGCGTCGAGCCCGGCCAGCGCCAGCAGCTGGGTGACCAGGCCCGCGCGCCCGTAGGTGAGGATGAACCCGTAGGCAACGATCAGCCCGGAGAACGTGAGCGGCAGCGCGATCACGAACGAGAGCGCGGTGCGCTGCCGCTCGGGCAGACGCGACAGGTGCATCGCGACCGCGACGCCGACCACGATCGACAGCGAGGACGCCACCGCGGTGAGCAGCAGGCTGCCCATCAGCGACGGCCAGAAGGTGGGCAGCGCGAACACCCGAGCGAACGCGCGGCCGCCGTCGCTGAGCGCGTCGCTCACCACGCCCGCGACCGGCAGCGCGAAGAACAGCACGAGCACGACGGCCGCCGGGGCGGCCAGCGCGTAGAGTCGGGCGTGCCTCACGGGCTCAGCGGCTGCCGGTTGCCGTCACCCAGCCCTTGTCGATCTCGGCCTTGCGGGCGGCCGCCGCGTTCACGTCGAGCGGTCGCACCTGCGGCGCCGCCGGCAGCTTGTCGGCCACCGAGTCGGGCAGCTTCACGCCCGGCACGCTCGGGCGAACGAAACCCTGCGCGAAGATCCCCTGCCCGTACTCGGTCATGATCATGTTCAGCCACAGCTTGCCCGCGTTCGGGTTGGGGCCCTTCTCGACCAGGCTGATCCCGTAGGGCGCGGCGGCCGACGCCTCGCGCGGGATCACCACCGCCACCGCGTCGCCCAGGCCGTCGGTGTACTTGGCCTTGAGCCCGTCGTTCTCGTAAGAGATCCAGATCGGGATCTCGCCCTTGACGAACTGCGCGTAGGGCGTGGTGCCCAGCACGCGCAGCACGTTGCCCGACTGGTGCAGCTTGCCCAGGTAGTCGAGCCCCGGCTTGACGTTGTCCATCGTGCCGCCGGCGGCGAAGTTGGCGGCGAAGGTCATCACCTGGCCCACGCCGGTCGAGCGCGGGTCGAGGTAGACCACCGTGTTCTTGTACTCGGGCTTGAGCAGGTCCGCCCAGCTCTGCGGCACGTTCTTCACCAGCTTCGTGTTGACGATGAACGCCACCGTGAGCGAGTGGATCGTGAACCACTTGCCGTCCGGATCCTTGAACACGCCCGGGAGCTTGTCGAAGTTCACCGGCTTGAAGGGCGCGACGAGGCCGCGCTTGGCCGCGTCCACCGCCGAGGCCGCGAAGTAGTAGGCGGTGTCGGCCTGCGGGCGGTTGCGCGCCTTGTCGAGCGCCACCACGGTGGCTGCGGAGCCGAGATCGTTGTAGACGATCTCCACGTCCGGATAGCGGCTCTTGAAGGCCTTGAACTGCGCCGCCCAGTTGGCCCAGGTGGGGCCGGTGTCGAAGCTCACGACCATGCCCTCTTTCTTCGCCGCTTCGTAGAGCGCCTTCTCGCCGGGGTAGAGCTCCGGGGAGTCGAGCACGGTTTGCGCGCCTGCGCCGCCCGCGAGAAGCGCGGCGAGCGCTGCGACGATCATTGATCTTGCCGATCTCATGTTGACCTCCTCGTTAACCAGGCAGGAACTGGATCGCGTCGCGCGGCACCCGGACGTGCGAGACCGGATCGCGCAGCGTGGTCTCCAGCTTCAGGAAGGCCTCGCCAGCCTGGAGTTCGAGCTGGCGGGTGGCCCCGAAAAACCGGTCACGCCTGACCGTGACCGCAAAGACATTGTCCCCCCCCGGCGCCGCGAGTTCCAGCCGCTCGGGCCGCACGAGCAGCTTGGCCTCCGCGCCGGGCGGCAGGCCGTGCTCGGGAACGCGCAACTCGCCGAAGGCGCAGCGCACGCGCGAGGCGTCGAGCACGCTCGCTTCGAGCAGGTTCGCCCTGCCCACGAAGTTGGCGACGAAGGCGTCGCTGGGCCGGTCGTAGATCGCGTGCGGCTCGTCGTACTGCACGAGCCGCCCGTCGCGCAGCACCGCGATGCGGTCGGCGAGCGAGAGGGCTTCGTCCTGGTCGTGCGTGATCAGCAGCGCCGCGATGTTGTTCATCTTCTGGATGCGGCGCACCTCGTCGCGCATCGACACGCGGGTGGCGGCGTCGAGCGCAGAGAGCGGTTCGTCGAGCAGCAGCGCCCTGGGCTCGAAGGACAGCGAGCGCGCGAGCGCGACGCGCTGCTGCTGCCCGCCCGAGAGCTCGGCCGGAAGCCGCTCGCCCATCTCGGCCAGCCCCACCATCGCGAGCATCTCGTCGGCCTTGCGGCGGCGCCGGGCGATCTCCACGCCGCGCACGCGCAACGGGTAGGCGACGTTCTCCCACACGCGCATGTGCGGAAACAGCGCGTAGGACTGGAACACGATCCCGCACTCGCGCGAGCGCACGCTCGCGCCGGTCACATCGGCGCCGGCGAGCTTCACCCGGCCCGAGTCGGGCCGCAGGAACCCGGCGATCAGCTTGAGCAGCGTGGTCTTGCCGCATCCCGAAGGGCCGATGCAGACCACGAGCTCGCCCGGCCGGATCGACATCGACAGGTCGAAGATGCCGGCCGTGCCGCCCGGATAGCGAAAGTTCAGCCCCTCGAGCACGACCGCCGGAGCGACCGCCGCAGCGCCGGCGTCGGGCGGCCCGCCGGCTGCGGCCGTCGCGGCGTTCCGTGCGTCCGCGCTGGTCTGGGCCATCTACCGGCCCCTCGAGAGGCGCGCGCCGCGCGACGCGGTGAGCGCGCCGGCCACCGACGCGATCAGCGCGAGCGCGAGCAGGATCACCGTTGCGGCGCAGGCAAAGCCGGTGGCGCCGTAGAACGCCTGCAGCAGCACGACCGGATAGGTTCGGTTGAGGAAGCCCGCCACCAGGTTCGAGAACTGGAACTCGCCGATCGACAGCGCCGCCACGACGATCAGCCCCGAGAGGATCGAGTGGCGCAGCGCCGGAAGCACGATGTGCATGAAGCGCTGCCAGCCGTTGCTGCCGAGCGACTCCGCCGCGTCCTCGAGCGCGTGCAGGCCCAGGCGCTGCATGTCGGCCACCACCGCCTGCAGGAAATACGGCAGGCCGAGCACGATGTGCCCCGCGACCAGCAGCCAGATGCTCCCCAGCCAGGGAAGCGTGTCGGACGAGAACACCAGGATGAAGCCGAAGGCGAGCACCAGCGGCGGCAGCGCCACCGGCAACTGGTACAGCGCGCGCGCGATCGCCCTCACCCGCGCGTTGCGCGCCCGGAACACCGCGTAGGCGAGCGGCAGGCCCACCGCGACGCAGGTCGCGCAGGTGCCCGCGGCCACGGTGAGGCTCGCGACGAAGGCGCGCTGGAAGCTCGGGTCGCGCGCCACCTCCTCGTACCAGCGGAACGTGAACCCGGTGGGCCAGAGCGTGTTGAGCCACAGGTCGCCGAAAGACCCGACGAACAGCAGCGCGATCGGAGCGACCAGGTACACCAGGTAGACGCCGGTGACCACGCGAGGCATCAGCGCTCGATCGGTCGACACCACACCTCCATCCGCAATCCCGGTTCCGTTTGCCGGACGATTTCCCAGCATAACCGAGCAGGCCCGCGCGGCGCGCGGCGGCCCCCGGTCGCCGTGCCGTGCCGTGCCGTGCCGTGCCGTGCCGTGCCGCAGACGCAGACGCAGACGCAGACGCAGCCGAAGCCGAAGCCGAAGCCGCTGCCGCTGCCGCCGCCGCCGCCGCCGCTCAGGCGAACTGCATCGTGGCCAGCCTCGCGTACAACCCGCCGCGGGCCACCAGCTCGGCGTGGTTGCCCTCCTCGATCACGCGCCCGCGATCGAGCACGACAATGCGGTCGGCGTGCACCACCGTTGCGAGGCGGTGGGCGATCACCAGCGTGGTGCGGCCTGCCATCGCCTCGTCCAGCGCCTGCTGCACGTGCTGCTCGCTCTCGGCGTCGAGCGCGCTGGTGGCCTCGTCGAGCAGCAGCAGCGGCGGGTTCTTCAGCAGCGCGCGCGCGATCGCGATGCGCTGGCGCTGCCCGCCGGAGAGCCGCACGCCGCGCTCGCCCACGTAGGTGCGGTAGCCCTCGGGCAGCCGGCGCACGAATTCGTCGGCGTGCGCGGCGCGCGCCGCGTCGATCACTTCGTCGTCGCTCGCGTCGAGCCGCCCGTAACGGATGTTCTCCAGCACGTCGGCCGAGAACACGACGCTGTCCTGCGACACCAGGCCGATGCGCTCGCGCAGCGCCGCCAGGCCCAGCGCGCGGATGTCCACGCCGTCGAGCACGATGCGCCCGCGCTGCGGGTCGTAGAAGCGCAGCAGCAGCTGGAACACCGTGGTCTTGCCGGCGCCCGACGGGCCCACCAGCGCCACCGTCTCCCCCGCGCCGACCCGGATCGAGACCTCGTCGAGCGCCTTCTCTCCGGGGCGCGAAGGGTAGCTGAACGAGAGCGACTCCAGTGCGAGCGAGGCGCCGCGCGCGGACGCCGCGGGCGCCGGCGACGAGGGCCGGCCGGGATGCGGCCCGGCCGGGGCGCCCGGCGGCAGCTTCGAGGGCTGCGGTGCCGGCTGCCCCGCCGGCTGCCCCGCCGGCTGCCCCGCCCGCTGCCCCGCCCGCTGCGCCGTCGGCTCGCCTGGCTCCTTTGCCGGCGCGCCCACGATCGCTGGCTGCGCGTGCAGCAGCTCGAGCAGGCGCTCGGTGGCGCCGGCGGCGCGCTGGATGTCGCCCAGCACCTCGGACAGCGCGCCGGTGGCGCCGGCCACCATTGCCGAGTACAGGATGAACTGGGTGAGCAGGCCCGGTGAAGTCCGACCCTCGAGCACCGCGTGCGCCCCCACCCACAGCACGAACACGATCGCCCCGAACACCAGGACGATCGCCAGCGCGGTGAGGGTGGAGCGCGCGCGGATGCGCCTGACCGCGGCGCCGAACGCGGTCTCGGTGGCTGCAGCGAAGCGGCTGTTCTCGAAGGGCTCGCGTGCGTAGGCCTGCACGATCTGGATCGCGCCCAGCGTCTCGCCCGCGAGCGCGCTCGTGTCCGCGACGCGATCCTGGCTCGCGCGCGAGAGCTTGCGAACGCGCCGCCCGAACACCAGGATCGGCAGCACCACGAGCAGCAGCAGCCCCACCACCATCGACGCGAGCGACGGGCTCGTGACCACCAGCATCACGATCCCGCCGGCAAAGAGCAGCGCGTTGCGCAGCCCCAGCGAAATGCTGGTGCCGATCAGCGTCTGGATCAGCGTCGTGTCGGCGGTGAGCCGCGACAGGACCTCGCCGCGCTTGAGGGTCTCGAAGAAGGTGGGGTCCTGCCCGAGCACCTGCCGGTAGACGGCGTTGCGCAGGTCGGTGGTCACGCGCTCGCCGAGCCACGACACGAAGTAGAAGCGCACCGCGGTGCCGAGCGCGAGCACCACGGCCACTGCGAACAGCCCGAGGAAGGCGGCGTTGACGTCGCCCGCCGTGCCGGCGCCGGGGGCGCTGAGCCGCTGCGCGGCGAAACCCAGGTCGATCATGTCGCGAAACGCGACCGGGATCGCCAGCGTGGCCCCCGCCGCGACGAGGAGCGCGACCGCCGCCCCCGCAACGCGCCCGCGATAGGGCCGCAGGAACGGCAGCAGCGCGCCCAGCACCGACAGGGCGCCGCGCTGTTTCGCCGATTCGCTCTTGTCCGCGCTCATTGCGCGATCGTAGCGCGCGCGGCGCCCACGCAACCGAGCGCGCGGATCGCGGCGAGCTGGGTGGCGATCGCCTCGAGCGCGGCGGCGTTCTCGCGCAGCTCGGCGCCGAACACGGGCTCCACGCGCAGCAATGCGGCCGCCGCCGCGCGCGGCTCGGCGCCGGCCGCGGCCAGCCCTTCGGCGAGCCGCGCCGACATCGGGTCGTCGATCGCGTAGCGCTCGCCCGCCTCGGTGCGCCCCTCGAGGAAGCGGATCCAGGCCGCGATCGCCAGCGCAACGCGCTGCGCCGGCTGGTTCGCCGCGAGCCGCGCACGCAGCGTGGGCACGAGGCGCAGCGGCAGCTTCTGCGAGCCGTCCATCGCGATCTGGCGCGTGCGGTGCGCGAGCGCCGGGTTCGCGAAACGCGCGAGCAGCGCGGCGCAATAAGGCCCGGCCTGCGCGCGCACGGCCGCCGGGAGCGTGGGCACGACCTCGTCCCTCCACATCGCCTCGATGAACCCGCGCAGCGCCGGCTCGGCGATCGCGCGGTCCACCGTTTCCAGGCCCGCGACCACGCCCAGGTACGCCAGAGCCGAGTGGGCGGCGTTCAACAGCCGCAGCTTCATCGTCTCCCACGACGAGACGTCGTCGACGAACTGCGCGCCGTGGTGCTGCCACTGGGGCCTGCCCGCTGCGAAGCGGTCCTCGATCACCCACTGCCGAAAAGGCTCGGTGGCCACCGGCCAGGCGTCGTCCAGCCCCGAGAGCGCGCGCGCGAGCGCGCGATCGGCCGCGCTCGTGTGCGGAACGATCCGGTCGACCATCGCGTCGGGAAACGCGAGCTCGCGCTCGATCCAGCCGCGAAGCCCGGCCGGGCGCGCGGCGGCGGTGGCACCGTGGCGCGCCGCGATCGCGTCGTCGAACTGGAGAACCAGCTCGCGCGTGATCCGGCCGTTGCCGGCGAGGTTGTCGCAACTGAGCACGGTGAAACCCGGCGCGCGGTCGAGCAACCGGCGCACCGCCGCCGCGTGCAGCAGCCCGATCGCGCTCGCGGGGCGCTCCGGGTGACCGAGGTCGTGCGCGATCTCGGGCGCGCCCAGGTCGAGGCCGCCGCCGGGGCCCGCGCGGCAGTAGCCCTTCTCGGTGATCGTGAGCGAGACGATGCGCGTTGCGCGCGCGGCGATGCGCGCGACCACGGCCTGCGGCGACTCGGGCGCCACCATCAGTTCGCGCACCGCGCCCACGATGCGCGCGCGGTCGCCCCGGGCGTCGCGCTCGATCAGCGTGTAGAGCCCGTCCTGCGCCGCGAGCGCGTCGCGGGTGGCGGCGCTTCGCAGGCTCACGCCGACGATGCCCCAGCCGGTGTCGCCGCCAGCCATCGCGTCGTCCGTGTACGCGGCCTGGTGCGCGCGGTGGAAGTTGCCCACGCCCAGGTGCACGATCGCGGTGCCGGCGCGCGCGGGGTCGTAGCGCGGGCGCCCGACGCCGGGCGCCGCGCGGCCCAGCGTCGCGAGCGAGAGCCGGCTCACCCCGTCGCGCCGCCGCCGGTCTCGCCCGGATCGGCCCAGCGGTCGTTGGGCACCAGCGGATACCAGCCCGGGCGGTGCGGGTCGCGATCGTAGGGGTAGCCGCCGAGCTCGAGGAACAGCTCGTGGTAGCGGCGCACCTTCTCCGGGTCGAGCTGCACGCCCAGCCCCGGGCCCTGCGGCACCGCGATCCTGCCGTCCTCGTAGCGCATCTTGCCGCCCGCGATCACGTCGTCCACGAGGTGGTGGTAGTGCGCGTCGGCCGCGTAGCCGAGGTTGGGCACGACCGCGCCCATGTGCAGCATCGTGGCCAGTTGCACGCCCAGCTCGCCCGACGAGTGCACGGCCACGCCCAGCCCGAAGGTCTCGCACACGCCTGCGGCCTTGATGCAGGGGCGGATTCCGCCCCAGAAGGTGGTGTCGAGCAGGATCACGTCCACGGCCCGCTGGGCGACGTTGGCGGCGAGCTGCTCGAAGTTGACCACCACCGTGTTGGTGGCGGTGGGGATGCGCACCATCTCGCGCAGGCGCGCGAGCTGCGGCATTCCCCAAACCGGGTCCTCGAAGTAGTCGTTGTTCAGCGCTTCGATCGCGCGGCCGAACTCGATCGCGTCGCCCAGCGACAGCGCGCAGTTCGGGTCGTAGCGCAGCCGCTCGCCCGGCAGCGCCGCGGCCAGCGCCCGGTAGCACTCGAGCTCGTAGCGCGGCGGGAACACGCCGCCCTTCAACTTGTGCGAGCGAAAGCCGTGCGCGGCCTTCAGCGCCAGCGCGTTCGCCACCAGTTGCTCCGCGGTTCGCACCTCGCCCGCGCCGTCGCGCGCGTTCGGGTGGCGGAAGAACAGGTAGCTGGCGAACTCCACCGCGTCGCGCACCCGTCCGCCCAGGAACTCGCTCACCGGGATGCCCAGCTTCTTGCCGATGATGTCCAGGCACGCGAACTCGATCGCGGCGTGGATCTGCGTGCGGTTGTTGTACAGGCTCGCGGTGGGGTTGCAGATCGCGAAGCGCAGCGCCTCGAGCCTGAACACGTCGTGACCGCGCAGGTAGTCGATCAGCCCCTCGACCGCCGCGGTGGCGGTCTCGCCGCCGCCGCCGAACTCGCCCACGCCCAGGTAGCCGTCGCTGGTTTCGACCTCCACGAGCGTGCGCACGAAGCGCCCCCAGTGCGCGCCGTTGCTGTGACGCAGCGGCGCCTCGAGCGGCACCGTGACCGGCGTGGCGCGGATGCGCGCGATCGTGGTTGCGTTCATCTCATCTCCCGGTTGGGGCGGGCGCGGGCCGGTCGTCGACGAAGTAGTGCGCGTGCCCGGCGGCGATGTTGTCGATCGCGGTGAAGATCGACGCGAGGTGCTCGCGCATCGCGCGCTCGGCCCCGCGCGCGTCGCCCTCGATCACGCACTGCACGATCGCGCGGTGCTCGGAGATCCGCGCGCGCGCGCGGCTGGCGTCGGCCAGCGACAGGCGCCTCACCCGGTCGAGCTGCCCCTTGGCCTCGTGGATCACCTGCCAGGCGCGCTCGTGGCCGGCGATGCGCGCGAGCAGCCGGTGCATCTCCTCGTCGTGGCGGAAGAACAGGGCCGCATCGTTCGCCTTCATCGCATCGGACTGCGCCTGCAGCGTGCGCGCGAGCTCTGCGCGCTGCGCGTCGTCGATCCGGCGCGCCGCGAGGCCCACCAGCCGGCACTCGAGCGACTCGCGCACGAAGTGGCTGTCGCGCACGCTGGTGAGGTCGATCGGCGCGACGAAGCTCCCCACCTGCGGAACGACCTCGAGCAGCCCCTCCTCGGCCAGGCGCTTGAACGCCTCGCGCACCGGCGTGCGGCTCACGCCGAAGGTCTCGGCGATGCGCGCCTCGGACAGCGAGTCGCCCGGGCGCAGGGCAACGGTTACGATCTGCTCGCGAAGGCTCGCGTAGATCTGCTCGGCCCCGGCACGTGCCCTGGGGGTGGCGCCTGGCGGCGCGGATCGCGGCATCATGTACACTAGTATACTAGTAGCGCCCCCGCGCCGAAGAAAGCAGAATCGGGGGTTGAAGGAAGGGGAGGCAGGCATGCTCGAATGCAAGGTGCACGCGGCGAAGGATCTTCGCGTGGAGCAGGTGGACACGCCCGCGCCGGGTCCGGGCGAAGTGCTCCTGCGCCTGGGCGCCGCCGGCATCTGCGGCTCGGACATGCACTACTACTTCCACGGGCGCGTGGGCAGCTTCGCGATCCGCGAGCCGCTCACGCCGGGGCACGAAGCCTCGGGCGTGGTAGCCGCGCTCGGCGCCGGCGTCTCGGGGCTCGCCGTGGGCGACCGGGTTGCGATCGACCCGTCGAGCCCGTGCGGTCGCTGCCCGCGGTGCCGCGAAGGCCGCGAGAACCTGTGCACCCAGATGCGCTTCCTCGGCAGCGCCAGCGTCTTTCCGCACGTGCAGGGGATGTTCCGCGAATATTTCACGATGCCGGCGGCGCGCTGCGTGCCGGTGCGCTCCGAGGTGTCGCTGCAGGAGATCGCGATGTCCGAGCCGTTCTCGGTGGCGCTGCACTCGGCGCACCGCGCGGGCAACCTGCTCGACAAGTCGGTGCTGATCACCGGGGGCGGCACGATCGGCTGCATGATGACGCTCGCGGCCCGCCGCGCCGGTGCCCGGCACATCACGGTGGCCGACGTGGTCGACTTCCCGCTCGAGGCCGCACGCAAGGTGGGCGCCGACGCCACGCTGCGCATCGACCGCCACCCGCCGGGCGCGCCGCTCGCCGACGAGATCGGCGAGCCCGACGTGGCCTTCGAGGTCTCGGGCGCGCCGGCCGCGCTGGAGTCGTGCCTGCAAACGGTGCGCCGCGGCGGCGTCATCGTGCAGGTGGGCACGCTGCCGCTGGAAGGCGCGCACCTGCCGGTGAACCTGGTGATGCAGCGCGAGATCGACCTGCGCGGGTCGTTTCGCTTCGGCAACGTGTTCGGCGACGCGGTCGCCGCGATCGCGTCGCGCCAGGTCGACGTGCGCCCGGTGATCTCGGCCTCGCACCCGCTGGCCGAGGCGGCGGCGGCGATCGAGCTCGCGCGCGACAAGACGCGTAGCATGAAGGTTCACCTCGTGCCGGCCTGAACGCCGGCACGCTCATCACGCAAACCACTTCAACGAACCGACGAGGAGAAACGATGAAACGCGTTGCAACGATCGCCGCAGTCTCTGCCGCGCTGCTGGTGGCCGCGGGCCCAGCGGCCGCGCAGACCAAGCTCAAGTGGGCGCACGTCTACGAGACCTCCGAGCCCTACCACACCGAGTCGGTGTGGGCGGCCGAGGAGATCAAGAAGCGCACCAACGGCAAGTTCGAGATCCAGGTGTTCCCGGCGTCCTCGCTGGGCAAGGAGACCGACATCAACCAGGGCCTGCAGCTGGGCACCGTGGACATGATCATCTCGGGGCTGTCGTTCGCGGCGCGCAGCTTCCCGCGCATCGGCGTGGGCTACTACCCGTTCACGTTCCGCGACGGCGACCACCTGCTCAAGTGGTCCACCAGCCCGGCCTTCCGCGAGCTCGCCGACGGCTACGAGGCCAAGAGCGGCGTGCACCTCACCGCGCTCACCTACTACGGCGCGCGCCACACCACCTCGAACCGCGCGTTCAAGGACTGCGCCGGCATGAAGAACCTCAAGATCCGCGTGCCCGACGTGCCCGCCTACATGGCCATGCCCAAGGCCTGCGGCGCGAACCCCACGCCGATCGCCTTCGCCGAGGTCTACCTCGCGCTGCAAAGCGGCACGGTGGAAGCGCAGGAGAACCCGCTGCCCACGATCGACGCGAAGAAGTTCTACGAGGTGCAGAAGCACATCATGCTCACCGGCCACATCGTTGACGGCGTGGCCACGCAGATCGCCCCGCACGTGTGGAAGAAGCTCACGGCCGACGAGAAGAAGATCTTCACCGAGGTCACGCAGGAAGCCGCGCGGCGCGGCACCGAGATCGTCAAGCAGCGCGAGGCCAAGCTCGCCGACGAGTTCCGCAAGCGCGGGCTCACGGTGGAGGCGGTCGATCGCAGCGGCTTCCAGAAGGCGGTGCTCTCGAAGGTGCCGATGGAGACGATGGGCTACGACAAGAAGGACTGGGACAAGATCCAGGCCCTGCAGTAAGTCGCCCTGCGGCCGCGGCCGGCGCGGGTGCGCCGGCGCGCGGCCGTTTTCCGCCCCGACCCGGAAGCCCCCGATGAACCAGAAAGCCGCTGGGCACGACGCGCAGCCGTTCGACGACGCCGGCCTGCACGCCACCGACGCGCCGATCGACCTGTCGGTCTACCGCTGGGAAGACTGGGTCACGCTGCTGGTCTTCTGGCTGCTCGCGTTCACGGTCTTCTACCAGTTCTTCACCCGCTACGTGCTCGACAACTCGGCCGCGTGGACGGAGGAGATCGCCCGCTACCTGCTGATCGTGGTCACCTTCCTCGGGGCCTCGATGGCGGTGCGCAGGAACACGCACATCCAGGTGGAGTTCCTCTACCGCTACCTGCCCGCGCCGGTGGGCCGCGCGCTGTCCACCTTCGTGGACCTCGTGCGGCTGGCCTTCCTCGGCTACGCGACCTGGCTCGCGATCGACCTGGTGCCGCGAATGAACAACCTCGGCATGACGGTCGTCGACCTGCCGATGAGCTACGTCTACGGGTTCGTGGCCGCGGGTTTCGCGATGATGACCTACCGCGCCGCCGAGGTCACGGTGCGGCACTGGAAGCGCGGCTGGAGCTCGCTCGAGCGCACGGGCGAACCGGACTGATCGGCAGCGGGATAGCGAACGATGAACAGCATCTTCTTCGGCACCTTCCTCGCGGCGATGACCACGGGCATCCCGATCGCGATCGCGATGGCGCTCGGGTCGCTGGTCTACATCTGGATCTCGGGCACGATCCCCCCGCTCACGATCGTGCACCGGATGGTGGGCGGCGTGGACAGCTTCCCGCTGCTCGCGGTGCCCTTCTTCATCTTCGCCGGCAACCTGATGAACTCGGCCGGCATCACGAACAGGATCTTCGGCTTCGCGTTGAAGCTGGTGGGCTGGCTCAAGGGCGGCCTGGGGCACGTGAACGTGGTGGGCTCGGTGGTGTTCTCGGGCATGTCGGGCACCGCGGTGGCCGACGCCGGCGGGCTGGGCACGATCGAGATCAAGGCGATGAAGGACCACGGCTACCCGGTGGAGTTCGCGGTGGGCGTCACCGCCGCCTCGGCCACGCTGGGCCCGATCATCCCGCCGTCGCTGCCGATGGTGATCTACGGCGTGCAGGCCAACGCGTCGATCGGCAAGCTGTTCGCCGGCGGCTTCATACCCGGCGCCGTGATGGCGCTGCTGATGATGCTGATGGTCGGCTGGTACGCGCACATCAGAAAGTACGGCGCCGACTACCCGTTTTCATGGCGCAACATGGCCAACGGCCTCGGCGAGTTGGTCGTGGTCGCGATCACCGCCGTCGTGCTGCTCAAGCTGTGGGGCAACGAGTCGCTGGGCGGGCTGATGAAGTTCGGCGTGCCGCTGGCCGCGATCCTGGTCCTGGACAAGCTGTTCAGGTTCGACGCGCTGATGGCGCTGCTCACGCCGGTGATCCTGATCGGCGGCATGGCGTCGGGGCTGTTCACGCCCACCGAGGCCGCGGTGGCCGCGGTGTTCTGGGCGCTGTTCCTCGGTTTCGTCTGGTACCGCACGCTCACCCTGCGGATGCTGCTCAAGATCTCGATGGACACGATCGAGACGACCGCCACCGTGCTGTTCATCGTGGCCGCCGCGTCGATCTTCGCGTGGGTGCTCACGACCACGCAGGTCACCGAGGCGGTTGCGCAGTGGGTGCTGTCGATCAGCTC
This sequence comes from Burkholderiaceae bacterium, assembly GCA_036525975.1. GTDB lineage: Bacteria > Pseudomonadota > Gammaproteobacteria > Burkholderiales > Burkholderiaceae_E > Quisquiliibacterium. Next base: position 39,672 of record DATCZK010000141.1, on the reverse strand, counting down.
GGAGCCCTGGGTGTTCCTGCTGCTCGCGAACGTGTTCCTGCTGTTCGTCGGCTGCTTCATGGAGACGATCGCCGCGATCACGATCCTGGTGCCGGTGTTCATGCCGATCCTCGCGAAGCTGGGCATCGACCCGATCCACTTCGGCCTGATCATGGTGCTCAATTTGATGATCGGCCTGATCACGCCGCCCGTGGGCATCGTGATCTTCGTGCTCTCGAAGATCGCCGAGCTGTCGTTCGAGAAGACCGTGCTCGCGATCCTGCCGTGGCTCGTTCCGCTGCTCGTCACGCTCGGGCTGATCACCTACGTGCCCGATCTGGTGATGTGGCTGCCGGGCATCCTGTACCCGGACTGACCGGCAACGAACGATGAGCACCGGCACGGGGCTACCCGATGAGCGCTGATACGGGAGCACGCCGATGAGCACGATCGAACGCGTCGAGGTCCTGCGGGTGGACCTCGCACCGATGGTGCCGCGCTCCGACGCGATCCAGTCCTTCGTCAAGCAGGAGACGCCGATCGTGCGCGTCGTCTGCGACGACGGTTCGGCGGGCACCGGATACAGCTACACGATCGGCACCGGCGGCTCGTCGGTGGTGGCGCTCATCGCCGACCACCTCGCCCCGCGGCTGATCGGCCGCGACGCCGACGAGATCGAGCTGATCTGGAAGGACCTGTTCTTCGCGACCCACGCCACCGCGGTGGGCGCGATCACGAGCCTCGCGCTCGCGGCGATCGACACGGCGCTGTGGGACGCGCGCTGCCGGCGCGTGGGCCTGCCGCTGTGGAAGGCCGCCGGAGGCGCGCAGCGCAGGGTGCCCGTGTACTCCACCGAGGGCGGGTGGCTGCACCTGCCGATCGACGAGCTGGTTGCGCAGTCGCTCGACGCGAAAGCGGCAGGGCTGCGCGGCGTGAAGGTGAAGGTGGGCCGCGCGCACGTCACCGAAGACGTCGAGCGCCTGGGCGCGGTGCGCGACGCGGTCGGCGCGGGCTTCGAGCTGATGGTGGACGCGAACCAGTGCTTCGACGTGGCCGAGGCGGTGCGCCGGGCGCGCCACTTCGAGGCGCTCGACCTGGCGTGGTTCGAGGAGCCGCTCCCGGCCGAGGACCTGGGCGGGCACGCGCGCCTGGCGGCGAGCACGTCGCTGCCGATCGCGGTGGGCGAGTCGATCTACTCGATCCAGCACTTTCGCGAGTACCTGCAGCGCGAGGCCTGCTCGATCGTGCAGGCCGACGTCGCGCGCATCGGCGGCATCACGCCCTGGCTCAAGGTGGCGCACCTCGCCGAGAGCTTCAACGTGCGCATCTGCCCGCACTTCCTGATGGAACTGCACGTCTCGCTCACGGCCGCGGTGCCCAACGCCGGCTGGCTCGAGTACATTCCCCAGCTCGACCCGATCGCAAGATCGCGCGTGCAGATCGAGGACGGCTACGCGATCCCGCCCTCGTCGCCGGGCCTGGGAATCGACTGGGACGAAGAGGCGATCGACGCGCTCGCGGTGGGTCGGCGCGTGATCGGGCCCGCCTGATCAGCCGAACACCGCGTCCTCGCTTTCCCGCCAATCGGCCGTGCCCTCTACCCGAGAATTTCAATGCCCGATCCAGTCACCCTCATTCGCCGCCCCACCCTTCGCCTGAACGCCAGCGACGACGTCGTGATCGCGGCGCGCCCGCTCGCCGCCGGCACGCGCGTGGAGGCCGAAGGGGTCACGTGCACCGATGCGATTCCCCCCGGGCACAAGCTCGCGGTGCGTGCGATCGCGAAGGGCGCGCCGGTCAAGCGCTACAACCAGATCATCGGCTTCGCCACCCGCGACATCGCGCCGGGCCAGCACGTGCACACGCACAACCTCGAGTTCGAGATGTTCGAGCGCGACTACCAGGTGGGCGTGGACGTGAAGCCCACGCCGTCGCCCGCCGCGCCCGCGAGGTTCATGGGCATCCAGCGCGCCGACGGGCGCGTGGCCACGCGCAACTACATCGGCGTGATCTCCACGGTGAACTGCTCGGCGTCGGTGTCCAAGTACGTGGCCGCGCACTTCACGCCGCAGCTGCTCGAGGCCTTCCCGAACGTGGACGGCGTGGTGCCGATCACGCACTCGTCGGGCTGCGGGATGGACTCCGCAGGCGCCGGCATCGACGTGCTGCGCAAGACCATCGCCGGCTACTGCCGGCACGCGAACTTCGCGGGCGTCGTGATCATCGGCCTGGGCTGCGAGGCCAACCAGATGGACGCGCTGTTCCAGGCCGAGCAGATGCACGAGGGCGCGCTGCTCAAGCCGCTGATCATCCAGGTCTCGGGCGGCACGAGGAAAACGGTCGAGGCCGGGATCGAGGCGGTCAAGGCGATGCTGCCGGCGGCCAACGCGGTCAAGCGCACCGAGGTGAGCGCGAGCCACATCACGATCGGCCTGCAGTGCGGCGGCTCCGACGGCTACTCGGGCATCACGGCCAACCCGGCGCTCGGCGCGGCCTGCGACCTGCTCGTCTCGCACGGCGGCACCGTGATCCTGTCGGAGACGCCCGAGATCTACGGCGCCGAGCACCTGCTCACGCGCCGCGCCGTGTCGCAGGACGTGGCCGACAAGCTGATCCGCCGCATCCGCTGGTGGGAGGGCTACACCGCGCGCAACGACGGCAGCATGGACAACAACCCCTCGCCCGGCAACAAGGCGGGCGGGCTCACGACGATCCTGGAGAAGTCGCTGGGCGCGGTGGCCAAGGGCGGCACCACCAACCTCGTGGACGTCTACGAGTACGCCGACCCCGTCACCGCCAAGGGCTTCGTGTTCATGGACACCCCGGGCTACGACCCGGTGTCGGCCACCGGCCAGGTGGCGGGCGGCGCGAACCTGATCGTGTTCACGACCGGGCGCGGCTCGGTCTACGGCTGCAAGCCCTCGCCCTCGATCAAGCTCGCCACCAACTCGATGCTCTACGAGCGGATGTCGGAAGACATGGACGTGAACTGCGGCCCGATCGTGGACGGCTCGGTGAGCGTGCAAGAGAAAGGGCGCGAGATCTTCGAGCTGGTGCTGCGGGTGGCGAGCGGCGAGGCCACGAAGAGCGAGGCGCTGGGCATGGGCAACGACGAGTTCGTGCCCTGGCAGCTCGGGGCGGTGATGTAGCACCGCACTGGACGACTCTCACGGCGCGCCCGCGACGCGGATCGCGTAGTTCGCGTCGAGCCAGTCCGAATAGGCGACGATGTCCACCAGGCCCGCGAGCGAGGGCTCGCCGTAGACGTCGGGCTGCGGCGTCGCGAAGCGCCTGATGAAGGGCGCCGTCTCGCGCCACTGCATGCCGTCGATGCGCGCGACGCGCTGCAGCGGGTTCGCGAAGACCCAGCCGAAACGGTTGCGGTACAACACCTCGCGGTCGGAGTTCCTGCCCAGCGTGGAGTCGTGCAGCAGCGGCGCCGTCACGCGCGCGTACTCGCTGGTGAGCGCGAACATGCGAAGGCCCGCGAGGCGCGACTGCTCGTGCATCCAGACCAGCGCCACGTCCGACAGGTCGCCTTCGGCGTAGCTGCCGCCCACGTCGGAGTGCGCGCCGATGAAGCCGCGCTCGATGCGCACGCCCGCGAGCGGGCTGCCGACGATCGATTCGAGCGGAAACAGCGTGCGGTGCTCGTTGAGCGCCACCGCGTGCGCGGCGTAGGCGAGCTCGGCGGGCACCGCGAGCTTCCACGCGGCGTTGGCGATGCCGTCGGGGCCGAACTGCGCCACGGTGTCCCACAGCCCGAGGCAGCGCAACCGCACGCGGGCGCCCAGTGCGGCGGAGTCGCCGGCGCGGATCCGGTCGGCCACGCGGTGGGAGAAGTCGCGCGCCATCGCCGCGCCGCGCGAGAAGCCGATGATGTCCACGTCGAGCCAGCTGCCGGTGCGCGCCGAGGCCGCCGCGGCGCTGCCCAGCTCGCCGAGCAGGTAATCGACGCGCGAGCGCGCGCTCGCCGCGGTGATCGCGTCGGCGAAACCGGGCGCGATGCCGCTCGCCGCGTCGTGCTGGCCGACGCCGGCCATGTACCAGACGCGGCCGTCGGCGTAGCTGCGCGCGAGCTTGTAGACGTTGGACCAATCGTCGCGACGCGGCGGCGTGTCGGAGTTGTCGGTGCCGTCGAAGGCGAACAGCGCAAGACCGCTCGGGTCGACGTTCGTGAGCGGGTTGTTGCCGGCGTAGGCGTAGACGTTCGAGCCGGCCGCGAGGCCGAGCGGGTCCGGGCTGAGGTAGCGGCCGGTGTCGGGGTCGTAGTAGCGGTGGTCGTTGTAGTGCAGGCCGGTTTCGGCGTCTTCGTACTGCCCGGGGAGACGAAGCGCGAGGTCGAACCGGGGACGCGCGTCGTGCGCCGCGCGCGCCGTTGCGAGGCCCTTTGCGGGCGCCGCCGCGGAGACAGCGGCGACTGCGGGGCCGCTAGCGGCGGCGGATTGCAGCCTGCGGCCGAACGGCGCGTAGTCGGCGCGCCAGATCACGCGCGCGCGCTCGTCGCTGGCCGCCTCGGGCGCGCCGAGGTGGTTCAGGTGCAGGTAGCGAACGACGAACGCCGCGCGCGCGCCTGCACGCGCATCGATGCGATCGAGCACCGCGACCGGGCGATCGGCGAGGTAGACGTACTGGCGCTGCACCGCGCCGCGCGCGTCGAGTTCGGCGAGCAGGCGTCGCTGCGGGTCGTAGAGGAAGTGCGCGACCTGGTCTCCGGCTGGAGCGGGTACGCGCTTCGCGACGCGTTCGCCGCGATGGTTGTAGCGGTAGCGCGCGATCACGCGCCCCGAGTCGAGGACGGCCACGAGGCGGTCGCCGGCGCCCCACCGGTATTCGCGCGGCCCGTCTCGCACGACGCGGCCGGCGATGTCGAGCTCGGGCCGTGCACGCCGCCCGCTCCCGGCAGCATCGCTCGCGGCGGCATCGACTGGGGCGGGATCGCCCGGGGCGGCAACCTGCGATGCGAGCGTGCGGTTGCCGTTGGCGTCGTACGCGTAGCGCCAGAGCCGGCGACCCTCCGGAGTCTCGCGCCATGCCTGGACGAGCTGGCCGCGCTCGTCGAACAGGTGGCGACGCGATTCGCCGCCGCGGTTCCACGTGAGAAGGCGGTGTGCGCGATCGAAGTTGAGCCCCTGATCGATTCGCACCGCGCCGGGCGGCACGTGCGAACCGATCCGCGACACGGCGTGCTCGCGAACACGCCGCAACGTGCCGCCCACGTCGCGCTGCAGGTCGACGACAACGCGGTTGCCCAGCACCGCGCGGCGAAGACCGGTTGCGTCGCGCTCGAGCGCCGAGACGAGCGGGGTTTGCCACGCGCCCGCCCCGCCGGACCCCGATGCCTCGGCGCCTGCCGGCTGCCACTCCAGCGCAACGACCTGCGCGTGAGGGTCCCGTACGGCGTGGACCCACCCACCGCCCGGTAGCGACCAGGCGACGAGGCGCCCGGCTTCGTCGTACCGGTAGCTCAGCGCGAACGACTTCCACTCGCCCGACTCGAGCCGCAGCCGCACGTGGCGCTCCGTCACGCGGCCTCTCTCGTCGCGCTCGTAGCGTTCGGATTGGTCGGGGTGCTCGACGGCGGCGAGCTCACCGCCGTTCCAGGCAAGCGTCGTGCGCGTTTCTTTCCCGGTGGCCTCGCGCGACACCTGGAGCACCAGGCGACCGAGAGCGTCGTACTCGAAGCGCGACTGCGCGCCATCGGGATGGCGCTCGGCGGCGAGGCGATCGCTCGCGCTCCAGCTGCGTTCGGTGCGGCCACCGAACGGCCCGGCGATGGCCTCGACCCGCCCGCGATCGTCGCGCCAGCGCGCGACGCGCGATCCGTCGGCCAGGCCCAGCGCCTCCACGCTCGCCCGCGCGCTCGAGCCGGCCTCCACGCGGCGGCCGCTGCCGTCGAGCATTGCCAGCGCGAGCGCCCCGCCGCCATTGCTTCGCGAGATGCGCGCTCGCAGACCGGGGCGCTGCACCGTGAGCAGTTCAGCGCCCCGGTCGTAGCCGTAGCGCCAGCCGGTGGCCGGGCACCGGCTGCAGCCCGTTCCCTGCGAACTGACCAGCCGCAGGATCGCGGCGGCGCCGACGGTTTCGAAACGATAGCGGGCGCGCTCGGCCCCGCCTTGCGACACGCGCACGGTGCGGGCCTGCGAGACGGCATCCGGCAGCCCGTATTCGAAGTGCAGCGCGCCCGACTCGCCGTCGCCGGGCGCGCGCGCGTAGACCACGCGGCCGCCTTCCGAGTAGCGGTATTCGCTCGCTGCTCCGTTGGGCAAGGTCACGGCCGAGAGCCGCGCGCCGTTCTCGCCGGCGTACCGGTAGCGCAGAACGGAGCCGTCGGCATAAGTGACCGTGTCGAGCCGGTCGGCCGGGTCGTAGCCGTATCGCACCCGGACGCCGCCGTCGTCGAAGACCTCGTGGAGCCTTGTCGCCCCCTTCGCCCGGTAGCGCAGTCGCAGGCGTTGCCCGGCGCTGCTCGCGACCTCCGCGAGTCGGTCGGCGGCGTCGTACCCGAGCCTGAGTTCGGGGCCGCCGGGCGAAACGATGCGTCGCAGGCGCCCGTCGGCATCGAAGGCCAGCGCGCGCCCGCTGGGCCACCGCCAGACCCAGTGCTCGCGCACGGAAGCAGGCCGCGCCGGCTGCTCGAGCACCCCATCGCCGGCGAAGTCGCTTGCGTAGCGCGCGCCGTCGCGGCTGGACGCGGCGAGCGTCGCGAAGCGGATCCTGCGCCCGTCGCCCTGGACCAGTTCGGGCACCCTTGTCGCACCGACGCGTACTGCGTTCAGCCGAACGTCCAGGCCCAGTCGCCAGCCGGGGCCCAGAGCAGCCGAGCCGGCGCTGTCGCTGGCATAGAGCCGCGTGACGACCAGCTCGGCCGCGTCTGCGTCGCCCGGGCGCGCGCGCGTGCCTGCAGCCGACGCGCGCAGATCCACCGCGCGATCGAGCTTCGCACCGGTGAGCAGGTCGACCGGGTTGCCCGCAACGGTGGGCGGCGCGAGTTGCGCGATGCTGGCGGGTTCGCCGGGGACGCACGAGGGGCTGGACGAAGCGCTGCCCCCCGCGGCCCCTCCGAGCGGCGCGACCGCGCCCGAGCCCGGCGCCCCGGTTCCCGCGCCGACTGCGGAAAGCAGTGCGCCAAGAACTCCGCCGCCCGCGGTAACCGTAGAAGCCCCCGAGTACGAGGGCACGCACGCCAGCGGCTGCGCAGTCACCGGAATTGACGCGGTGCCGCATGCAACGAGCAACGCGACCGTCGCGCGTCGCCCGACGGCTCGCACGCCGAAGCAAGCCTCCCCTGCCAGCCCGCCCAATCCATCCCGAAGGAGCGCCCCGATATCCATCGTCCACCTCGCGAGCAAACGCTACGCGCGCTCGGGGGCCTTCGAAACTGAACGGTTGGGCGAGGCTTAGGTCGCAGGGTGCGCCAGGCTTCGTGCCCCCGGATCGGCCGATTCGGTCAGCCTGCCCGCGACCGCAAGTGACGCCACGCGATGTCGACACTTCTTGCACATGGCGGGTCAGCTTGTTCCAACTCGTTGATTCCATTAGGTGGAACGAATCGTACTTCCGCGATCCGAGGGTCCGATATTCGAACCACGAGCAAGGCGATGAACAAGCTGATCGAAAAACTTCTGTGCGCCGTGCCGCTGCTCGCGTTCGTCCCGGTCGCGTTTGCGGGCGAGCCCGAACCACCAGGGCTCATCCCCGAACCCGGCGTTCTCGAACTCGCCGCGATCGGCGCCGCCGTCGCGATTGCGGTCGCGATCGCCCGACGCAAGAAGTAGCCAGCCGTCGGCGCAGAAGATCGCGCCGGCGACCGAACCGTTCAACACCTGGTGGTCCACGGCATCCGGCTCCGGCCTCATCGGCCTGTTGCCGGCCAATCCTTTACTCATCTGGGTCGTTGCGTTCGTCGCATACGACTTCCAGCGCCACGTGACGCACCGCGTGCTGCACCTACCGGGCGTGTGGCGCGTTCACGTACTGCACCACTCCGAGCGCGATCTCGATTGGAGCACCCCGTCCAGGCACCACCCCTTCGAGATGATTCCGGTGCTGCTGCTCTCGGCGATCGCGGTCGGCTTGCTCGGAATTGACCCGATGGCACTTGTGGCGGTCGCCTTCGTTCGATTCGCCTATGACACCTTCACCCACTCCAACATCGCGCTGCCGCGCCGATTCGAGCGCATGCTCGGCTGGGTCTTCGTCACACCGTCGATCCACCGCCTGCACCACTTCGCCGACCGGTACGAGGCGAACAGCAACTTCGGCGCCGTATTTTCGATCTGGGACCGGATGTTCGGCACGCTTCGCTCGGGCACGCCAGTGCGCTTCGGAATCGAGGAAGTCGAGCCCAGCGCGCACGGCGACCTGGTTGCGATGCTGCTGCTGCCTTTTCGCACGGTACGGCCAGCGACTGCCGCTGCGACGCCCGACACTGCATCGGCGGGAGCGCGCACGCGATAACCGGGCGTAGGCGCGTCTGCGTCGCTACTCCACCTTGAGGTACGAGAACCCCATCGCCTGCAACTCGGCGATGCGCACCACCCCCGAGCGCACCACCGCCACGCCGGCCATGATCCGCTGCTTCGGCACGCCCAGCGCCTCGATCGTGATCTCGCAGTACTCGAGCTTGACCTTGTGCAGGTCGCGCAGCTGCCGCAACCGCTGCATCAGGTCGGGTCTCGCCTGCCTGAAAGGGTCGTCTTCCGCGAACGGCGTGTTCGCGAGCGGGTCTTCGGTGAGGAAGCGGATGCCGCCCGCCAGGAACACGATCCGCACGTCGTAGTCGACCAGGTCGTTCTGGTAGGTCGTGACCATGTTGTTGACGCTCTGGATCATCGCGCTCAGTCGGCGCGGATCGGGGAAGTCGACGTGCCAGACGACCCTGGGCGTCGCTTCCTTCGCCGGCGCCTGCGCGCGCCCCGGCGACGGCGCGGCGGCAATGACGGCCACCGCGGGCCCGGCAGCGAGCAGCAGCCTTCTCGATTTCTTCATCGCTCGACCCTCCTTTGCGGCCCGATTCACTGGCCGCATGGGAACTCTAGACCCGATTGGCCGCTCGCGCGCGGGACGCAGCCCGCTGCGCGTCAGCGCAGCACCAGGTTGTCGCGGTGGATCAGCTCGGGTTCCTCGATGAACCCGAGCACGCCCTCGATCTCGGTCGAGGGCCTGCGCATGATCAACCGCGTTTCGGAACTGGAGTAGTTGACCAGCCCGCGCGCCACTTCGCGCCCGTCGGGGTCGAGGCACGCCACCGCCTCGCCGCGCTCGAAGTCGCCGCTCACCGCCACCACGCCGATCGGCAGCAGGCTCTTGCCGCTCGCCTTCAGCGCGCGCACGGCGCCGGCGTCTAGCGACACCGACCCGCGCAGCTGCAGGTGGTCGGCGAGCCACTTCTTGCGCGCGGCCATGCGGCCCGTCTGCGCGATGAAGCGGGTGCCGATCGTCTCGCCGCCCGCGAGGCGCACGAGGACGTCGGCTTCGCGGCCCGAGGCCACCACCGTGTGCGCGCCGCTGGCCGCAGCCCGCTTGGCCGCGAGCACTTTCGTGATCATCCCGCCCTTGCCGAGGGCGCTGCCCGAGCCGCCCGCCATCGCTTCGAGCGTGACGTCGCCCGCGGCCACGCGCGCGAGCAGCTTCGCGGTGGCGTCGCGGCGCGGGTCGGCCGTGAACAGCCCCTGCTGGTCGGTGAGGATCACGAGCCAGTCGGCCTCGATCAGGTTCGCGACCAGCGCGCCCAGCGTGTCGTTGTCGCCGAACTTGATCTCGTCGGTGACCACCGTGTCGTTCTCGTTGATGATCGGCACCACGCCCAGCTCGAGCAGCGTGAGCAGCGTGCCGCGCGCGTTGAGGTAGCGGCGCCGGTTGGCGAGGTCGTCGTGCGTGAGCAGCACCTGCGCGGTGCGCAGCCCGTGGTTGCGAAAGCACGACTCGTAGACCTGCGCGATCCCCATCTGGCCGACCGCGGCCGCGGCCTGCAGCTCGTGCATCTCGCTGGGCTTGCGCGCCCAGCCCAGCCGCTTCATTCCCTCGGCGATCGCCCCCGACGAGACGAGGACCACCTCCTTGCCCTGCGAGCGAAGCTGCGCGATCTGCGCGCCCCAGCGCGAGATCGCGTCGGCGTCGAGCCCCCGCCCGTCGTTCGTGACCAGCGTGGAGCCCACCTTGATCACGACGCGGCGCGCCCCCCTCAACGTGGGCTCGCCGACGGTGCCGTTCGTGACGACCGCGACCGGCACCCCTTCGGGCGCGAGCTGCGCCTGCTCGGGCAACGCGCGTTCAGTCATCGCTCGCCTCGCCGTTGACCGCCTCGCCGGCGTCGCGCGGCTCGCCGCTCGCGCTCGATGCGCCAGCGGCGGCGTCGCCCGCCGGCCGATCGAAGCGAACGTCCGCCGCAGGCACCTCGTCGGAGCGGATCTTCGCCAGGTATTCGTGCGCGGCGAGCATCAGCCGCTCGCAGCCCTCGCGCGTGAGCCCCGAGATCACGAAGTGTCGCTCGATCGGAAACGCGTTCCTGCCGCGCCCCTTCTTCAGCGCCGCGAGCAGCGCCGCGATGCGCGCGTCGCGCTCTTGCCCGGGCACCGCGTCGATCTTGTTGAACACCAGCCAGCGCGGCTTGGCCGCGAGCACCGGGTCGTACCTGCGCAGTTCGTTCACGATCGCGCGCGCGTCGCGCGCCGGGTCGGCGTTCGGGTCAACGGGCGCCACGTCCACCAGGTGCAGCAGCAGCCGCGTGCGCTGCAGGTGGCGCAGGAACTGGTGCCCGAGCCCCGCCCCCTCGGCGGCGCCCTCGATCAGCCCCGGCACGTCGGCGATCACGAAGCTTTTTCCCGGCGCCACCCGCACCACGCCCAGGTTCGGGTGCAGCGTGGTGAACGGGTAGTCGGCGATCTTCGGGCGCGCGTTGCTCACCGCGGCGATCAGCGTGGACTTTCCCGCGTTGGGCATTCCGAGCAGCCCCACGTCGGCCAGCACCTTCAACTCGAGCCGCAGGCTGCGCTCCTCGCCGGGCTTTCCCGGCGTGCACTGGCGCGGCGCGCGGTTCGTGCTCGACTTGAAGTGGATGTTGCCCAGGCCCCCCTCGCCACCCTTGGCGAGCAGCGCGCGCTCGCCGTCGGCGGCGAGGTCGGCGAGCTGCTCGCCGGTCTCGTCGTCGTGGATCACGGTGCCCACCGGCACGCGCAGCACGATGTCCTCGGCGCCCGCGCCGTACTGGTCCTTGCCGCGCCCCCGCTCGCCGTTCTTCGCCTGGTGGCGGCGCGCGTAGCGGAAATCGATCAGCGTGTTGAGGTTGCGGTCCGCGAGCGCCCAGATGCTCCCGCCGCGGCCGCCGTCGCCGCCGTCGGGGCCGCCCTTGGGGATGAACTTCTCGCGACGGAACGACGCGACGCCGTTGCCCCCGTTGCCGGCAATGACCTCGATGCGCGCTTCGTCGACGAATTTCATGGTGGCTTCAGCCTGCGATCATGCCCGCCTGCGCGGAACAAAAAAAGCCCCGCGCGGGCGGGGCTTTCTGTTGGGCGTGCGCCGCGGCCCCGGTGGGCCTCGAGCGCTCGCCGCAGCGTGCCTGACCGCGGGCGCGTGTTACTGCAACGGCTCGATGGCCACGGTGCGGCGATTCCTCGGCCCCTTGACCGCGAACTTCACCTGCCCGTCCACGAGCGCGAACAGCGTGTGGTCCTTGCCGATGCCCACGTTCACGCCGGGGTGGAACTGGGTGCCGCGCTGGCGCACGATGATCGAGCCGGCCGAAACCGTTTCGCCGCCGTAAGCCTTCACGCCCAGCATCTTCGGTTGCGAATCGCGACCGTTGCGCGTAGAGCCGCCGCCTTTCTTCTGTGCCATCTCGCTTTACTCCTTGTCGGCCGCTGCGGGCTCGCTCGGCGCGGGTGCCGCCGGTGCCTCGGCCTTCACTTCGCCCAGTTCGGAGGCGATCCGGCTCACGAAGAGCTCGGTGTAGTTCTGGCGGTGGCCCTGGTGCTTCTGGTAGTGCTTGCGGCGGCGCATCTTGAAGATGCGGACCTTGTCGTGCCTGCCGTTGGAAAGGACCGTTGCCGAAACCGTCGCCCCGGAGACGAGCGGCGCGCCGACCAGGATCTGGTCGCCTTCGCCCACCGCCAATACCTGGTCGATCGTGACTTCAGCTCCGATGTCCGCCGGCATCTGTTCTACCTTGATCTTGTCGCCGGCGGCAACTTTGTACTGCTTGCCTCCGGTTTTTATGACCGCGTACATGGAAAACCTCTGTGGTTGATTTCGCCCGCGAAGTTGCCGGGCGTGTTACGGGAAACCTCCTATGATACAACGGCTTATCTTCAGCCGGCAAGAACCCCGTCTGCCCCCGCAGCGCCCCCTATAATGGCACCGCTCGCCGCCCCGCCCAGCCTACCAACCGATGAAACCCGCCGAGATGTTCCCGGTGCTCGCCGCCGACCTGGCCGAAGTCGACCGGGTGATCCGCGCGCGGCTCGCCTCCGAGGTGGCGCTGATCAACACGGTGTCCGAGTACATCATCGGCGCGGGCGGCAAGCGGATGCGCCCGGTGCTGCTGATGATGATGGCGCGGGCGCTCGGTTACCAGGGCACCCACCACCACCTGCTCGCGGCGGTGGTGGAGTTCATCCACACCGCCACGCTGCTGCACGACGACGTGGTCGACGAGTCCGAATTGCGCCGGGGCCGGGACACCGCCAACGCGGCCTTCGGCAACGCCGCCTCGGTGCTGGTGGGCGACTTCCTCTACTCGCGCGCCTTCCAGATGATGGTCGACGCCGACGACATGCGCGTGATGCAGGTGCTGGCCAACGCCACCAACACGATCGCCGAGGGCGAGGTGCTGCAGCTGATCAACTGCAACGACCCCGAGGTGGACGAGCGGCGCTACCTCCAGGTGATCCGCTACAAGACCGCGAAGCTGTTCGAGGCCGCGGCGCAACTGGGCGCGATCCTGTGCAAGGCGCCGCCGGAGGTGGAGGAAGCCGCCGCCGCCTACGGCCGGCACCTGGGCACCGCGTTCCAGCTCGTGGACGACGTGCTCGACTACTCGGGCCAGTCGGGCGACATCGGCAAGAACGTGGGCGACGACCTGCGCGAGGGCAAGGCCACGCTGCCGCTCATCCGGGTGATGGAAAAGGGCGACGCCGCCGAGCGCGCGCTCGTGCGCGAGGCGATCGAGCGGGGCCACAGCGAGCAGTTCGACGCGATCATGGCGGCCATCCGCCGCACCGGGGCGCTGGAGTACGCGATGGCGATGGCGCGCGCCGAAGCCGACGAGGCGCGCTCGTCGGTGCAGGGCCTGCCGCCTTCCGCGTACCGCGACGCCCTGCTATACTTTGCGGCTTACTCGATCGAGCGCGACCGATAGCCGCGCGACGCTGCCCGGGTCTCCCGACCTTGCCCGGGCGCGCACAAGATCGGGTACCAGTACGCCGCTGCAATCACTGCAACGCGACTCGGGGTGTAGCTTAGCCTGGTAGAGCGCTACGTTCGGGACGTAGAGGCCGGAGGTTCGAATCCTCTCACCCCGACCAGTTACCCTCACGCCCGCAGCCGCCACCCCTTCACGAGGGCGTAGATCGCCGGAATCACGGCGAGCGTGAGCACGGTCGACGAGATCATGCCGCCGACCATCGGCGCGGCGATGCGGCGCATCACCTCCGACCCGGTGCCGGTGCTCCACATGATCGGCGCGAGTCCGGCCATGATCGCGACCACGGTCATCATCTTGGGCCGCACCCGCTCGACGGCGCCTTCCATCACCGCGACGTAGAGATCGGCGCTGCTCGGCTCGACCCCCTCGGCCGCGCGCCTGCGCCTGGCCGCCGCCCACGCCTGGTCCAGGTAGATCAGCATCACCACGCCGGTCTCGGCCGCGACGCCGGCGAGCGCGATGAACCCCACCGCGACCGCGACCGACATGTTGTAGTCGAGCAGCCACATCAGCCAGACGCCCCCGACCAGCGCGAACGGCACCGACAGCATCACGATCAGGCTCTCGGTCAGGCGCCTGAAGTTCAGGTACAGCAGCACGAGGATGGTCAGCAGCGTGAGCGGCACGACGATCTTCATCTTCGCGATCGCACGCTCCATGTATTCGAACTGGCCGCTCCAGGTGATGTAGTAGCCGGGCGGGAACTGCACCTGCTGCGCGACGGCTTTGCGCGCTTCGGCCACGTACGAACCGATGTCGCGGCCGCGGATGTCGACGTAGATGTAGGCCGACAGCAGCGCGTTCTCGGTGCGGATCGCGGGCGCGCCCCGCGTCACCCGGACCTGCGCGACCTGGCCCAGGGGGATCATCGCGCCATCCATCGTCGGCACGAGCACTTGCCGGCTGATCTGCTGGACGTCGGCGCGCAGCTCGCGCGGGTAGCGCACGATCACGCCGAAGCGCTCGCGCCCCTCGACCGTGGTCGCGACCATCTCGCCGCCGAGCGCAGTTCCGATCACGTCCTGCAGGTCCCCGATCGCCAGCCCGTAGCGCGCCAGCGCCTGGCGATCGGGGTCGATCTCGATGTAATAGCCGCCCGTCAGGCGCTCGGCGAATGCGCTGGTGGTGCCGGGCACCTTCTTGACCACCGCTTCGATCTGCCGGGCGAGCAGTTCCATCCCGGCGAGGTCGCTGCCGAACACCTTGATCCCGATCGGCGTGCGGATGCCGGTGGCGAGCATGTCGATGCGCGCCTTGATCGGCATCGTCCACGCGTTCGACACGCCGGGGAACTGCAGCGCACGGTCGAGCTCGGCAATCAGCTTGTCGATCGTCATGCCCGCGCGCCACTGCTCCTGCGGCTTGAGGTTGATCACCGTCTCGAACATCTCGGTGGGCGCCGGGTCGGTCGCGGTGTTGGCGCGCCCGGCCTTGCCGTACACGGACACCACCTCGGGGAAGCTCCTGATGATCTTGTTCTGGGTCTGCAGCAGCTCGGCCGCCTTGGTGATCGACATTCCCGGCAGCGACGCGGGCATGTACAGCAGCGTGCCTTCGTTGAGCGTGGGCATGAACTCGGTGCCGATGCGCGAGGCCGGGTACACGGTGGCCGCGAGCGCAACGAGCGCGAACACGATCGTCGTCTTCTTCCAGCGCATCACGGCAGCGATCACCGGGCGGTAGAGCCACATCAGCAGCCGGTTCAGCGGGTTCTTCGCCTCGGGCATGATCCTGCCGCGCACGAACAGCACCATCAGCGCCGGCACGAGCGTCACCGAGAGCAGCGCGGCGCCGGCCATCGCGAAGGTCTTCGTGTACGCGAGCGGCGAGAACAGGCGCCCCTCCTGCGACTCGAGCGTGAACACCGGCAGGAACGACACGGTGATGATCAGCAGCGAGAAGAACAGCGCCGGCCCCACTTCGCGGCACGCCGCGATCAGCGCGTCGAAGCGCGACTGCCCTTCTTTCAGCCGCTCGATGTGCTTGTGCGCGTTCTCGATCATCACGATCGCCGCGTCGACCATCGCGCCGATCGCGATCGCGATCCCGCCCAGGCTCATGATGTTCGAGTTCATCCCGAGCGCGCGCATCGCGATGAAGGCGATCAGCACGCCGACCGGCAGCATCAGGATCGCGACCAGCGCGCTGCGCAGGTGCATCAGGAAGACCACGCACACCAGCGCGACCACCGCGCTCTCCTCGAGCAGCGTCGTCTTGAGGGTGTCGATCGCGCGATGGATCAGGTCCGAGCGGTCGTAGACCGGTTCGATCGTCACGCCCGCGGGCAGGCCGACCGCGATCTGCGCGATCCTGTCCTTGACGTTGCCGATCACTTCCAGCGCGTTCTGGCCGTAGCGCGACACGACCACGGCCGAGACCACTTCGCCTTCGCCGTTGAGTTCCGAAAGGCCGCGACGCTCGTCGGGCCCGAGCTCGACGCGCGCGATGTCGCGGATCAGCACCGGCGTGCCGTTGTCGCTCTTGACCACGAGGTTCTCGATGTCCGACACGCCGCGCAGGTAGCCCTTGCCGCGCACCATGTACTCGGTCTCGGCCATCTCCACGACGCGCCCGCCGACGTCGTTGTTCGACTCGCGGATCACCTTGCCCACGCGCGACAGCGGTATGCCGTAGGCGCGCAGCTTGGTCGGATCGACCACGACCTGGTACTGCTGGACGAATCCGCCCACGCTCGCGATCTCGGCCACGCCGCGCGCGGTCCTGAGCTGGTAGCGCACGAACCAGTCCTGGATCGTGCGCAGTTCCGCGAGCGTGCGCTCCTTGCCGATCAGCGCGTACTGGTAGACCCAGCCGACCCCGGTCGCGTCCGGGCCCAGTTGCGGGCTCGCGCCCCGGGGAAGCTTGCCGGCGGCGAAACTGAGGTACTCGAGGACCCTGGACCGCGCCCAGTAGATGTCGGTGTCGTCCTCGAAGATCACGTAGACGAACGAAGCGCCGAAGAACGAGAAGCCGCGCACGACCTTGGCCTTGGGCACCGACAGCATCGCGGTCGTGAGCGGATAGGTGATCTGGTCTTCGACCACCTGCGGCGCCTGGCCCGACGCCTCGGTGTAGATGATGACCTGGACGTCGGACAGGTCGGGCAGCGCGTCGAGCGGCGTGCGCACGATCGCGTAGGCGCCTGCGAGCGCCACGAACACCGCCGCGAGAATGACCAGCGCGCGGTTTCGCGCCGACCACTCGACGACCGCGCCGAGCACCTCAGCGTCCCGGCGGGGCTGCGGCGCCCGCGGCCGCGGGCCCGGCGGCGGGCCCCTGCAGCGCGCGCATCCGCGTCACCACCCACTCGCCGGGCTTGCGCTCGACGATCTCCATCGCGACCCTCGTTCCCGGCTTCAGCCCCGCGACCAGCGCCGGGTTCGCGAGCGCGAAGTCCATTGTCATCGCCGGCCACCTGAGGCTCGCGACCGGCCCGTGCGCGACCGACACCTCGCCCGCCTTCTCGTCGATCGCGTCGAGCACGCCGATCACCTCGTGCCCGACCTGCGCGGGCGCCCGCGGCTTGGGCGGCGGCGCGCGCACGGGCGACGGCGGCGCATCGGGCATTGCCGCGGCCGGGTTCGCGGCCGGGCTCGCGACCGGGTCGGCGCCGCGCACCGCGGCGCGCAGGTTGCTCTCGGCGTCGATCAGGAAGTTCGCGGCCACCACGACGCGCTCGCCCTCGGACAGGCCGGACAGCACCTCGACGTGCGTCTCGCTGCGCGCGCCGAGCCTCAGTTCGCGCGGCTCGAAGCGCCCGCCGTCGAGCTGCACCAGCGCGATCTGGCGGGTTCCGCTGTCGATCACCGCCGAGGTCGGGATCACCATGGCCACGCCCTTGCCGGCAACCGGTATCTCCACCTGCGCGAACATCGCCGGCTTGAGCAGCCCGCCCGCGTTGCCCAGCTCCAGGCGGATCGTGGCGGTGCGCGTCTCGGCCTTGAGCGTCGGGTAGATGTAGGTGACCGCGCCCGCGAAGGTCTTGTCCGGGTAGGCGTTGATCTTCACCTTGACGCGCGCGCCCAGCGCCAGCAGGCCGATGTCCTGCTCGAAGACGTCGGCCAGCACCCACACGCTCGAGAGGTCGGCGATCCGGTACAGCGACTCGCCCGCCATGAAGCGCATGCCCTGCACCGCGCCCTTCTCCATCACGATGCCGGAAGCCGGCGAGCGGAACGTGACGGTGCGCTTCGCCTGACCGGTGCTCGCGAGCGCGGCGATCTGTTCGTCGGACACGTCCCAGTTCTTCAGGCGCTGCAATGCCGACTCGGCCAGTTGCCGCATCCCCGCCTGCGCCTGCGGCGCCGCGTCCTTCAGTGCCTGCGCCCCCTGCAGCGCGATCAGGTACTCGTGCTGCGCGGAAACCAGCTCGGGGCTGTAGGCCTCGAACAGCGCCTGGCCCTTCGCCACCGGCTGCCCGGTCGCGTTCACGTGCAGCCGCTCGACCCAGCCTTCGAACTTGGGCGCGACCGCGTAGACGCGACGCTCGTCGACCTCGACCCGACCCACCGCCCGCACCAGCTGCTCGAGCCTCCTGGCGACGACCGCTTCGGTCCGCACGCCCAGTTTCTGGATCTTCTCGGTGCTGATCGTCAGCCCGTCGGCCGGGGCGGCGGGCGCCTCGCCGCCTTCGTAGACCGGGATGTAGTCCATCCCCATCGGATCCTTCTTCGGCACCGGCGACGTGTCGGGCAGGCCCATCGGATTGCGGTAGTACAGGACGCGCCGCTGCTCGCCGCCGGCGCCCTTGTCCGGCGGGGCGGGCGGGGCCGGTTGCGCGATCGTGGCCGGTTGGGCGGGCCGAGCCGGTTGCGCGATCGCGGCCGGCGGCGCCTCGTGGCCCTGGCCGCGCTGGCCGAACCAGTATCCGGCCACACCCGCCGCGGCCGCCACCGCGACCGCCACCGCGGCCGCGCCCCACCCCGTTGCCCTCGTCACAGCGTCTCCCCGAGCAGTCGCTCGATTTCGGCCAGGCGCACCTGCGCCTCGGTTTGTGCCTTGAGCAGGTCCAGCGCGGCGCGGCGGATCTGGCGCTGCGCGTCGAGCAGCGTCGCGAAGTCCACCTTGCCGTTCTCGTAGGCGGCCAGCGCGGAGTGCAGCGTGAGCTGCGCCTGCGGCTGCAGGCTCGAAGCGAGGAGCGTCTCGGTGCGCCGCGCCGCATCGAGCGCGCTCAGGTTCTCGCCCAGCTCGGCGAGCAACTGGGCGGCGGTCGCGTCCCTGCGCGCCTGCGCCGCGGCGAGCATCGACTCGGCCTCGTGCTCCTGCGCGCGCCGGCTCGCGCGCTGCAGCGGGATGTTCAGCTCCACCATCAACTCCCATTCGCTCAGGCGCGACCGCGTCTGGATCGGCGCGATGCCGAAGGTGAAATCGGGGTAACGGTTGCGCACCACCAGGTCGCGGTTCTTCTGCGCCGACCGCACGCGCGCCTCCTCCACGAGCAGCTGCGGGCTCGAAGCCCGCACGCGGGGCTCGATCGCCGCGAGGTCGAAGGCCGACGCCGCAGGCAACGGACGCAGCTGCTCCGGTGCGGCGAGCGCTGCGTTCGACGGCCGCGACAACAAGCCGTTGATCTTCGCCTCGGTCTGCTGGCGCATGCCCTGCATCGCGATCAGTTCGGCGCGCAGCGCCGTCTGCTCCACCTGCGCGCGAATCGCGTCCTGCTGCGGCGCGAGACCGCCGGCGTAGCGCACCTGCGCCACCTGCTCGAGCCGCCCGAGCAGGACCAGGATCTCGCTCGTCAGGCGCAGCCCGTGCACGACGCCGTAGTGCTGCGCGAAAGCCACCTTGATGCGAGCGGCGATGTCGACCCAGGTGGCGTCCGCGCGCCGCGACGCCTCGTCGCTGTCGGCCAGCGCGACCTCGCGTCGCAGCTCGCGCTTGCCGAAGAACGGAACCGACTGCATCAGCTGGTAGCGGGTCTTGCCGACCCGGGCGGGCAGGAGGTTGAACCCCGCCCCCGACCCGGCGTTCGTCACGTCCTGCAATTCGGTTCGCAGGACCGGATCGGGAAGCGCGCCGGCGGGCACGACGCGCTGCGCGATGGCGTCGGCCTCGTGGCGCGCCGCCGCGTATGCCGGACTGCGCTCGCGCGCATATGCCAGCAGGCTCTCGACGCTCGCGCCCGGGGGCGCCTGCTGCGCCGCTGCCGATGCGCAGATCGCGAGCCCGGCTGCGACGATCGCCAGGGCCGCGCCCGTGGGTGTCGATCGTCTCGTCTCGCGCATCCGGATTCCGCTCTCGATGTTCAGGTCCTGCCGTGCCGGCATGACGGGGGCTTCACGCCACCTTCAGTCCGCGGGCCGCCGCATGATCGCAGAGAATCGAAGCCGCCGGAGGACCATTTGAACGAATGAAGCGCAGCTTCGCGCCTGCCGGTGGAGCGGGAACGTCCGAGGCAGCGCCGCACGTACCCTGTGACCATCGCCGTCGCCCGGATCTTGCGGTGCGCCACGCCCGGGACGACCGCGGTCCAAGCAGATCACCCGATCAGCATCAGGCTCGCGTTGCCGCCCGCGGCCGCCGTGTTGATGCTGAGCGAGCGCTCGCTAATCAAACGCTCGACCGGCACGCGGTGTTCGCCCGGACGCAAGCCGGTGAGGCCCACGATCGGCCCGTCGCGTGCGGCGAGCGTGGCGGCCGTGGCGAGCCACGACGCGGGGCTGCCGTGGTGCAAGGCCGCGTCGAACGGCGCGGAAGCCGCGGTCCAGTCATGCGCCACGCGCACGCGTTCGCGCACCGCGACCGGAAGGCGTTCGTAGAGCGGTTGCGCGGTGGCTGGCCAGAGCGCGCGGCTGCCGGCGGCCAGCGCGGCGGCGAGTTGCGCGAGCCGGTCGGCCTCGGCTCCCGGATGGTCGTCCACCAGGCAGAGCACCGACTCGCGCCCGCGAACGCAGTACAGGTTGGCCTCGCCCGTTGGCCCGCGCAGGCCGACCCAGGGTCCGACCGGAGTTTCGGCCGCGGCCTGGTCGCAGCGCGCGGCCAGCAGGCTCATTCCGTGTTGCTGCGCCCAGGCGCGAAGCGCCGGCAGCGCCTCGCTCGCCGCGGCGCCCGTGTCGCGCGCTTCGCCGGCTGCGTCGGTCCTGAGTCCGCGCACCGGCACGCTCGCGGGTAGGCTCGCGCGCGCAATCGCGAGTCGCGCCGCCTGCACCGGCGAGGCCGCGAGCAGCCGCAGCAGGTAGAGCGGGCCGCCCGCCTTGGGGCCCGTGCCGGAGAGGCCTTCACCGCCGAAGGGCTGCACGCCCACCACCGCGCCGACGATGTTGCGGTTGACGTAGACGTTGCCGGCGCGCGAGGCCGCCACCACCTGCGACACGGTCTCGTCGATGCGCGTGTGCACGCCCTGCGTGAGGCCGTAGCCTGTGGCGTTGACCTCGGCCAGCGTCTGCGCGAGCCGCTCGCGCCGGTAGCGCAACACGTGCAGCACCGGGCCGAACACCTCGCGCCCGAGATCGGCCACGCTGTCGATCTCGATGATCGTGGGGGCGACGAAG
Source organism: Burkholderiaceae bacterium (assembly GCA_036525975.1). Taxonomy (GTDB): domain Bacteria; phylum Pseudomonadota; class Gammaproteobacteria; order Burkholderiales; family Burkholderiaceae_E; genus Quisquiliibacterium. Next base: position 18,777 of record DATCZK010000141.1, on the reverse strand, counting down.
TGACCCTGATCCTGCACCGCCGCGCGCCACACCGTGCGCCCGCGTTCGCGCATCGCCCGCACGTGCGCTTCGATCGCGTCGCGCGCATCGGTGTCGATCACGGGCCCGACGTCGGTTGCGAGCGCGCGCGGATCGCCCACCTGGAGTTCTTCGACCGTGCCGCGCAGCATCTCGAGCAGCCGCTCGGCCGCGTCGTGCTGCACGCACAGCAGCCGCAGCGCCGAGCAGCGCTGGCCGGCGCTGTCGAACGCAGAGGCCACGATGTCGGCCACCGCCTGCTCGGCGAGCGCCGACGAGTCGACCACCATTGCATTCTGCCCGCCGGTCTCGGCAACGAGCGGCACCAGCCTGCCCTGCGCGGTGAGGCGCGCGGCGAGCGAGCGCTGCAGCAGCCGGGCAACCTCGGTCGAGCCGGTAAAGACCACGCCGTGCACGCGCGCATCGCGCACCAGCGCTGCGCCCACCGTCTCACCGCGCCCCGGCAGCAGTTGCAGCGCGGCACGCGGCACCCCGGCGGCGTGCAGCTCGCGCACCGCTGCGGCGGCGAGCAGCGGCGTCTGCTCGGCCGGCTTGGCGAGCACGACGTTGCCCGCCGCCAGCGCCGCCGCCACCTGGCCGGTGAAGATCGCGAGCGGGAAGTTCCACGGGCTGATGCAGACCACCGGCCCGAGGGGCACGTGCGTGGCGTTGTCGAAGTCGCGCCGCACCTCGGCCGCGTAGTAGCGCAGGAAGTCGACCGCCTCGCGCACCTCGGCAACCGCGTTCGCGCAGGTCTTGCCGGCCTCGCGCACGAGCAGCGGCACGAGCTCGACCGTGCTCGCCTCGAGGCGCGCGGCAGCCGATTCGAGCAAGGCCGCGCGCTCGGCCGGCGGCGTCGCTGCCCAGCCCGGTGCCGCGGACGTGGCCGCCGCGAGCGCGCGCTGCACGTCGTCGGCGCTCGCCTCGCGCACCTCGCCGAGGACGTCGTCGGGGTCGGCGGGATTGCGTACCGGCTGCCAATTGCCGCTGGGGTCGTCGGCGTGCTCGCCAGCACGCTCGCCGGCATCGTCCTCACCGCGCTTGTCGACGAACGCAGCAGCGTGCGTGCCGCCGGACCCGTCCGCATCGAGCAGCGGTTCCGCGCGCAGCCGGCGCATCGCCCCCCCGTCGAAGGCACTCTGCAGCTGCATCAACGTAGCCTCGTCCGCCAGGTCCAGCCCGCGCGAATTCGCGCGCGCACGTCCCTCGGGGCCGAAGAGCTCGCGCGGCAGCGCGATCGCCGGGTGCGGCGCGCCCACCGCGCCCTCGCGCGCCGCCAGCTCGAGCGCGGTCTGCACCGGATCCCGCACCAGTTCCTCGAGCGAGACGTCCTCGTCGGCGACCCGGTTCACGAACGACGAGTTCGCGCCGTTCTCGAGCAGCCGGCGAACGAGGTAGGCGAGCAGCGTCTCGTGCGTGCCCACCGGCGCGTAGATCCGGCAAGGCCGGCCCAGGCCGCCGTCGGCCGGCTCTGCGACCACCTGCTCGTACATCGGCTCGCCCATCCCGTGCAGGCACTGGAACTCGTAGCGATCGGCGCTGCTTTCCGCGCCGGCCAGCGCGTGCACGGCCGCCATCGTCTGCGCGTTGTGGGTCGCGAACTGCGGGTAGACCGCGTCGGGCGCCGCGAGCAGCTTGCGCGCGCAGGCGATGTACGCCACGTCCGAGTAGAGCTTGCGCGTGTAGACCGGGTAGCCGTCCTGGCCGTCGAGCTGTGCGCGCTTGATTTCGCTGTCCCAGTACGCGCCCTTGACGAGCCGCACCATCAGGCGATGGCCGCTGCGCCGCGCCAGGTCGATGACGAAATCCACCGCCGCCGGGCAGCGCTTGAGGTAGGCCTGAAGCACGAAACCGATGCCGCTCCAGCCCGCCAGCGCGGGTTCGAAGCAAAGCCGCTCGAGCAGCTCGAGCGAGAGGTCCAGGCGCTCGGACTCCTCGGCGTCGATGTTCATGCCGATGTCGACTTCGCGCGCGAGCGTGGCGAGCCGCACGAGCCGCGGGTAGAGCTCGCTTAGCACGCGCTGCGCCTTGGCGCGCGTGTAGCGCGGGTGCAGCGCAGAGAGCTTGATCGAGATCCCCGGTCCTTCGACCACGCCGCGGCCCGCAGCCGCGTGGCCGATCGCGCCGATCGCGTGCTCGTAGGCCTCGAGGTAGCGCCCGGCGTCGGCCGCGGTCATCGCCGCTTCGCCCAGCATGTCGTAGGAGTAGCGAAAACCCTGCGCCTCGCGCTCGCGCGAGTTCTCGAGCGCGAGCGCGATCGTCTCGCCGGTGACGAACTGCTCGCCCATCATCCGCATTGCCATGTCCACGCCCTTGCGGATCAGCGGCTCGCCACCGCGCGCAACCGCGCGCCTCAGCGTGGAGCTCAGCCCCGCGTGGCTGTGCGTGGCCACCAGTTTTCCGGTGAGAAGCAGGCCCCAGGCGGCGGCGTTCACGAACAGCGACGGGCTCTGCCCGAGGTGGCCCTGCCAGTCGCCGTCGCCGATCTTGTCGCGAATCAGCGCATCGCGCGTGCCGGCATCAGGAATGCGAAGCAAGGCCTCGGCCAGGCACATCAACGCCACGCCCTCCTGCGAACTGAGCGCGAATTCCTGCAATAGGCCCTGCACCAGCCCTGCGCGCCCGCCTGCACGGTTCGCCTCGCGCACGCCGCGCGCGATGCGCAGCGCGAGCGCCTGCGCGGCGGCAGCCTGCGTCGGGTCGAGGCGCGCCTGCTCGAGCAGGCCGGGCAACAGCGCCGGTTCGGGCGCCCGCGCGATCACGCCAATGGCCTCGCGAAGCGGCGTGCGGCCGATCGGCTGCGTCAGGCGTGGCCCGCCGGGAACGACGATCTCCTCGTATCAGGCGCGGGCAACGGCGCCCGGCGCGGCAATGCCGCCGCCGAAGCTTCCCGCGCGCGGCGCCTCGCCGCCGCGGACCACCCGCACCGCGCAGTACTTGAACTCCGGAATCTTCGCGACGGGGTCGAGCGCGGCGTTGGTGAGCTTGTTGATCGCCGCCTCGTAGAAGCAGAACGGCGCGAACACCGCGCCGCGCGGCGTGCCGTCGTCGGCGCGCGCGTAGAGCGCAACCGACCCGCGGCGCGACTCGATCGTGATCACCTCGCCGGGCGCCGCGCCCAGGTCGGCCAGGTCGAGCGGATGAACGAGCGCTGTCGGATCGGGCTCGAGCGCGTCGAGCACGCTGGCGCGCCGCGTCATGCTGCCGGTGTGCCAGTGCTCGAGCTGGCGGCCGGTGATCAGCACCCTCGGCTAGTCGGCGTCGGGCCGCTCGGCCGCCGGCACGATGTCGGCCGGCACGAATCGCGCCTTGCCGCCGGCACGCGGGAAGTGGTCGACGAACACCACCGGCTCGCCCGGGTCGCCCTCGTGCGTGCACGGATAGGTCACCGCGTGCTCGCGCTCCAGCCGATCCCAGGTGATGCCGCCGATGCTCGGCATCGTGCCGCGCATCTCGTCGAACACCTCGGACACATGGCCGTAGTTCCACTGCAGGCCGAGCCGGTTCGCCACTTGCTGGATGATCCACAGGTCTTGCCGCGCGTCGCCTGGCGGGTCGATCGCCTGGCGCCCGAGCTGCACCAGCCGATCGGTGTTGGTGAAGGTGCCGGTCTTCTCCGGGAAGGCGCCCGCAGGCAGCACCACGTCGGCCAGGACCGCGGTCTCGGTGAGGAAGATGTCCTGCACGACGAGCAGATCGAGCGCGGCCAGCGCCTCGCGCGCGTGGCTCGCGTCAGGATCCGACATCGCCGGGTTCTCGCCTTGCACGTACATGCCCTTGATCTCGCCGCGCCTGGCTGCCTGCATGACTTCCACCACGGTGAGCCCCGGCGTCGGGTCGAGCGCGCCGGGCTCGAGCTTCCACGCTTTCTCGAAACGGGCGCGCGCCGCGTCGTCGCCCACCCGCTGGTAATCGGGGAGCATCATCGGAATCAGCCCCGCGTCGGACGCGCCCTGCACGTTGTTCTGCCCGCGCAGCGGGTGCAGCCCGGTGCCGGGCCGGCCGATCTGCCCGGTGATCAGCGCGAGCGCGATCAGGCAGCGCGCGTTGTCGGTGCCGTGCACGTGCTGGCTCACGCCCATGCCCCACAGGATCATCGAGGCCTTCGAGGTCGCGTACAGCCGCGCCACTTCGCGCAGCGTGTCGGCGCTGATGCCGCAGACCGGCGCCATCGCCTCGGGGGTGTAGCCGATCACGTTCTCGCGCAGCGCCTCGTAGCCCTCGGTGCGCTCGGCGACGAAGGCCTCGTCGACCAGGCCTTCGGTCAGGATCACGTTCATCAGCGCATTGAGCATCGCCACGTCGGTGTCGGGCGCGAACTGCAGGAAACGGTGCGCGTGGCGCGCCAGGTCCGAGCGGCGCGGGTCGCAGACGACGAGCTTCGTTCCCGCCTTGACCGCGTTCTTGATCCAGGTCGCGGCCACCGGGTGGTTCACCGTGGGGTTCGCGCCGATCACGATCACGACCTCGGCCTTGGCCACGTCGCGCACCGGGTTGCTCACGGCACCCGAACCGATGCCCTCGAGCAGCGCTGCCACCGACGACGCGTGGCAAAGCCGCGTGCAGTGATCGACGTTGTTGCTGCCGAAGCCGGTGCGAACCAGCTTCTGGAACAGGTACGCCTCCTCGTTGCTCCCCTTGGCCGACCCGAAACCGGCGAGCGCCTTCGCGCCGAAGGCGTCGCGGATCGACTTCAGCCCGCCACCGGCCGCGTCGAGCGCCTCTTCCCAGGTGGCCTCGCGAAACACCTCGAGCACGCGCTCGGGGTCGAGCGCGAACTCGCCGCGCTTCGGCCGAGCATCGTCGCGCCGGATCAGCGGCTTCGTCAGCCGATGCGGGTGGTGGACGTAGTCGAAGCCGTAGCGCCCCTTCACGCACAGGCGCCCGGAATTGGCCGGTCCGCTTCTGCCCTCCACGAACAGGATCCTGTCTTCCTTGACGTGGAACTTGAGCTGGCAGCCGACGCCGCAGTAGGGGCAAAGCGACTCGACCTCGCGGTCGGGAGCGTTCAGCGCAACCTCGCGCGCCGGCATCAGCGCGCCGGTCGGGCAGGCCTGGACGCACTCGCCGCAGGCCACGCAGGTGGACGCGCCCATCGGGTCGTCGATGTCGAACACGATCCTCGCGTGCTCGCCGCGAAACGCCAGCCCGATCACGTCGTTCACCTGCTCGTCGCGGCACGCGCGCAGGCAGCGCGTGCACTGGATGCACGCGGCGAGGTTGACGGCGATCGCGGGGTGCGAGAGGTCCGGCGCCGGTTGCGCGCGCGCGGTGAAGCGCGGCTTGCCCACGCCGAGCTTCGCGCTCCAGCGCTCGACCTCGTTGCTGCGGGTGAACGCGCGCTCGGGCATGTCGGCCTGCAACAGCTCGAGCACCAGCTTTTGCGACCTGATTGCGCGCTCGCTCGCCGTGCGCACCTTCATGCCCGGCTGCGGCGCGCGGCAGCACGACGGCGCGAGCACCCGCTCGCCGTCGATCTCGACCACGCACGCGCGGCAGTTGCCCACCGCCTCGAGCCCGGGCGAATAGCAAAGGTGCGGGATCTCCACGCCCTCGCGCCGCGCGACCTCGATGATCGGCTCGTCGGCACGGCCGCTCACGACGCGGCCGTCGAGCTCGAACTCGACCGCGGGCGCTTCGACGGCCGCGTTCCCGCCGCGCACCGACGCGTTCACGCGAGCTCCTGCGGGAGGATCGCGCGAGCTTCGCAAAGGTTCACGCGAGCTCCTGCGGGAAGTAGCGGATCACGCAGTCCACCGGGTTGGGCGCGGCCTGGCCGAGCCCGCAGATCGACGCGTCGCGCATCACGGCCGAGAGCTCGGCCAGCAGCTCCACGTCCCACTTCGGTTGCTCGATGATCGCGAGCGCCTTGGCGGTGCCGCTGCGGCACGGCGTGCACTGGCCGCAGGATTCGTCGCGAAAGAAGCGCATCGTGTTGCGCGCCGCGGCCACCGCGCTGTCGCGGTCGGAGAGCACGATCACCGCGGCCGAGCCGATGAAGCAGCCGTGGGGCTGCAGCGTGTCGAAGTCGAGCGGGATGTCCGCCATCGACGCGGGCAGGATGCCGCCCGAAGCGCCGCCCGGCAGGTAGCCGTAGAACGCGTGGCCCTCGGCCATGCCGCCGCAGTGCTCGTCGATCAGCTCGCGCGCGGTGATGCCGGCGGGCGCGAGCTTCACGCCCGGGTCGCGCACCCTGCCCGACACCGAGAACGCGCGCAGCCCGCTGCGCCCGCGGCGGCCGTGCGAGGCGAACCACCCGGCGCCGCGCTCGAGGATCTCGCGCACCCAGTACAGCGTCTCGAAGTTGTGCTCGAGCGTGGGCCGGCCGAACAGCCCCACCTGCGCCACGTACGGCGGGCGCAGCCGCGGCATGCCGCGCTTGCCCTCGATCGATTCGATCATCGCCGATTCCTCGCCGCAGACGTAGGCGCCGGCGCCTCGCCGCAGCACGATCTCGGGCATCCCCGCGTGCGGCGGGCTTGCGCGCAGCTGCGCGAACTCGCGCTCGAGCAACGCGCGGCAGCCGTGGTATTCGTCGCGCAGGTAGACGTAGATGCGCTCGATGCCCACGGCCCAGGCCGCGATCAGCATCCCTTCCACGAAGCGGTGAGGATCGCGCTCGAGGTAGAAGCGATCCTTGAAGGTGCCCGGCTCGCCCTCGTCGATGTTCACCGCCATCAGCCGCGGCCCCGGCTCGGCGCGCACGATCCGCCACTTGCGCCCGGCCGGGAAACCCGCGCCGCCGAGGCCCCGCAGCCCCGAGGCCTCCATCTCGGCGATCACCGATTCGGCTTCGATCTCGCCCGCCGCGCAGCGCGCGAGCAGCCGGTAGCCGCCGCCGGATTCGTAGTCGCGCCGCGAAATGAAGCCCCCGGGTTCGTGACGCGTGTCGCCGCGCGCGACGCACTCGCGCACCGACTCGCAGCTCGCCTGCGCCACCGGGTGCTGCCCCACCGCCACCGCCGGCGCCTGCTCGCAGCGGCCGATGCACGGCGCGGCGAGCACGCGCACCGCCTTGCCCAGGATCGCGGGAAGTCGGGCGAGCAGATCCGTCGCGCCGGCCATCTCGCACGACAGCCCGCCGCACACGCGCACGGTGAGCGCGGCGGGCGCGGCCTCGCCCTCGCGAACGACGTCGAAGTGGTGATAGAAGCTCGCCACCTCGAACACCTCCACCTGCGAGAGGCGCATCTCGCTCGCGAGCGCGGCGAGGTGGCGTTCGGCGAGGTGGCCGTAGCGATCCTGCAGGCGGTGCAGGTGCTCGATCAGCAGGTCGCGCGCGCGCGGCGCGCGGCCCAGCGCCGCGCGCACCTCGTCGAGCGCGGCCGGGTCCACCCCCCGCCCGCGGGGCGCCTCGCGCTTGCGAAGGCGCGCGGCTTCGCCGGCGGCGATCGGAATACGGACAGTGCCGCCCACGCGCGTCAGGGCTTGAGGATCGCCCGGCCCCGGACGCGCCCGGCACGCAGGTCGTCGAGCGCGACGTTGGCCTGCGCGAGCGGGTAGTCGGTGACCGGCATCGGCGGCAGCCGGCCGCTGCGCGCGATCTCGAGCAACTCGCGCATCTCCTCGAGGCTGCCCACGTACGAGCCGATCACCTGCACCGCCTTCATCGACACCATCATCGGCACGATCGACGCCGACCCGCCGAGCAGTCCCACGCACACCAGCCTGCCGCCCTTGCGCAACGCGCCGAAGCCGAACTCGAACGACGCGCCCGTGCCGACGAAGTCGATCGCCACCCGCACGCCCCCGCCCGTGCTCTTGACCAGCGCCCTCTGCGCGCCGTCGGCAGCGGGGTCGATCAGCTCGCCCGCGCCCGCATCGCGCGCGGTCTCCCACTTCGACGCGTCGACCTCGGCCACGATCGGCGCGGTGTCGAACATCTCGCGCGCGAGCCGGATCGCCGACAGGCCCACGCCGCCGGCGCCGATGATCAGCAGCCTGTCGTTCTCGCCGAGCGGCGCCGCCTTGCGCAGCGCGCTGTACGCGGTGAGGCCCGCGCAGGCGAGCGTGCACGCCTGCTCCTGGGGCAAGGGGTCGAACTCGAGCAGCACGCGCGGGTGCGGCACCAGCACGTGCTCGGCGAAACCGCCGTCGCGGTGCGCGCCGATCGCGCGCGGCGCCGCGCACAGGTGTTCGTTGCCGCTCGCGCACTGCGCGCACTCGCCGCAGCCGATCCAGGGAAACACCACGCGCCGGTCGCCCTCCTTCACGCCGCGCGCGTCGGGGCCCACCGCGACCACGACCCCGGCGATCTCGTGGCCGAGCGTGTGCGGCAGGCGCATCGAGCGCGACATGTCCACGCGCTTGCCGCCGCCCATGTCGAAATAGCCGTCCTGCAGATGAACGTCGCTGTGGCACACGCCGCAGCAGTCGACCTTGAGCACGACCTCGGTGCCCTGGGGCAGCGGCCGCTCGCGCATCGCTCGCGCCAGCGGTTTGCCGAATTCCTCGACCTGATAGCTCAACATGCGAACAGTTCCTCTTCCGGGTTGCGCGCCACGTGCCAGGCGTGCGATTCCCTATTTGTAGCACCTCGGCGCCTGCACGCCGAGGCGAATCCGCTGCAACCGGCGCGCCGGGTCGTTCCGGACCCCGGCCGCTGGCAGTGCCGGGCGGCGCGAGCGCGGCTTGCGAGCCCCGACTATATGCAGTATTTTGCGTATATGCACTTTACGACCTTTTTCGCGCTCCCGCAGAATCGACGACCATGACCCGCGCCGCACTCGCCAAGCCACCCGCCGCGCGATCGTTCGAGGACGACGCGGACCTCGCCGCGCATCGCCCGGGAGACCCGCGCGCCTCGGCCCCGGCCGGCGGCAGGAACGCGTTCCTGGCCGCGCTCGGCGAGCGCGTGCGAGGGCTGCGCGCGCGCAAGGGCATGACGCGCAAGGCGCTCTCGCAGCACGCCGACGTGTCCGAGCGCCACCTCGCCAACCTCGAATACGGGGCGGGCAATCCGTCGATCCTGGTGTTGCTGCAGGTGGCCAACGCGCTGTCGTGCCCGGTTGCGGAGCTGCTCGGCGACCCCACCACCACCTCGCCCGAGTGGCTGCTGCTGCGCGAGCTGCTCGAGAACCGCGACGAGCGCACGCTGCACGGGATTCGCGTGGCGGTGGGCGAGATGCTCGGCACGGGCGGCGCGCACGGCCAGGGCGCCTCGGCGCGCAGCGCGCGGATCGCGCTGATCGGGCTGCGCGGCGCGGGCAAGTCCACGCTCGGGCAGATGCTCGCCGACGACCTCGGCTTCCCGTTCATCGAACTGAGCCGCGAGATCGAGCAGTTCGCCGGCTGCAGCGTGGGCGAGATCCAGGCGCTCTACGGGCAGAACGCCTACCGGCGCTACGAGCGCCGCGCGCTCGAGGAGACGATCCAGATCCACCACGACGCCGTGATCGCGGTGCCCGGCGGGCTGGTCTCGGACCCCGCCACCTTCAACCTGCTGCTCGCGCACTGCACGACGATCTGGCTGTTCGCCGACCCCGAGGACCACATGCGGCGCGTGGTGGCGCAGGGCGACACGCGGCCGATGGCCCACACCAGCCGCGCGATGGCCGAACTCAGGCAGATCCTCAACGAGCGCGCCGCCTTCTACTCGAAAGCCGAGTACCGTATCGACACCAGCGGGCAACCGCTGCAACAGACCTTCGAGCTGTTGCGCACGACGGCCCGCGAGGCGCTCGCACAGCGCGTCAAAACTGCATAAAACTGCAGTTTTCGGGTTGACAGAACAAGCTGTCAGCAATATTATGCACGTTTGCCTTGCCGGCAACATGCAGTCGAATACATATTCAAAGGATGCAGCCGTGACCGAAGCCTCCCGTGTCGACTACCAGACCGCGCCAGCCCAGTACAGGCACTGGAAGCTCTCGTTCAGCGGGCCGGTCGCCACGCTGAGCGCCGACTTCGACGAGGACGCCGGGCTGCGCCCCGGGTACAAGCTCAAGCTGAACAGCTACGACCTGGGCGTGGACATCGAACTGAACGACGCGGTCAACCGGATCCGCTTCGAGCACCCCGAAGTGCGCACCGTGGTCGTGACGAGCACGAAGGACAAGGTGTTCTGCTCGGGCGCCAACATCTTCATGCTCGGCACCTCGAGCCACGCCTGGAAGGTGAACTTCTGCAAGTTCACCAACGAGACGCGCAACGGGCTGGAGGATTCGTCGAAGCACTCGGGGCTGAAGTTCCTGGCCGCGGTCAACGGCTCGTGCGCCGGCGGCGGCTACGAGCTCGCGCTCGCGTGCGACGAGATCATCCTGGTGGACGATCGCTCGTCGGCGGTGAGCCTGCCGGAAGTGCCGCTGCTGGGCGTGCTGCCGGGCACCGGCGGGCTCACGCGGGTCACCGACAAGCGCCACGTGCGCCACGACCTCGCCGACATCTTCTGCACCACGACCGAAGGCGTGCGCGGGCAGAAGGCCAAGGACTGGAGGCTCGTGGACGACATCGCCAAACCGGCGCAGTTCGCCGACGTCGTGAGCAAGCGCGCGCTCGCGCTGGCCGCGAAGAGCGACCGCCCGGCCGGCGCGAAGGGTGTCGCGCTCGCGCCGATCGAGCGCGCGATCGAGGAGAACGCGCTGCGCTACCCCAACGTGACGGTGGAGATCGACCGCGACAAGCGCACGGCCACCTTCACCGTGAAGGCGCCCGCCGGCGCGCAGCCGGCCGACATCGCCGCGATCGAAGCCGCCGGCGCCGGCTGGTACCCGCTCGCGCTCGCGCGCGAGCTCGACGACGCGATCCTGTCGATGCGCACCAACGAACTGGACATCGGCGTGTGGCTGATCAAGACCTCGGGCGACGCCGCGGCCGTGCTCGCAGCCGACGCCACGCTGCTCGCGCACAAGGACCACTGGCTGGTGCGCGAGACGATCGGCCTGCTGCGCCGCACCTTCAGCCGGCTCGACGTCTCGTCGCGCAGCCTGTTCGCGCTCGTGGAGCAGGGCAGCTGCTTCGCGGGCACGCTGCTCGAGCTCGCCCTCGCCTGCGACCGCGTCTATCACCTCGCGCTCCCCGACGACGAAGCGCAGGCGCCGAGAATCACGGTGGGCGAGATGAACTTCGGCCTGTACCCGATGGTCACGGGCCAGAGCCGGCTGCAGCGCCGCTTCTACGACGAGCAGCCCGCGCTCGAGGCGGTTCGCGCCCGGGCCGGCAACGCGCTCGACGCCGACGCGGCTTTCGAGCTGGGCCTGGTCACCAGCAACCCCGACGACCTCGACTGGAACGACGAGGTGCGGATCGCGATCGAGGAGCGCGTGGCGATGAGCCCCGACGCGCTCACCGGCATGGAAGCGAACCTGCGCTTCAACGGCCCCGAGAACATGTTCACCCGCATTTTCGGCCGGCTCACCGCCTGGCAGAACTGGATCTTCCAGCGCCCCAACGCCGTCGGCGAGCGGGGGGCGCTCAAGGTCTACGGCAAGGGCGAGAAGGTCGCGTTCGACTGGAACCGCGTCTGACCCGCCGATTTCGTTGCGCGGCGCGGCCCCGGGCGGCGCGCCACGACCGAACCCCATCGCCGCCGGACACACAGCACAGATCACGGAGACCGAGATGAGCATCGACTACAGCGAGAAGATCCCGAACAACGTCAACCTCGCCCAAGACCGCGCGCTGCAGCGCGCGCTCGAGCAGTGGCAGCCGAACTACCTCTCGTGGTGGGCCGACATGGGCCCCGAGGGCTCCACCGACTTCGACGTCTACCTGCGCACGGCCGTGAGCGTCGACCCGCAGGGCTGGGCGCAGTTCGGCTACGTGAAGATGCCCGATTACCGCTGGGGCATCTTCCTCAACCCGGGCGAAGCGAACCGCAAGATCCACTTCGGCGACCACAAGGGCGAGGACGCCTGGCAGGAGGTGCCGGGCGAGTACCGCGCCAACCTGCGGCGGATCATCGTCACGCAGGGCGACACCGAGCCCGCGTCGGTCGAGCAGCAGCGCCACCTGGGCCTGACGGCGCCCTCGCAGTACGACCTTCGCAACCTGTTTCAGGTGAACGTGGAGGAGGGCCGCCACCTGTGGGCGATGGTCTACCTGCTGCACAAGTACTTCGGCCGCGACGGGCGCGAGGAAGGCGAGGCGCTGCTCGAGCGGCGCAGCGGCCAGCAGGACAACCCCCGCATCCTGCAGGCCTTCAACGAGCCCACGCCCGACTGGCTGAGCTTTTTCATGTTCACCTACTTCACCGACCGCGACGGCAAGTTCCAGCTTTGCGCGCTGGCCGAGAGCGCGTTCGACCCGCTCGCGCGCACGACCAAGTTCATGCTCACCGAGGAAGCGCACCACATGTTCGTGGGCGAGAGCGGCGTGAGCCGCGTGCTCCAGCGCACCTGCCAGGTGATGAACGAACTGAAGACCGACGACCCGGCGAAGATCCGCGCCGCGGGCGCGATCGACCTCGAGACGATCCAGCGCTACGTGAACTTCCACTTCAGCGTCACGATCGACCTGTTCGGCGCCGACCAGTCGAGCAACGCGGCCACCTTCTACAGCACGGGCCTCAAGGGCCGCTACGAGGAAGGCAAGCGCACGGACGACCACCTGCTCAAGGGCGACACCTACAAGGTGCTGGCGATCGAGGGCGGCAGGCTGGTGGAGCACGAGGTGCCGATGCTCAACGCGCTGAACGAGGTGCTGCGCGACGACTACATCAAGGACAGCATCGCCGGCATCGCGCGCTGGAACAGGGTGCTCGAGAAGAACGGCATCCCGTTCCGCCTCGCCGCGCCGCACAAGGCGTTCCACCGCAACATCGGCGCGCTCGCGGGCTCGAAGGTCTCGCCCGACGGCCGCGTGCTCTCGGAGCAGGAGTGGAAGGCCAACGTCGACAAGTGGCTGCCCAGCGACGAGGACCGCGCCTTCGTCGGCTCGCTGATGGGCCGCGTGGTGGAGCCGGGCAAGTTCGCGGGCTGGATCGCCCCGCCGGTGGTGGGCATCAACCGCCAGCCGGCCGACTTCGAATACGTGCGCTTCAACTGATCGCGCCGCACCCGCGCATGGACAAGGGCATGGACACGTCCGCCACCGTGATCAAGCAGCACCTGATCGACCCGGAGGTCTGCATTCGCTGCAACACCTGCGAGGCGACCTGCCCGGTGGGCGCGATCACGCACGACGACAACAACTACGTCGTCGACGCGCAGAAGTGCGACCTCTGCATGGACTGCATCGCGCCCTGCCCCACCGGCAGCATCGACAACTGGCGCACGATGCCCAGGGTGCTCGCCTACAGCGTCCAGGCGCAGCTCGGGTGGAACGAGCTGCCGCCGGAACTCACGGCCGAGGAGCTGGCCGAGGCCGGCGTGGCACCGGAGGCCGCGCCCGCACCGGAGCCCGCGACCGCCCCGCTGGCGGCGGCGGCGAGCGGCGAGGCCGTGTTCAACGCGACTGCGTTCGGCTCCACGCTGCCCCCCTGGTCGGCCGCGCACGCCTACACCAACCTCTACGGGCCGAAGGCGAAGGACAAGTTCGTGCTCGCCACCGTGGCGGGCAACGTGCGCGTGACCGAAGTGGGCAAGGAGTACGACACCCACCACATCGTGCTGGACTTCGGCGCGATGCCGTTTCCGGTGCTCGAGGGCCAGTCGATCGGGATCGTCCCGCCGGGCACCGACGCGAGCGGCCGCGCGCACCACCCGCGCCAGTACTCGGTGGCCAGCCCGCGCAACGGCGAGCGCCCCGGCTACAACAACCTCTCGCTCACGATCAAGCGCGTGCTCGAGGACCACCAGGGCAACCCGGTGCGCGGCGTGGCGAGCAACTACATGTGCGACCTCAAGCGCGGCGACACGGTGCAGGTCACGGGCCCCTTCGGCGCCTCGTTCCTGATGCCCAACCACCCGCGATCGAGCATCGTGATGATCTGCACCGGCACCGGCAGCGCGCCGATGCGCGCGATGACCGAGTGGCGGCGCCGGCTGCGCGCCTCGGGCAAGTTCGAGGGCGGCAAGCTGATGCTGTTCTTCGGCGCGCGCACGAAGGAGGAGCTGCCCTACTTCGGGCCGCTCAAGAGCCTCCCGAAGGATTTCATCGACGTGAACCTCGCGTTCAGCCGCACGCAGGGCCAGCCCAAGCGCTACGTGCAGGATCTGATGCGCGAGCGCGCCGCCGACCTCGGCGCGATGCTCGCGGACCCGAACGCGTACTTCTACGTGTGCGGCCTCAAGGCGATGGAGGAAGGCGTGGTGCTGGCGCTGCGCGACGTCGCCGAGAAGGCGGGCCTCGCCTGGGACACGATCGGCGCGGCGCTCAAGCGCGAAGGCCGGCTGCACCTCGAGACGTACTGACCTGCGCGCGGACCGCGGCCGCGCGGACCGCGGCCACGCGCGAACTGCGGCCGCGCGCGAACCGCCGCCGCGCGCGGATCGGCCGGCGGGCCGGGCGCATAATAGCGGGGGAGCCGTTGCGCATCGCGTCGGCTGCGGTGGTTGCTTCGCTGCGGCTGGGCCCGAAGCACCATGCTCAGAGAACGCCTCAGACTCAAGGTCAGCGTCTACCTGGCGATCGCGCTCTCGCCGGCCATCATCCTGTTTCCCTTCTTCATCGTCACGCACCAGCAGGAGCGCGTGCAGGCCGAGGTGGCGCGGCACGCCACGCAGATCTCGGAGATCGTCGTCAAGAGCACGCGCTACGCGATGCTCCTCAACCGGCGCGACATGGCCGAGAAGATCGTCCTCGACATCGGCGGGCAGGAGGGCCTCGAGCGCGTGCGCATCCTGAACAAGGACGGGGTGATCACCCACTCGAACCGCACCGCGGAAATCGGGCTCTCGATCAGTCGCGCCTCCGAGCCGTGCGTGCATTGCCACCAGAGCGGCACGCCGCTCGAGCGCGTGCCCGAAGACCAGCGCTGGCGCATCTACCAGGGTTCGGGCGGGCACAGGGTTCTGGGTGCGATGGAGGCGATCCGCAACGAACCGTCGTGCTCGTCGGCGTCTTGCCACGAGCACCCGAGCGACCAGTCCGTGCTCGGCGTCGTCGACGTCGCGTATTCGCTCGAGGCGATCGATCGCTCGTCGAAAAACTACGCGGTGTTCATCGTGCTCGTCACGCTCGGGGTGATCCTTCTGGTGGCGCTGAGCGTGGGCTTTCTCCTTCAGCGCCTGATCTATCAGCCGCTCAAGGACCTCGAATCGGGGGCAAGGCGGGTCGCGGTGGGCGATCTCGAGCACGACATTGCGGTGCGCAATCAGGATGAACTGGGCAGGGTGGCAAGCTCGTTCAACCAGATGACGGCGGCACTGAAGACGTCGACGAAAGAAATGCAGGAACTGGTCCAGACCCTGGAATCCAAGGTGGACGAGCGAACGCGCGAGCTGCTCGTCGCCGAGGCCGAAGTCGCGCAGGGCGAGAAGCTCGCGTCGGTCGGGATGCTCGCCTCGGGCATCGCGCACGAGTTGAACAACCCGCTCACCGGCGTGCTCACCTTCACCTCGCTGCTGCGCCAGAAGCTGCCCGACGGCAGCCCCGACGCCGAAGACCTGGATCTGGTCATAAGCGAAACCAAGCGCTGCGCGAGCATCATCCGGCGGCTGCTCGACTTCGCGCGAGAGAAGGTGCCGGTGCAGAAGTTCTTCGACCTGAACCAGCTGATTCTCGACACGATCGCATTCATCGACCGGCCGGCGTCGCTTCAGAACGTGGAGATCACGACCGATCTCGACGAGGATCTGCCGGAGATCTGGGGCGACGAGGACCTGATCAAGCAGGTGATCCTGAACATCCTGGTCAACGCCCAGCAGGCCATCGAGGGCGAGGGAAAGATCGCGGTGAGCACGAGCCAGCGCATGGTTCACGACGTCAACAAGCCCGCAGGCGCGCCGCGGCGCTGCGTGGAGATCGCGATCAGGGACACCGGCTGCGGCATACCGGAAGCGAACCTGCAGCGCATCTTCGACCCCTTCTTCACTTCGAAGGAGGTGGGCAAGGGCACCGGGCTCGGGCTCTCGGTGAGTTACGGCATCGTCAAGGCTCACGGGGGAACGATCAAGGTCGAGAGCGTGCTCGGCGAGGGCTCCGAGTTCCGCGTCTGCCTGCCGGCGGACCCACCATCCACAGCAACCGAACAGGACACAAGCGAGGGCGCCCGATGACGGCCAGGATTCTGATCGTGGACGACGAGGAAATCATCATCCGAAGCTGCCTGCGAATCCTCGACGACGAGAACTACGCGGTGGAGGCCGCCCGGGACGGCCACGAGGCCTTGCGCAAGGTCGACGACAACCCCTACGACATCGTCATTCTCGACATCATGATGCCCGGGATCGACGGGATCGAGGTGCTGCAGCAGGTCAAGGAGCGGCACCCCGAGATCGACGTGATCATGGTCACGGGCCTCGCGCAGGTGCAGACGGCGGTCAGGGCGATGAAGCTGGGCGCCTTCGACTACCTGCCCAAACCCTTCGACCCCGACGAGCTCAGGCACGTGGTGCAACGCGCGCTCGAGCGACGCCGGCTGCTGTCGGAAAACCGCAGCCTCAAGAACGAGCTCAGTTCGAAGTACAGCTTCGAGAACATCGTGGGATCGAGCCCGGCGATGCAGGCCGTGTTCCGGCTGATCGCGAAGTGCGCGCCCACGAACACCACGGTGCTCATCACCGGCGAGAGCGGCACCGGCAAGGAGATGATCGCCCGCGCGATCCACTACAACAGCCTGCGCAAGGACCAGCCTTTCGTCACGGTGGACTGCAACACGCTGAGCGAGAACCTGCTCGAGAGCGAGCTGTTCGGGCACGTCAAGGGGTCGTTCACCGGTGCCACGGCGAACAAGAGGGGCATGTTCGAGGTAGCCAACAACGGGACGCTCTTTCTCGACGAGTTCGGGAACATCCCGCTCTCCACCCAGGCCAAGCTGCTGCGCGTGATCCAGGAGCGCGAATTCAGGGCGGTCGGGAGCACGCAGGTGCACAAGACCAACGTGCGGCTGCTGGCGGCATCGAACAAGAACCTCAAGGCGATGGTGGCCGACGGCTCGTTTCGCGAGGACCTCTACTACCGCGTGAACGTGTTCCCGATCCACGCGCCGGCGCTCAGGGAGCGCCGGGACGACATTCCGGCGCTCGCGTACCACTTCCTCAACAGCTACTGCGCCGAGATCGACCGGCCGGTTCCGCAGATCTCGGAAGGCGCGATGAGCGCGCTGATGAACCACTCGTGGCCGGGCAACGTGCGCGAACTCGAGAACGCGATCCAGCGCGCCGTCATCCTCTGCTCGGACAATGTCGTGCGCAAGGCAAACCTCGACAGCATCGTCGACGCCCGGGCAGAACGCGATTTCGAAGTGCCGCGCACCGGCGAGGATCTCAAGCGGGTGAAGAAACTCGCGCGGGAGAAGTCGGTCGAGGAGATCGAGCGGCGGTTCGTCGAGGAGGCGCTGCGGCGAAACGACAGCAACGTCACCCGCAGCGCTCAGGAAACCGGGATGCAGCGCACCAACTTCCAGGCGCTGATGAAGAAGTACGAGATTCGCGTGCGCGACATCGGGCGCGGCCAGGACAAGCCCGGGGCGGACGGTACGGACGCCGACTAGGGCTGCTTCGCTTCAGGCTCGCGCCCTCGCGCGCGAGCCCGTCAGGCCGACGCGGCCTTCCCCGGTTCGTCGTCCACTTCCTCGTAACCGGTGAGCATCGCCTTGAAGTGCGCGCCCGGGGTGTGCCCCAGGCTGGCCAGGTAGACGTGCACGATGATGAAGCCGCAGAAGAAGATGAAGAGCAGCACGTGGATCGTGTCCACCACCCGCACTCCGCCCAGCGAGTCGACCATGCCCGAGAAGCGCGCAATGTCCCAAAGCAGCACGCCGGTGAAGAACTGGATCGGCACGAGCAGGATCATGATGATCTGGTACATCATGCTCTGCAGCGGGTTGAACTTGTGGTACGCGCTCGCGTGGTGCGGGTTCGGGTCGCCCCTGAAGATGCCGTAGCCGTAGAACCGGAGCTGCCGGAAGCTGTCGCTGAAGTACTTGGTGGGGCTCAGTTCAGGGTGGTAGACCCTGATCTTGTCGGTGAAAAGGTAGAACAGCAGCCAGATGGAGAAGTTGCCGATCAGGACGAACCCGATCCAGTTGTGCAGGTTTACCGCCGTCTTGAACGGCATCAGGTCCACCTGCCCGGCGTAGCGGATCTGCAGGCCGGTTGCGATCAGCAGCACGAAGCCGACCGCGTTGGCCCAGTGCCAGATCCTCACCGGTAGCGGGTTGATATAGATCTTGTTCATCATTCACTCCTGCGATTGCCAGGTTGTTCGAGCGTTCTGGGTCGAACGGCTCAAGCCTGGTCGCCCGACTTCGCGGCAGCCGCTTTCTCGGCCTCGCGCTTTTCCATTGCCCTCTTGAACAGCCACCGCACTGTCATGTGCACGATCGGCACGGCAAGGCTCCCCAGCACCACCAGCACGAGCAGGTAGTCGAGCAGCTTGATGCGCGTGCTGCCGATCGCGTAAAAGCCGCTCACCGAGCGCACCGAGGCGGGCGAGACCAGCACGTCTTTCTGAACGCCGTGGCGCAGCGGCCTGCCGTCGGGGCCCGCCACGGTGAGGATCACGCTCTGGAAAGCCTCCGCACCCGCGCGGTGACAGGTGTGGCAGTCCTTGATCGCGGTGGATTTGTCCCCGAGCTGGTGCGCCTCGATGGCAGTGCTCACTTCGAGCCGGCCGCGCAGGCGGGTATTGCCGCCGCCCTCGTCTTCGTTCAGCTCCTTGAGCAGGCTCCACAGCGCGCGTTCGTCGAGCCCGACGTTGGACTGGTCGGCGCCCCGG
>DATCZK010000140.1:0-6423 GCA_036525975.1 Burkholderiaceae bacterium | reverse complement strand
CGCTGTCGACGAGCTGGGGCTTGTTCTGCGGCAGCACCCGCTACCTCTCGCTCGCCACCTCGGCCTTCTTCGGCATCGGCGCCTACACCAGCGCGCTCTCGCTCGAGACGATCCCGTGGGTGCGCGCGATCGTGCTCGGCGCGGCGGTCGCTGCCGCGGTGGCGGTCGTGATGGGCGCGATCGTGCTGCACCTGCGCGGCACCTACTTCGCGGTGCTCACCTTCGGCATGACCGAACTGATCCGCCACGCGGTCACCTACTTCGAGAAGCAGGTCACCGGCACGGTGGGGCGCGTGCTCGCGGTCGTGCCCGAGCGCGACACGATCTACCTCACCGTGCTCGCGATCGCGGCGCTCACGGTGGCGATGTCGATCTTCGTGCGGCGCACGCGCTTCGGGCTGGCGCTGATGGGCATCGGCGCCGACGAGCAGCGCGCGCAGACGCTCGGCGTGAACACGCGACTGGTGAAGATCGCCGGCTTCGCGATGACGGCGGCCGTGGCGGGGGCCGTGGGGGCCGCGATGTCGGTGCGCTGGACCTACATCGACCCCCACACCGTGTTCACCCCCTTCATCGGTTTCCAGACCGTGCTGATCGCGCTGATCGGCGGCGCCGTCACGCTGTGGGGGCCGCTGATCGCGGCCATCGTGTTCAGCCTGCTGGCCGAGTCGCTGCGCCTGGAGGTGCCGCAGATCTACATGATGTCGCTCGGGCTGCTGCTGATCCTGTCGGTGCTCTACCTGCCGGGCGGGCTGGCTTCGCTGCGCTGGGAGACCCTGCGCGCGTGGTGGCGCGACACGCGCGCCTGGGCCAGCGAGCGGCGCTACGAGTGGAGCGGCGAGAAGGCGCGTGACAAGGCGCGCGCGAGGGAGCGACGCCCTGTCTGAGCGAAACGCGCCGCCGCTGCTCGAAGCCCACGGGGTCACGGTGCGCTTCGGCGGGCTCGTCGCGGTCGACGCGGTGAGCGCGTCTTTCTCCGCCGGCGAACTGGTCGGCATCATCGGCTCCAACGGCGCCGGAAAGACCACCTTCTTCAACGCGATCACCGGCCTCGAGACGCCGACGTCGGGCCGGCTCGTGGCCCGCGGCCGGGATCTCACCGGCAAGGGGCCGCACCGCTTTGCGGCGCACGGCCTCGCGCGCACCTTCCAGACGCCGCGGGTGTTCGCCGATCTGCCGGTGGCGGACAACATCGCCTTCGGGCTCAAGTTCGCGGGCCGGCGGCCGCGCAAGTACTGGCTGTGGGGCGAGGAGCGCTCGGTGCCCTGGGCGCTGCGCGACGCGGCGAGCATTCTCGGGCTGATCGGGCTGGGCGGTCAGTCGGCGATGCCGGCCTCGGCGATCACGCCCTCGCAGCAGCGCCTGCTCGAGATCGGGATGGCGCTTGCGACGCGCCCGCGCATCCTGCTGCTCGACGAGGTCGCCGCGGGGCTCACCGAGGCCGAGATCGAGGAGATGGCGCGGCTGATTCGCCGCCTGCGCGACGAGCTCGATCTCACGGTGCTGTGGATCGAGCACGCGGTGACCACGCTGCTGCGCCACGTCGAGCGCGTGATCGTGCTGCACCAGGGACGGAAGATCGCCGACGGCGCCCCGGGCGACGTGGTGCGCGACCCCGAGGTGATCGAGGCCTACCTGGGCGACGAGATGGCCGAGTCGGTCGGGGCCGCATCGTGATGTGGCACCGCGACACCCCGTTCGTGCTGGGCGGCACCGGCAGCGCGCACCTCGAGGTGCGCGGGCTCACCGCGGGCTACGGCGCGTTCATGGTGCTGCGCGACGTTCGCCTCGAGGCCAGGCCCGGGCTCACGGTGATCCTGGGACCGAACGGCGCGGGAAAGAGCACGCTGCTGCGCGCGCTCAACGCGCTGATCCCGCGCGCCGGCGAGGTGCTGCTCGACGGCGAGGACCTGCCCGACGAGACGCACGAGATCGTGCGCGCCGGCGTGGCGCTGGTGCCCGAGGGGCGCCAGCTGTTCCCGCAGATGACGGTAACCGAAAACCTGGAACTCGGCGGCTGGCATTGCGGCAAGGCGGAGCGCGCCCGCCGGCTCGAATCGGTGTTCGCCGACTTCCCGAAACTGCGCGCGCGCGCGGGCCAGCTCGCCGGGACGATGAGCGGTGGCGAGCAGCAGATGGTGGCGGTGGCGCGCGCGATGATGAGCGCGCCGCGCCTGCTGATGCTCGACGAGCCGTCGCTGGGCCTGGCGCCGCGGATGGTCGACGAGCTGATGGCGATCACCCGGCGCATCGCCGACGGCGGCACCACCGTGCTGATGGTGGAACAGAACGTGAAGAAGGCGCTCGCGGTGGCCGACCGCGGCTACGTGCTCGAGCGCGGCGCGCTGGTGGCGAGCGGCCCAGCGAGGCTTCTCGCGCGCTCGACCGTGATCCGCGAGGCCTATCTCGGCGCGGCGAGCGCGGAGACCACCACCGCCGCCGACGCGGTCGCCAGGAGGCGGCCGGTGCGCGCGGCCTGATCCGGACCAACAGTCTCACCTGGAGGAGAACGAAGATGTCGGACCTGTCGATGTTGATCAACGGACTGAAGGTGGCGGCGGAGAACAACGCCACCTTCGAGCGGCGCAATCCGCTGGACGGTACGGTGGCCACGCGCGCCCCGGCGGCTTCCGCGGCCGACGCGGTGATGGCCGTGGAGGCGGCGGCCGAGGCCTTCAAGACCTGGAGCCAGAGCGGTCCGGGCGAGCGGCGCGCGCTGCTCCTCGCGGCGGCCGACAAGCTCGAGGCCAAGACGCCGAAGTTCATCGAGGCGCTCGCGGCCGAGACCGGCGGCACCGGCATGTGGGCCGGGTTCAACGTGATGCTCGCCGCCGGGATGATCCGCGAGGCCGCCGGCCTCACCACGCAGGTGGCGGGCGAGGTGATCCCATCGGACGTTCCGGGCAGCCTCGCAATGGGCGTTCGCCAGCCCGCGGGCGTGGTGCTCGGCATCGCGCCGTGGAACGCGCCGATCATCCTCGGCGTGCGCGCGATCGCCACGCCGCTGGCGTGCGGCAACACGGTCGTGCTCAAGGGCTCCGAGAACTGCCCGCGCACCCACCAGTTAATCGTCGAGGCCTTCCAGGAAGCGCTGTTCCCGCCCGGCGTGGTCAACTACATCACCAACGCCCCGGCGGACGCCGGGGCCGTGGTCGAGGCGATGGTGGCGCACCCGGCGCTGCGGCGCGTGAACTTCACCGGCTCCACCCGGGTGGGGCGGATCATCGCCCAAACCTGCGCGCGCCACCTCAAGCCGGCGGTGCTCGAGCTGGGCGGCAAGGCGCCGCTCGTGATCCTCGACGACGCCGACCTCGACGACGCGGTGAACGCAGCGGCCTTCGGGTGCTTCGTCAACAGCGGGCAGGTCTGCATGAGCACCGAGCGCATCGTGGTCGATGCCAAGGTGGCCGACGAGTTCGTCAAGAAGTTCGCCGACAAGGCGCGCCACCTTCCGCTGGGCGACCCGCGCAAGCCCGACCCCGTGGTGCTGGGCAGCGTGATCGGGATGAACACGGTGGAGCACTGCAACGCGCTGGTCGACGACGCGCTCGCCAAGGGCGCGAAGCTGGTGTGCGGCGGCAAGGCCGAGAACACGCTGATGCCGGCCACGCTGATCGACCACGTGACGCCCGAGATGCGCATCTACCACGAGGAGACCTTCGGCCCGGTGAAGGCGATCGTTCGGGTGAAGGGCGCGAAGGAGGCGATCGCGTGCGCGAACGACAACGAATACGGCCTCGCGGCGGCGGTGTTCGACCGCGACATCGCGCGCGCCTTCAACGTGGCGCGCCAGATCGACTCGGGAATCTGCCACGTGAACGGGCCCACCGTGCACGACGAGGCGCAGATGCCCTTCGGCGGGGTCAAGGGCAGCGGAATGGGGCGCTTCGGCGGCAAGGCGGGGATCGCCGAGTTCACCGAACTGCGCTGGATCACCGTGCAGACGACGCCGCGGGGCTATCCGTTCTGATTGCGCGCCAGCACGCGGTCGACCATCGCACCGGCCTGCCCGAGGTAGCTGGCCGGGTCTAGCAGCCTCTCGAGCGCGGCCCGGTCGAGGTGCTTCGAGACTTCCGGGTGCGCGGCCAGGCGCTCGATCAGCGGTTCGCGCCGCTCGATCGCCTCGCGGCACAGGTCGTAGACGAGGTCGTGCGCCACCTCGCGACCGATGTGCGGCGCGAGCCCCATCATCGCCGCCTCGGCCATCACGAGGCCGTTGGTGAGGCCGATGTTCTCGCGCATCCTGGCCTCGTTCACCTCGAGCCCGTCGAGCACGAAGCGCGTGTGCGCGAGCGCGCCCGAGAGCAGGCAGAACGCCTCGGGAAGCGCGATCCACTCGATCTCCCAGGGCCCGGTCGAGCGCTCGTGCTCGCCCACCATCGCCTCGACGAGAGCCGCCGCGTGGTGGCGCACCATCGACACCGAAGAGTGGATGAACGCGCACGAGACCGGGTTGCGCTTGTGCGGCATCGTGCTGCTCGAACCGCGCCCGGGTGCGAAGGGCTCGGCCACTTCGCCCACCTCGGTCTGCATCATCATCCGCACGTCGGTTGCGATCTTGCCGAGCGAGCCGCCCACGAGCGCCAGGAACGCGCCCACCTCGGCGATCGAGTCGCGCACCGAGTGCCAGCCGATGTCGGGGTTGCCCAGGCCGAGCTCGGCGGCGAGCGCCGCCTGCACGCCGAGCGCGTCGCCCTCGATCGAGGCGAGCGTGCCGCAGGCGCCGGCGAATTCGCACACCAGCACGCGCGGGCGCAGCTGGGCGAGTCGCTCGCGGTGGCGCTCGACGCCGGCGAGGATCGAGGCCATCTTGAATCCGAAGGTCACCGGGATCGCCTGCTGCATGTTGGTGCGCCCGATCACCGGCGTGTCGCGGTAGCGGCGCGCCAGCTTTGCGAGCGTGGCCGAGAGCGCGGCGAGGTCGGCGGCCACGAGCTCGAGCGAGTCGCGAACCTGCAGCACCGTGGCGGTGTCGGTCACGTCCTGCGTGGTCGCGCCCCAGTGCGCGTATTCGCCGAGCCCGTCGCGGCACAGCGCGGTCAGTTGCGAGACGAGCCCGACGACCGGAAACCCGACGCGTTCGGTCTGCACGCGCAGCTCGTCCATGTCGATCAGGTCCACGTCGCAGCAGCGCGCGATCTCGGCCGCCGCCTCGGGCGGGATCATCCCGGCGCGGCCCTGCACGGTGGCGAGCGCGCGCTCGAACTCGAGGTAGCGGCGCGTGCGCGACCGATCCGACCACACCTCGCGCATCACGCCGGTGCTGAAGAGGTTGCCCAAGACCGACGAGTCGACCACGCTGGCTGCCATGTTGACCTCTGTGGGTTGCGTGCGCGGCGGCGGCGCCGCGTCAGACGACTGCGCCCGCGCGCAGCGCCGCGATCGCTTCGCGATCGTAACCAAGCTCGGCCAGGATCGCGTCGGTGTGCTCGCCCAGCGCCGGAATCGGGTCCATTCGCGCGTCGGCCTCGCCCGATGCGCCCGGGGGCACGAGCGCGGGCAGCGGCCCGGCCGGGGAGCCCACCTCGCGCCAGCGATCGCGCGCGCGCAGCTGCGGGTGCGCCCAGACTTCGTCCATCGTGTTCACGCGCGCGTTGGCGATGCGGGCCCGATCGAGCCGCTCGCCGAGCTCCGCGGCGCCGAGCCCGGCGAGCGCCCGGTCGATGATCGCGCGCAGCGCCTCGCGCGCCTCGCTGCGGCGCGCGTTGCTCGAAAACCTCGGGTCCGACGCCAGCTCGGGCTGCATCAGCACCTCGGCGCAGAACGCGGCCCACTCGCGCTCGTTCTGCAGGCCGATCATCACGCTCTTGCCGTCGCCCGTTTCGAAGGGGCCGTAGGGGTAGATGGTTGCGTGGCTCGCGCCGGAGCGCGGGGGCGGGCTGGCGCCGTCGAGCGTGTAGTAGAGCGGATAGCCCATCCACTCGACCATGCTCTCGAGCATCGAGACGTCGATGCGCTTGCCCAGCCCGGTGCGCGCGCGCTCGATCAGGGCCGCGAGGATGTTGCTGTACGCGTACATGCCCGCGGCGATGTCGGCCACCGACGCACCCGCCTTGGACGGCGTCTCGGGCGTGCCCGTGACCGAGACGAAGCCCGACTCGCTCTGGATCAGCAAGTCGTAGGCCTTGCGGTCGCGGTACGGGCCGTTGGCGCCGTAGCCCGAGATGTCGCACACGATGATCGAGGGCTTGCGCGCGGCGAGCGCCTCGTGGGCGAGGCCCAGCCGCGCGGCGGCGCCCGGCGCGAGGTTCTGCACCACGACGTCGGCGCGGGTGTCGATCAGGCGGTGCAGGATCTCCTGCGCCTGGGGCTTTTTCAGGTCGAGCGTGAGGCTCTCCTTCGAGCGGTTGGTCCAGACGAAGTGCGAGGCGAGCCCGCGCGCGCGCTCGTCGTAGCCGCGGGCGAAGTCGCCCACCCCGGGGC
>DATCZK010000139.1:0-3111 GCA_036525975.1 Burkholderiaceae bacterium | reverse complement strand
ACCACGACGACAACCCGCCCGACGGCAGCAACTGGGAACTGCTGTGCACGTACTGCCACGAGCACGAGCACTCGAAGATCAGGGATTCCGCCGGGCGCAACAGCGAGGGCGGCAACACCGCCGCCGCGACCTTCAACCCCTTCGCGGACCTCAAGGAACGGATGGCCTCGGCAAAGCGCCGCTGACCGCCACGTATCGCGCAACCTGCGCGTGCGTCGCGAACCAGACGTCGCCGCGCGCCTTCATCCGCGCGATCAGCTCCTCGAGGATGAACATCCGCGAGCGGTAGCCGATCACGTGCGGGTGCATCGTGAGCACGAACAGCCCGCCCTCGTTCCAGGCGCCCTCGAACTCTCGCGTGAAGATGTCGAGCACGGCGGCGGGCGGCGTGTACGGGCGCAGCGCCGCGAAGCGGTTCATGTTGAAGTAGACCGCGTCGTCGCGGATCCACTCGGGCGGCAGTTCGACGATGCCGGTGGGTTCGCCGTTCTCCTCGAGTTCGTAGGGATCGTCGTCGGCCATCAGCGAGGAGTCGTAGAGCAGGCCGAGCTCGCGCTGTATCGCCAGCGTTGCCGGCGAGAAGTCCCACGACGGCGTGCGCATGCCCACCGGGCGCACCCCGGTGATGCGCTCGAGCGTGTCGGCGGCCCGGAAGTGCAGTTCGCGCTCGTCGGCCGCGGGCAGCGTGGAGTTCACTTCGTGAATCCAGCCGTGCAGGCCCACCTCGTGGCCCTCGGCGATCACCCTCACCTGTTCCTCGGCGTGCAGGAGGGCCGAAACGCCGGGGACGAAGAACGTGGCGGGAATCGACTCGCGCGCGAGCAGCTCGAGAATGCGCGGCACGCCCACGCGGTTGCCGTACTGGCCCCACGACATCCGGCCGATCGACTTGCCGCCGTCGCGCAGCTCGTTCGTCTCGTGATCGCTGTCGAACGACAGTGCCACCGCACAGCGCTTGCCCTGCGGCCAGGCCGCGGGCTTGAGCGAGCGCCCCGCGCGCACCTGCCCGACGCGCGCCCTCCATTGCTCTTCGTGCCATTGCCAGGGTTCCATGGTCGACTCCGTTCGCTGAGTTCAGTCCTGCGCTGCGACGCCCCCGCCCGCTTCGCTCCCGCCCCCGGCGCCCGGGCGCTCGGCGCCATCCGGCAAGAGCGGGAAATGACAGGCCACGGTTCGCCCGCCGCCGATGTCGCGCAGCGGCGGCGCCTCGCGCGAGCAGCGCTCCCGCGCGAAGGCGCAGCGCTGGTGGAAGTGGCACCCCGGCGGCGGCGCCAGCGGCGAGGGCAGCTCGCCCGCGATCGCCTTGAACACCACGGGCGTGTCGGCATCGAGCACGAGCCGCGGCACGCTGTCGAGCAGCGCGCGCGCATACGGGTGCCTGGGCTCGGCGTAGGTGTCGCTCGCGCTGCCCACCTCGACGATTCGGCCCAGGTACATGATCGCCACGCGGTCGCACAGGTGGCGCACGACGCCCAGATCGTGGCTGATGAACAGCATCGTCAGCCCGAACTCGCGGCGCAGTTCGAGGAACAGATTGATGATCTGCGCCTGGATCGAGATGTCGAGCGACGCGACCGGCTCGTCGCAGATCAGCACCTCGGGCTGCATCGCGAGTGCGCGCGCGATCGCCACCCGCTGGCGCTGCCCGCCGGAGAACTGGTGCGGATAGCGCGCTGCGAAGTCGCGGTCCAGCCCGACCGCGTCGAGCCAGCGCCCGACGTAGGCCCGCGCCTCGCGCGGCGAGACGAGGCCGTGCGCGATCGGGCCTTCGCTGATCGCGTCGCCCACCTTCATGCGCGGATCGAGCGAGGCGAAGGGGTCCTGGAACACCATCTGCACGCGTGTCGTGGTCTTGCGCGCGCGCTTTCCGGCGCTCATCACCGGCTTGCCGTCGAAGGTGGCCTCGCCCGAGGTCGGCGCGAGGATGCCCGCCATCATGCGCCCCAGCGTGGACTTCCCGCAGCCGGATTCACCCACCAGCCCGAGCACCTCGCCGCGGGCTATCGACAGCGAGACGTCGTCCACGGCCCGCACCGCGCGCGTCTCGATCTGGCTGCCCAGTCGCACCGCGATGCGCTCTCCCAGGCTCAGGCGCGGGTCGAAGTGCCGCGAGATCGACGACACCCGCAGCAGCGCGCGCCCCGCTTCTTGCGCGGCCGCCCCGGCCTCGCCTGCGCGCCCGGCCTGCCCGGCGTGCGTGCCCACGGTGCGGCGCTCGACCGCGCTCACCGCGCCGACTCCTCTGCCCGCGGCTCCTCGAGCGCGTGATGACAGCGCCAGCTCCGCCGGCCGTCGGGCGCCACCGTGATCGGCGGGGCGACCTCGCAGGCCCCGCTCGCGAAGCCGCATCGCGGCCGGAACGCGCAGCCCCTGGGCAGGTCGAGCAACGAGGGCGTCGACCCCGGTATCTGCGCCAGCGCGCGGCCCGGTTCGGTGCGCGCGGGGAGCGACTGGAGCAGTCCCTTGGTGTAGGGGTGGCGCGGCCGCGACAGAACCTGCACCGTGGGCCCCTGCTCGACGATCCGACCCGCGTACATCACCATGATGCGCTCGGCCAGCGACGACACGGTGGCCAGATCGTGGCTGATCCAGATCAGCGCAGTGCCCAGATCGGCAACCAGCGCGCGCATCTCGGTGAGTATCTGCGCCTGGATCGACACGTCGAGCGCGGTCGTGGGCTCGTCGCAGATGATCAGCGCGGGGCGATTGAGCAGCGCAACCGCGATCGCCACCCGCTGCCGCATCCCGCCCGAGAACTGGTGCGGAAAGGCGTCGATGCGTCGTTCCGCGTCGGGGATGCCCACGCGGTTGAGCGCCTCGATCGAGCGCGCGCGCCTGGGCGCGCGACACCGGCCCGTGCGCGGCGATCGCGAGTCGCATCTGCGTGGCGATGCTCAGCACCGGGTTGAGCGTCGTCATCGGGTCCTGAAAGACCATCGCCATCCGGCGGCCGCGCAACGAGCGCATCGAATCCGCGTCCAGGCCGACCAGCTCCTCGCCGTCGAGCAAGATCGAGCCCGAGACGATTCGCCCGGGCGCATCGACCAGCCCGAGCAGCGAAAACCCCGTCACGCTCTTTCCCGAGCCCGATTCGCCGACCAGGCCGAGCGT
>DATCZK010000138.1:0-9274 GCA_036525975.1 Burkholderiaceae bacterium | reverse complement strand
GAACGCGCCGAGCACCGCGGCGAACTCCGCGCGCGCGAGCGCCAGCCAGGCCGGGCTGATCTCGGCCACCGCGATGCGCGTGGCCGGCAGCGTGCCGGCGAAGATCAGCACGCCGATCAGCGCGAGCGCCATGCCGCGCAGCTCCGGGTCGTCGCGCATCGGTTGCGGCTATCCCACCGCGAGCCAGACGGCGGTCGCAACGAGCGACGCGCCCATCAGCACGTTGAACGCGCGCAGGCGCCCGCCCTGCGACAGCCAGGCGCCAAGCCGCGTGCCGGCCAGCGCCCAGATCAGGTTCGCGAGCGCGCAACTGGTCACGAAAGTGATCACGATCAGCGCCTGCTCGAGCCAGGCCGGGTCGGCCATTCCGTGGTAGGCGCCGATCGTGCCCGCGGCGAGAATCCAGGCTTTCGGGTTCGCGTACTGGAAGGCGGCTGTCTCGTACCAGCGCGGAGGGCGCGCAACGCGCCGCTCGGCGATCGCGCTCGAGCGCATCAGCTGCACGCCGAGCCAGGCCAGGTAGAGCACCCCGAACAGGCGCAGCACGATTCCGAACGAAGGAAACTGCTGCAGGGCCGTCCAGGCGCCCAGGCCGGCGGCGAGCAGCAGCGTGGAGAAGCCGACCGCCACGCCGAGCGAGTGCGGCACGACCGCGCGCAGGCCGAAGTTCGCGGCCGTGGAGAGCGCGACCGCGTTGTTCGGGCCGGGCGTGACCGAGCCGACCCAGGCGAACCAGACGAAGGTCGCGAACTTGATCCACTCGATCTCGAACATGCTTGCAGCTTAGCTGGACTGGTGGGTAGAGTGACCGGGAGGCCGGCGCGGGTTGCGCGCCGGCGCAATTCTGCACCACGGGCGGCGCCCCCGAGGCGTCGGCCCGGTTCTGCGGGGCGCGCCCGGCGAGGGCTTGAAGTCGCGCATCCCGACCCCATCTGCGCAGGAGCGTGCGCGCAGGGCGCCGCGGGCGCCCGGCGAGCCGCAGGCGTCGGGTGGCCACACGAAACAGGGGAACGACAGGGCGATGAAGGAAACACTGGGTTTTCAGACCGAAGTCAAGCAGCTGCTCAAGCTGATGATCCACTCGCTGTACAGCAATCGCGAGATCTTCCTGCGAGAGCTGGTGTCGAACGCCTCGGACGCGTGCGACAAGCTTCGCTTCGAGGCGATCGACAACCAGGCGCTGTTCGAGGGCAGCCCGGAGATGGCCATCCGGGTGAGCGTGGACCGCGCGGCGCGCACGATCACGATCTCGGACGACGGCGTGGGCATGTCGCGCCAGGAGGCGGTGGAGCACCTGGGCACGATCGCGCGCTCGGGCACGCGCGAGTTCTTCGGCAAGCTCACCGGCGACCAGGCGCGCGACGCGCAGCTGATCGGCCAGTTCGGGGTGGGGTTCTACTCGTCGTTCATCGTCGCGGACCGCGTCACGGTGCTCACGCGCAGGGCCGGCGCCGCGCCCGGCGAGGGCGTGCGCTGGGAGTCCGACGGCAGCGGCGAGTTCACGGTGGAGCCGCTCGAGCGCGAGCGCCGGGGCACCGACGTGATCCTGCACCTGCGCGCCGACGACGGCGAGGGCGACGACAAGGCGTCGTTCTCCGACCTGCTCGACCCCTGGAAGCTCAAGTCGATCCTGCGCCGCTACTCCGACCACATCTCGCTGCCCATCCTGATGCCCAAGGACGAGTGGAACGCCGAGGCGAAGGAGATGCGCGCAACCGGCGAGTGGGAGACGGTGAACCAGGCGAGCGCGCTGTGGTCGCGGCCGAAGTCCGAGATCACCGACGAGCAGTACCGCAGCTTCTACCAGCACGTCTCGCACGACAGCGGCGAGCCGCTCGCCTACACCCACAACCGGGTGGAGGGGCGCACCGAGTACACGCAGCTGCTCTACGTGCCGTCGAAGGCGCCGTTCGACCTCTACGATCGCAATCACCGCCACGGCATCAAGCTGTACGTGCGCCGGGTGTTCATCATGGACGACGCCGAGCAGCTGATGCCGGCCTACCTGCGCTTCGTGCGCGGCGTGGTCGATTCGAGCGACCTGCCCCTGAACGTCTCGCGCGAGATCCTGCAGGAGAGCCGCGACGTGAAGGCGATCCGGGAAGGGTGCACGCGCCGCGTGCTCGGGATGCTCGAAGACCTCGCCGGGAACGACGCCGCGAAGTACGCGTCGTTCTGGAGCGAGTTCGGGCAGGTGCTCAAGGAGGGCGCCGGCGAGGATTTCTCCAACCTCGAGCGCATCTCCAAACTGCTGCGCTTCGCCTCCACGGCCTCCGAGTCGGACGAGCAGAGCGTCGCGCTGGCCGCCTACGTGGCAAGGATGAAGGAGGCGCAGCAGGCCATCTACTACGTCACCGCGGACAGCGCCGCGGGGGCGCGCAACAGCCCGCACCTCGAGGTGTTCCGCAAGAAGGGGATCGAGGTGCTGCTGCTCACCGATCGGGTGGACGAGTGGATGCTCTCGTTCCTGCAGGAGTTCGACGGCAAGCCGCTGGTCTCGGTCGCGCGCGGCGGGCTCGATCTGGGCGCCCTGCAAGACGAGCAGGAGAAGGCGCAGGCGCAGAAGGTGGCCGAGGAACTCGCGCCGCTCGTGGAGCGCGTGACGAAGGCGCTCGGCGAGCGCGTGAAGGAGGTGCGGGTCACCGACCGCCTCACCGACTCGCCCGCCTGCCTGGTGGCCGACGAGGGCGAGATGAGCGCCCACCTCGAGCGGCTGCTCAAGCAGGCCGGGCAGAAGACGCCCGATCGCAAGCCGATCCTCGAGATCAACCCGCAGCACCCGCTGGTGCGGCGGCTGCGGTCCGAGGAGAGCCAGTTCGACGACTGGTCGAACCTGCTGTTCGACCAGGCGCTGCTCGCCGAGGGCGGCCAGCTCGAGGATCCGGCCGGGTTCGTTCGCAGGCTCAACGCGATGCTGCTCGCGATGAGCGCGCAAGGCTGAGCGAGGCGTGGCGCGCGCGCGCAACCCGCGCCTGGAGGGCTTCGCGCCGGTGATCGACGCGCGCGCCCGGACGCTGATCCTGGGCAGCTTCCCGAGCCGCGCGTCGCTCGCCGCAGGCCACTATTACGCGCACCCGCGCAACCAGTTCTGGCCGATCGTCGGCGCGGTGCTCGGCGAGCCGCTGGCGCAGTTGCCGATCGAGCAGCGTTACGCGCGCCTGCTCGCGCACCGCGTGGGGCTCTGGGACGTGATCGCCGCCTGCGAGCGCACAGGAAGCCTCGACGCGTCGATCCGCGAGGCGGCCGAGAACGACTTCGCGGCACTGCTGGCGCGAGGCCCCTCGATCCGCCGCGTGCTGTTCAACGGCGGGCGCGCGGGGCGGCTGGAGCCGCGGTTTGCCGAGGCGGGGTTCTCCACGGCCGTGCTGCCCTCCACGAGCCCGGCGTTCGCGTCGATGGGGCTCGACCAGAAGCTCGCCGCGTGGCGCGCGGCGATGACGGCGTCGGCCTGACCGCCGTCGCCCGACGCAGCTGCGGCGAACCGACTCGTGAGCACCGACACGCCGATCACGCTGTCCGAAGAGGGCGGGGTTCGCTACCTGCACTTCGGCACGCCCTGGATCCAGGGCGCGATGCGGATCGACGCCCCGTCGGTGATCGCGATCGACTACGTGGCGCGAATGATGGGCTGGGTGCTGTTTCTCTCGCCGCCCGGGCGGATCCTCCAGCTCGGCCTGGGCGCCGGCGCGCTCACCCGCTTCGTTCACGCGCGAATGCCGCGCACCGCGATCACCGTGGTCGAGCACAGCGCCGAGGTGATCGCCACCGCGCGCCAGTGGTTCGCGCTGCCGCCCGAGGGTCCGCGACTGCGCGTGGTCCGGGCCGACGCGCTCGCCTTCACCGAGCGCCGCGCCGAGCGCGGCCGCTACGGCGTGATCCAGGTCGACCTCTACGACATGTTCGCCCGCGGGCCGGCGATCGATTCGCCGCGCTTCTACCGCGCGTGCCACGACGCGCTCGCCGCGCCGGGCGTGTGCGTGTTCAACCTCTTTGGCGAACACCCCACCTTCGAGCCCAGCATCGAGCGAATTCGCCGGGCGTTCAGCGGGCGGGTGAAGGTGCTCGCGCCCACCGGGGCCGGCAACCGCGTGGCGTTCGCATTCAGGGGGCCGCCGCTCGCCGTGCGCTGGCCATCGCTGCGCTCGCGCGCCCGCGTGCTGCAAGAGCGGCTGGGGCTGCCCGCCGCCGCCTGGGTCCGGGAGTTGCGCGCGCTGTCGGGGGGCGGGGCAAGCCTGGTCGTCTGATCTCCCGGGGTCGGGGCGCGAGTCGCGGGCCATGGGGTGATGGGTCAGCTCTTGGCCGCGGATTCAACCGATCGCCGCGAGCCACAGCGCATAGGCGTAGGAAACCGCCAGTGCGCCCGCCACCGCGAGCGCGAGGTAGATCGCGAACACGCGCGGGCGCACCAGCGCCCACACCGCGGTTGCCGCCGGGATGCTCGTCATCCCGCCGGCCACCAGAAACGCCATGCCAACCGCGGGGTTCATGCCCAGGTCGACGAGCCCCCGGATCATCGGCAGCGCCGCGTAGCCGTTGAAGTACGCCGGAATCCCCAGCGCAACCGCCGCCGGAATCGCGAGCGGACTTTGTCCGAGCAGCGAGGCGACGGTCGAGGCGGGCAGGTAAGCGATCATCAGGCTCTCGAGCAGGAACGCGAAGCTCATCCAGCCGCCGAGCATCCACAGGCTGCTGCGTGCCGCCGCGGCGAACTGCGCGCGCTGCTGCGCGCTGCGCCATATCCGCCACCGCAGGCTTGCCTTGGGCGCGCAGCCCGACTGGCACCTTGCCGGGTTCGGCGCTGCCGTGGCCGGCAGGCCGTCGGCCGGCGCTGCGCCAGGAGCGGCGCGCAGCGCCGTTGCGAGAAGACCGCGCGCGGTCAGCGCGTGGGTGAGCGCCCCTCCCGCCAGCCCGATCGCGACCGCCGCGATCGTCTTCGCGACGGCGAACTCCCAACCAAGGCTGGCTGCGGTCATCACGAACATCGTTGGATCCATGAGCGGCGAACTGACCCAGAACGCCATCACGGGTGCCAGGGGCACGCCGGCCGCCAGCAGGCCCGCAACGACCGGCACCACGCCGCAGGAACAGAACGGCGAGAGCGCTCCGAGCAGCGCCGCGATCGACACCGCCCTGGCCGGGCGACCGGCAAAGGCCGAGGCGATGATCCGGTCCGCTCCGCTCGCCTTCGCCCAGGCGGCCAGGGCCACCGACAGCACCAGCCAGGGGGCTACGGCGAGGAGTGCGTCGCCCGTGAACGCGAGCGAGCGTGCGAACTGTTCGGGCACCCAGAGCGCGATGCCGGCGAGGACGAGCGCGATCGCGACGAGCGACTTCTCGATTCGTCTCGGCTCCTTCGCGGGCTGAGGCTGGATTTCGGGGCTTGGGGGCGAGTCGGGCAGCAGATCAATGCTCGAGGACATTTAAATCTCCAGACATCTAAGGATGTAGGCTTAATGGGCGAAGGTTGACCGGGTTCGTTGCTCGATTGCACAGGTCAGCCGGCGCGGCGGCCGGCGAAGGCGGGCAGCGTCACGCCCTGGCAGCAGTCGTGTTTCAGGTACTGCAGCACCTCGTCCAGCGCGGGGAAGCTCGCGTAACAGCGCACGCTGCGCCCCTCACGCTCTTGCGACACCAGTTCGGCGGCCACCAGTTCGCGCAGGTGAAAACCGACGGTGGATGCCGGCCGGCCGAGTGCGGACTGGAGCTCTCCGATGGTCAGGCCGCTGCGGCCCGAACGCACCAGCGCCTTGAACAGTTCCAGGCGGTGCTCGTGGCCGAGGGCGGCGAGGCGGGCGGCGGCCGTGGTGGCATCGAGGTTCATGAAGAAATCATATCTCTAGTTTCATAAGGATGTCAACCCCATTTCCAGCTGCCCGTGAAAGCGAAGCGACCCGCACCGTGGCCGTTTGGCCTGGATCGTGGTCCCGAGCCGGCGCCGGCCGCGCCGGGTCAGGCAAAGACGGAGGCGAGCGTCGCGATCACCGCGATGATCGCGAGCAGCTTGTAGACCGTGCTCGCCTCGATCGCGCGCATCGCGTCTCCGAACCTGCTTGCGAGCCGCGTGACCGAGCGCTGCATCCGCGTCGTGCGCGTCGGTACCGTGCCCAGGAAGCGCTCGATCTCGTCGAGCGCTGACCGGAAACCCCGGTCTTGCTCCAGCAGGATGTGATTCTCGCTGTCCACAGGATGGAACCTCGCGTTCGGAATCGCGGCGGCGAGTTCGCGACCCTGCTCGAAGGGCACGCGACGGTCGCCCCGACAATGCAGCACGAGCGTGGGCGTGCGCACCTGCGGCAGTCGCTCGACGAGATCGATCTCGGTATGGACCGCAGCAAAGATGCGCGCGGCGATCTCGGGCGACGCCGATTCACGCTCGAGTGTGTTCCACTCCCCCATCTGTTCCGGCGTGCCCCCGGGCATGAGTTGGGTGGTGAAGATCTGACGGAACGACGGGTCGTCGCCGCCCCAGCCCTGGCGGATCATCGTGCACATCGCTTCGACCATTTCCGGCCCCTGGCCCACGCCGTGGCGGTGGGCGGCGCCGCGCGCGAAACCGTTGAGCAGCACCAGGTGCGTGACGCGCTCGGGGTGTCGCAGCGCGTACGCGATCGCCACCGCAGCGCCCTGCGAGGCACCGAGCAGAGCGAAGCGATCGAGCCCGGCAGCGTCCACCACCGTCTCGAGATCGTCTACGAACAGCTCGAAGGAGACCCGCGCGGGGAGCCGATCCGACAGGCCCGTGCCGCGCACGTCGTAGCGCAGCAACCGATGCATCTGCGAGAGTTCGCGAAACGTCGGTCCCCAGGCGTTGCCCTGCCATTCAAGCTCGAGGTGGGTGTACCAGTTTGCGGCCTTCACGAGCGCCGGGCCGTGGCCGGTCTCGGCGTAGGCCAGGCGCACCCCGTCGGGTGCGGCGCAGTACTTGATCGTGAGGGCCTTCGTCATGAGCAGCGCGATTTTGCCGGAACGCCACCACTTCCGCCAGGCGAGCCGGGCGCTGCGCCCCACGAGGATGTCACGGCCGCGCGCGCGGCGGTTGCGGCGGCGCACTGCGCGCAGGTAGTCTCGCGCTGGTGCGAGGCCAGGGCCGATTTTTCGGCGCGCCCCGCGCGACCCGGAGCACGAGACAAAGATGGCCAAGCCGCAGATCCGCCTGTTCGGCAGCGACGATTTCGACGACTGGTACGCGCTGTGGCGCGGGTATCAGGCGTTCTACAAGGTCGACCTGGCGCGCGAGGTGAGCGCGATCACCTGGTCGCGCCTTCTTGCGAGCGCGGAGCCGGTGCACGGCGCCTTCGCGCTCGACCGCGCTGGCCGACCGGTGGGGCTGGTGCACTACATCGAGCACCGCAGCTGCTGGACCGCCGGCGACTACTGTTACTTGCAGGACCTGTTCGTGGAACCCGGATTGCGCGGCCAGGGTTACGGCCGCGCGCTCGTCGAGCACGTCTACGCGCGCGCCAAGGATCTGGGGTGCTCGCGCGTTTGGTGGCTCACGCACGAGTCCAATACCGACGCGATGAAACTCTACGATCGCATCGCCGAAAAGCCTGGTTTCGTGCAGTACCGGAAGCTTCTCTGAGCGGGCGCGCATGCCGCCGGCTCGTGGGTTTCGGTGTGCAGGTCTTTCCGACTAGGGGGCAGACCGTGACGGCCGCGGCGAAGGCGCACAGGGTCTCTCGGGGGACAATTGCGTCGGGGCGGGCGGCGAGCACCGCTTGAGGGCCGCTGCACGCATCGGCGCACTTAGATCGAGGACGAGGTGCACGTGACAGCAACAGCACGTTGCTCTGGGCAGATCACCGCGGCGCTGAGCTTCGCGTTGCTGCTGACACCGCTGCCTTTGCTCGCCGCGGACGCGACCACAGGCCGCCTGCTCACGGGCGAGTGGGGCGTGCTGATCGTGCAGCCGAGAACCGGGTGCGAGTGGAACGGCGCAATCCGCCTGGTGGAGCGCGACGGACGGATCACTGGCCGTGGGTACGCGACGGCTTCGTCAAGCCAACCGCGCTGCCCGCGCCTTGAAGGCAAAGTGAGCGGTGCGATCCAGGGTGAGGTCGTGCGCTTTGGGTTTGGCACCGGCGCGCTGGGCAAGGCTGAATTCGAGGGCTACGTATCGCAAAGTGCGAACGAGATGACGGGAACCTGGACTACGCGGTTCGCCGCTGGAGAGTGGGCCGCGGCGCGTTAGCTCGTCTCGTGTGGTGATTCCATGAATCACCGCACGTCGGAGCCTCAGGCTTTCGCTGTCGAAGCATCTCGGCTTTCAGCCGTCCGAAAAGCGGGCATGCGTAGAGGTCCGAGAACGGCCGCACGTAACGGACGTTGCGAAGTCGGCAGTCGGCCAACGGACCGGTCTTTCGAGACGGTTACGAGAATGACTAACCCCGCCAAGGCGGGGCTGTCGTCAAAGGCGATCCTGGCTGATGCATCCTATGCCGTGCTGCTCGTGGATCGACTCACCACGCTCACTCGATCAGGCGATCCGTGCGTGCGAGGATCGATTGCGGAATTGTTATGCCGAGTTCCCTTGCGGTCTTTAGATTCACGATCAGATCAAACTTCGGGAACAGTTCGATCGGAATCTCACCTGGATTCGTCCCTTTCAGGATCTGGTCGACGAACTTCATTGCGTATCGCATCGCGGCCGCGAGATTCCCGGCATAGGCCAATAGACCATTGGCTGAGATTGCGAACTCGGGTTGCGGCATGCTCGCGGGAATCCGCAGGCGCAAGGCCGCATCGCCGATCTGGCGACGCAGTTGCGCCGTAAGGCCAGTGCCGGCAACGATCATGGCATCGGGTCGCTGACTCCCGACTTCGGATATTGCTCGGTCGAGGTCGTCTCGGCCTTTTAGGTATACCGCGGTAACCTCGACGCCTTTCGCCGACCCTGCCTCGCGTGTTGCCTGTTCGAGTCGCTGCGGGCCAGGTATGGTCGCATCATTAAGGATCGTGATTCGTGAGATCTTCGGGAGTATCTCCTTTAGGAGATCGAACTGGCGTGCCAGAACGAGGGCTTGATTTCCCCACATTCCAGTCACATTGGAATCTGGACGCGACAGGCTCTTCGCAAGTCCTGCTGCGACAGGATCTGGGGCCGAGAGCAAGACGATCGGAATCGTCTTTGTCTTTGTCTGCATCAAGACGGCGGGTTGTTCGATCGTCACCATCACTTCCGGCTTCAGTCCCACCATTTCATCGACCTGCTCTCTGAT
The DNA here is from genome assembly GCA_036525975.1 of Burkholderiaceae bacterium. Classification (GTDB taxonomy): domain Bacteria; phylum Pseudomonadota; class Gammaproteobacteria; order Burkholderiales; family Burkholderiaceae_E; genus Quisquiliibacterium. The sequence continues at coordinate 56 of DATCZK010000138.1, read as the reverse complement.
GCGCGCTGGGTCACCTCTGCCGTAGCGAAATTCAACTTGGACATTTTTCCCCTGAG
>DATCZK010000137.1:0-29370 GCA_036525975.1 Burkholderiaceae bacterium | reverse complement strand
GAGGCCTGCGCGCCGGGGCGCAAGACCGGCCAGCCGCCGAGGTGCTGCTGCACCAGCGAAGCGAGCGCGGCGATGTAGGCCGGGTGGTCGTTGAGGCAGGGGATGTAGCGAAACTCGCTCCCGCCCGCGTCGAGGAAGGTCTGGCGGCCCTCGATCGCGATTTCCTCGAGCGTTTCCAGGCAGTCTGCGACGAAGCCCGGACAGACGACGTCCACCCGCCCCACACGCGCCTTGCCCAGCGCGGCGAGGGTGCGGTCGGTGTAGGGCTCGAGCCACTGCGCGCGGCCCAGCCGCGACTGGAAGGTGACGACGTACCGCTCTTCCGGCAGGCCGAGCCGCGCCGCGAGGCGGCGGCCGGTGGCGAGGCACTCGCAGTGATAGGGGTCTCCCAGCATCAGCATGCGCCGCGGCAGCCCGTGGAAGCTGATCACGAGCCGGTCGGGCGGGCCCTCGTCCATCCAGGAAGCGCGCACGCGCTCGACGAGCGCATCGATGTACGGGTCGAACAGGTGGAAGCCGCGCACCGCGCGCACTTCGGGCAGGTTGCGCCAGGTGCCCAGTTCCTTCCACAGCGCGTCGTAGGCGCTGGCGGTGGTGCTCGAGGAGTACTGGGGATAGAGCGGGACGACGAGCAGCCGGGTGACGTTCTTCTCGCGCAGCTCGCCGAGCACGCTGGCCACCGAGGGCTTTCCGTAACGCATGGCCCACGCCACTTCCACGCCCAGGCCGCGCTCGCCCAGCGCGCCGCGCAGCAGCTCCGATTGCAGCCCCGTGTACACCGCGAGCGGCGAGCCCTGCTGTGTCCAGATGCGCTGGTATTTCGCGGCCGAGCTGCGCGGGCGCGTGCGCAGGATCACCCCGTGCAGCAGGAGCCACCAGAGGGGCCTCGGGATCTCGACCACGCGCGGATCCCACAGGAACTCCGCGAGGTATCGGCGCACGGCCGCCGCCTCCGGGGCATCGGGCGTGCCGAGCTGCACGAGCAGCACGCCCGTGCGCTCGGGCATCGCGTGGTCGAAGTCGCTGATCGCGGTGAAACGGGGCATGTGCGAGCGGCCTGGTCGATTCGCGCGGGCGGCGCGGTCAGTTCGGGTGGAAGAAGGGGGCGGGGCGCAGGATCTTGTTCTCCATGCGGTCGAGGAAGACCATGCTCTTGGGCAGGTAGGCCTGCCAGCGCGCGTCGGCCGCGAGCCGGGCGCGCTTGGCTTCGCGGTCTGCCAGGCTCTCGTAGCGCCACATGTGCACGACCTGGTTGAGCGGGCCGATGTCCATCGAGACGAACCAGCCGAAGGGCTCGCCCAGGTACTCCTTCTGCACCGGGAACCCCAGCGTGGAGTAGACCTCGAGGAAGTCGGCGAGCTTGCCGGGCTTCACGTGGTAGGTGCGGTGATCGATGATCATTTCGGTTCCCTCTGTGCTGCGTTGATCGAGTTGCGCAACTGGCTTCGGGCCCTGCGCTGCGCTGCGCGCTGCAGCGCGGGGAGCCAGCCGAGCAACCACCCGGGCGCGCCCAGGCTCGCCCTGGCCCAGCGCCGGAAATCGTATTCGTCGGTCTGGCGCACGATTTTTCCGTCCCAGAACGTGAGCGTGGTGAGCACCCGATTCGACACCTTCCGCCCGCTGGCGGCGAAACGGTAGCTCGCCTGCCACTGTACCTGCGCTTTGCGCTCGTCGCCGAACAGGATGTCGTAGGCCAGATGCATGTCGGTCGCGCCGCCGGTGAGCGCGCGCCAGCGCCAGCCGACCTCGTCGCCGCGCAGGTCGGGGAACACCGGATCGGTGTAGCTCGCCAGCGGGTGCAGGCACGCGGCCATCGCCTCGCCGTCGAGGCGGGCGAGCGCGTCGAAATATCGTCGGACCAGGGCTTCGCTCATCGGCTCTGGCGCCGATGATAGCGCGCCCCCTCAGGCCAGGCGGGCGAGCCCCGCCGGCCGCGCGCGCTCGCCGCCGCCGGGGCGGCGCGCCCGGCGCCAGGCGTCGATCGTCTCGAGCGTGACGGTGCCGCGCCAGTTCGCGTCGTTCACGCGACCGCAGGCCGGCGCGCCCGGCTCGCCGAGGTTCTCGAGCACGGCGAGCGCGCCCGCGTGCGCCTGGTGCCGGAAGTACTCGCTGCGGGTGAGCACCACGTCCACGCCGGCGGCGCTGGCCGCGGCCAGGCCGGCGGCCGAATCCTCGATCGCGACGCACGCGTCGGCGTTCAGCCCCAGCCTCGCGAGCGCGAGCGCGTAGACCTGCGGGTCGGGCTTCTTGCGCTCGACCTCGTCGCCGGCCGCCACCACCGGAAAGATCATTCGCCAGCCGGGCCCGTACCAGGCCGCGAGCAGCGCGTCGACGTTCTCGGGCGAGGTCGTGGTCGCGATCGCGAGGCGCACGCCCCGCGCGCGCGCCTCGTCGACCAGCCTGCGCACGCCCTCGCGCGCGGGCAGGTCGCTGGCGCGCACGATGTCCCGGTAATGCGCCGTCTTGCGCGCGTGCAGTTCGGCCACGAACGCGTCGACGTCGGCGAACCGGGGCACGGGCGGGTTGGCCGTTGCGATGAAGTGGCGGATGCGCTCCTTGCCGCCCGAGACCAGCAGCAGCTCGCCGTAGGCGGCCACGTCCCAGTGCCAGTCGAGCGAGAAGTCCGCGAAGGCGCGGTTGAAGGCAACCCGGTGACCGTCGCGCTCGGTCTCGGCGAGCGTGCCGTCCACGTCGAGGATCAGCGCCTGGAACATCGAACCCTCCCCACCGTGCGTTGCCGGGCCCGCGACGCTCAGATCCGTTTGCGCTGGTCGATCAGGCGCAGGATCATCGGCGTGAAGATCAGCTGCATCGCCAGCCCCATCTTCCCGCCCGGGATCACGATCGAGTTGGGCCGCGTCATCATCGAATTGCCCAGCATCGAGAGCAGGTAGGGGAAGTCGATTCCCTTCGGGTTGGCGAAGCGGATCACGACCATGCTCTCGTCGGCGGTCGGGATGTCGCGCGCGATGAACGGGTTCGACGTGTCCACCGTGGGCACGCGCTGGAAGTTCACGTGCGTGCGCGAGAACTGCGGGCAGATGTGGTTCACGTAATCGGGCATGCGCCGCAGGATCGTGTCGACCACCGCCTCCTGCGAGTAGCCCCGCGACCTCTGGTCGCGGTGCAGCTTCTGGATCCACTCCAGGTTGATGATCGGCACGACGCCCACGAGCAGGTCCACGTGCCGGCCCACGTCCACCGCGTGGTCCTGGTACGCGCCGTGCAGCCCCTCGTAGAACATCAGCTCGCTGCCGCGCTCCACCTCCGCCCAATCGGTGAAGGTGCCCGGTTCCTGGCCGAAGGGCTGCGCCTCCTTGTCGTCGTGCAGGTAGCGGCGCACCCGTCCGGTGCCGTCGAGGCCGTACTGGCGAAAGAGGTCCTCGAGCTCGGCCAGCAGGTTCGCCTCGGGGCCGAAGTGGCTGAAGTTGCGGTTGCCCTCGGCCTCGGCGTCGCGCATCTTCTGGCGCATCTGCTTGCGGTCGAAGCGGTGAAACGAATCGCCCTCGACCACCTGCGCGCGGATGCCCTCGCGCCTGAAGATGTGCTGGAAGCTGTTCATCACCGTGGTGGTTCCCGCGCCGGACGAGCCGGTGACCGCGATGACCGGATGCCTGACCGACATGCCTTCTCCCTCGATTTGCGATTGCGCGTGGCGGGCTCGCCGTGCGCTCAGGCCGTTTCGGAGCGAAACAGCGAGCGCTCGTTGAACAGCGGCGAGAGGTACGGACGATCGGTGCCGTTGTCGTACTCGGCGTGGTAGCGCGCGATGCGCTCGACCTCGTTGCGCGACCCGAGGATCACGGGCACGCGCTGGTGCAGCTCCCTGGGCACGACGTCGAGCAGCCGCTCGCGCCCGGTGGACGCGGCGCCCCCGGCCTGCTCGACGAGCATCGCCATCGGGTTGGCCTCGTACATCAGGCGCAGGCGCCCCTCGCGGGTGGGCTGGCGCTCGTCGCGCGGGTACATGAACACGCCGCCGCGCATCAGGATGCGGTGCACGTCGGCCACCATCGCGGCGATCCAGCGCATGTTGAAGTCGCGCCCGCGAACGCCCGCCTTGCCGGCCTTGCACTCCGACACGTAGCGCGCCACCGGCGGCTCCCAGAAGCGCTCGTTGGAGACGTTGATCGCGAACTCGGCGGTGTCCTCGGGCACGGCCATGCTCGGGTGCGTGAGGATGAAGTTGCCGATCTCGCGGTCGAGCGTGAACCCGTGCGTGCCGGCGCCCACCGTGATCACGATCATCGTCGACGGGCCGTAGATCGCGTACCCGGCCGCCACCTGGCGGTGCCCGGGCTGCAGGTAGTCGGCAAGGGCGGGCGCGCCGTCGCCGGCGTGCTCGAGCACCGAGAAGATCGTGCCCACCGCGCCGTTGATGTCGATGTTGGCCGAGCCGTCGAGCGGGTCGAACACGAGCAGGTAGCGCCCGCGCTTGAACTCCTCCGGGATCGCGCTCGGCCCTTCCATTTCCTCGGACGCCATGCCGGCGAGCAGCCCGCCCCACTCGCAGTAGCGCATCACCGCCTCCTGGGTGAGCAGGTCGAGCGGCTTTTGCTCGTCGCCCGATGCGTTCACGCCCGCGCCCGCGGCGTTCACGCCCGCGCCCGCGCCCGGCGCCGGCATCGGCGACGAGCCCAGGCCCGCGCCGAGCGCGCCGCGACCGACGAGCGCCGAGATCGCCTTGACCGCGGCGGCCACGTCGATCAGCAGCGCGGCGAGCTCGGGCTCGCCCGAGGAGGCGCGCAGCTGGTCGATCAGGAACTTCGAGAGCGTGGTGCGTCCCAGGTGCATTGGCGTCTCACAGGATGTTGGCGGGGCGGTGGGAGGGATCTGCGGCGGGCGCTGCGCCGGCGCCGGCCTCGCGCTTGCCGTCGAGGCCGCCCGAGAACACGCGCGAGGCGCGCAGGTCGGCCGCCGAGAGGCCGCTCAGCGCCGCCGCGTCGAGCGGGGCGCCCTCGGCGGAGGCCGCGCCGAACACCCGGCTCGCGTGGCGCAGCCGCGCGCGGTCGAGCGCGTTGCGGATCGAGCGCGCGTTGGCGAAGTGCGGCTGGCGCATGCGCAGCTCGATGTACTCGCGCATCGCCCGGATCGCCTCGTCGTCGAAGCGGTAGTGCATCTCGCTCGCCATGCGCGTGGCGATCTCGAGCAGTTCGGCCGGCGTGTAGTCGGGGAAGTCGATGTGGTGCGCGATGCGCGAGGACATTCCCGGGTTGGATCGGAAGAACTTGTCCATCCGGTCGCTGTAGCCGGCGAGGATCACGACCAGGTCGTCGCGCTGGTTCTCCATCACCTGCAGCAGGATCTCGATCGCCTCCTGGCCGTAGTCGCGCTCGTTCTCGGGGCGATAGAGGTAGTAGGCCTCGTCGATGAACAGCACGCCGCCCATCGCGCGCTTGAGCACCTCCTTGGTCTTGGGGGCGGTGTGGCCGATGTACTGGCCGACCAGGTCGTCGCGCGTGACCGACACCAGGTGGCCCTTGCGCAGGTACCCGAGGCGATGGAGGATCTGCGCCATGCGCGTGGCGACCGTGGTCTTGCCGGTGCCGGGGTTGCCGGAGAAGCACATGTGCAGGCTGGGCGTGGCCGACTCGATGCCCAACTGGGCGCGGGCGCGCGACACCACCAGGAACGCGGCGATGTCGCGGATCCTCGCCTTCACGGGCGCGAGCCCGATCAGCTCGCGATCGAGTTCGTCGAGCACCGCGTTCACGCCCGACGCGTGCACGATCTGCTGCAGGTCGACCGTGGCGCTTCGCGCCTCGCCGGCTCCGCTCGCCATTGCCCCGTCCGCCATCGCGCGCTCCCCGTGCCTCGCCGTCAGTAGCGTTCGCCCGACGGGCGCTGCGCGGCGTAGCCGCGGGTGGTGTAGCGGATCGTCCTGCCCGGGCCCTCTTCGCGATTGAGCCCGAAGCCCGGCTCGTTGCCGGGCCGGTGCACGATGAACGACAGGCACACCGACTCGGTGCCGCGGGTGTTGTCGAACGCGTTCACCTTGACGTAGTGGTTCGGGTGCGCCTTGCGGCACGCGTTCACCTCGTAGAGCACGGCCGCGCCGTCGCGCACCGTGAACATCGGCAGCCCCCACATCTCCCAGTAGGTGTTGCGGGGGTGCGGGTCGTCGGTGAACTCCACCGACAGCGACCAGCCCTTGCCGAGCGCGTAGTCCACCTGCGCGCGGATCTCGTCGTCGGTCAGGTCGGGAAGGAAGGAAAAGGTGCCCTGGGTGATTCGCATCGCGGTCTCCGTGGTGAGTTCGCTCAGGCCGTCGTGGGCGTGGGCACGAAGTCGGGGGTGTCGGTGGAGGTGTAGTTGAAGCTCACGTCCTTCCAGGTGTCCAGCGCCTGCGCCAGCGGCGTGCACCACTTGGCGGCCGCGCGCAGGACGTCGGGCCCCTCGTTGGCGATGTCGCGCCCCTCGTTGCGCGCCTTGACCATCGCCTCGAGCGCGACGCGGTTGGCCGTGGCGCCGTAGGCGATGCCCCCGGGGTGGCCGATCGTCCCGCCGCCGAACTGCAGCACGACGTCGTCGCCGAACAGCCCGAGCAGCTGGTGCATCTGCCCGGCGTGGATGCCGCCCGAAGCCACCGGCAGCACCTTGCGCAGGTCGGCCCAGTCCTGGTCGAAGAACAGCCCGCGGCGCAGGTCGGTCTCGGTGTAGGTGTCGCGGCAGACGTTGTAGTAGCCCTGCACGGTGAGCGGGTCGCCCTCGAGCTTGCCCACCGCGGTGCCGCAGTGCAGGTGGTCCACGCCGGCCAGGCGCAGCCACTTGGCCATCACCCTGAAGCTCACGCCGTGGCTCTTCTGGCGGGTGTAGGTGCCGTGCCCGGCGCGGTGCATGTGCAGGATCATGTCGTTGCGGCGCGCCCAGTTCGACATCGACTGGATCGCGGTCCAGCCGATGATCAGGTCCACCATCACGATGTTCGACCCGAGCTCCTTCGCGAACTCCGCGCGCTCGTACATCTCCTCCATCGTCGCGGCCGTCACGTTCATGTAGTGGCCCTTGACCTCGCCGCTGCGCGCCTGCGCGTTGTTCACCGCGTCGATGCAGAACAGGAACCGGTCGCGCCAGTGCATGAAGGGCTGCGAGTTGATGTTCTCGTCGTCTTTCGTGAAGTCCAGTCCGCCGTTGAGCGCCTCGTACACCACGCGGCCGTAGTTGCGCCCCGACAGCCCGAGCTTGGGCTTCATCGTCGCGCCCAGCAGCGGGCGGCCGAACTTGTCCAGGCGCTCGCGCTCGACGACGATGCCGGTCGGCGGGCCCTTGAAGGTCTTCACGTAGGCCACCGGCACCCGGATGTCCTCCAGGCGCGCCGCCTTCAGCGGCTTGAAGCTGAACACGTTGCCGATCAGCGAGGCGGTCATGTTCGCGATCGAACCCTCCTCGAACAGGATCAGGTCGTAGGCGACGTAGGCGAAGTACTGCTGCTCGTTGTCGGTGCCGGGACCGGTGTTGGGCACCGGGTCGATCCGGTACGCCTTGGCCTGGTACGACTCGTGCGCGGTGAGCATGTCGGTCCAGACCACCGTCCAGGTGGCGGTGGACGACTCGCCGGCCACCGCCGCCGCCGCCTCCTCGGGCTCGACGCCGGGCTGGGGCGTGATCCGGAACAGGCAGACCACGTCGGTTTCCGAAGGTTCGTAGTCGGGGCGCCAGTAACCCATCTGGCGGTACTTGAGCACGCCGCCGGCGTAGCGCTCGGCGAGGTCGGTGATCCTTCCTTCGACTGGTTTGTTCATGGCTTCCCTCTCTGCGGTCCGGGGAATGTATCGGCCCACGGTAATAAGGTAAATTACCGATTACTTATCGTGCATATCAGCTATTCTTATTGTTTCGGGCACGGCTCCCCTCACCCCCAGCCGCCGGAATTCGCCGATGCGCGCAGTCACGCTTCACCAGCTTCGCCTGTTCAACGCGGTCGCCCGCCACCAGAGCTTCGCGGCCGCCGCGCGCGAGATGCACCTCACGCAACCGGCCGTGTCGATGCAGATCAAGGAGCTCGAGGAGACGATCGGGCTGCCGGTGTTCGACCGCGCGGGCAGGAACGTCTCGCTCACCTCGGCCGGGGAATACCTGCTGGTGCACGCGCGGCGCGTGCTCGCGGTGCTCAAGGACGCCGAGGACACGATGGCGAAGATGCGCGGCGCGCAGACCGGCACGCTGATCGTGGGCATCGTCACGACGGCGGCCGACTTCCTGCCGCGCATGCTGGCCGCGTTCCTGCGCGAGCACCCGGGCGTGGACGTGCGGCTCGTGATCGGCAACCGGCGCTCGCTCGTGGACCTGCTCCACCGCAACGAGGTCGACCTCGCGGTGATGGGCCGCCCGCCGCGCGAGCTCGACACCCGCGCCGAGCCCTTCGCCGCGCACCCGATCACGGTGTTCGCGGCGCCCGACCACCCGCTCGCCAGGGAGCCGCGCTTCCCGCCCGAGCGCCTCGCGAACGAGCGCTTCATCGTGCGCGAGGAAGGCTCGGGAACGCGCGCCGCGATGGAGGTGTTCTTTCGCGAGCACCAGCTGCGCCCGCACTACGCGATGGAAGTGGCGAGCAACGAGGCCGTGCGCCACGCGGTGAGCGCGGGGCTGGGCGTGGCGTTTCTGTCGATGCACACGGTGCGCCAGGCCTGCGCGCTGGGCGAAGTGGTGGCGCTCGACGTGGCGGGCCTGCCGATCATGCGCGCCTGGCACGTGGTGCAGCTGCGCGCGCGCACGCTCTCGCCCGCCGCCGAGGCGTTTCGCTCCAGCGTGATCGAGAACGGCGAGCGCTTCCTGGGCGCGCTGTTCAAGCCCACCGTCGAGGCCCGGGCGCCCCGGCGCAAGGCGGCCCGCCGCGCGGCCGCCGCTAGGGGTGGTGGCTGAGCGCGGTCGAGACCAGCTTCGCGGTGATGTCCACGATCGGGATCACGCGCTCGTAGGCCATCCGCGTGGGCCCGATCACGCCCAGCGTGCCCACGATCCTGCCGTCCACCTCGTAGGGCGCCACCACCACGCTCACCTGGTCCATCGGCACCAGCGACGACTCCCCGCCGATGAAGATCTGCACGCCCTGCGCGCGGCTCGAGGCGTCGAGCAGCTGCAGCAGCGCGGTCTTCTGGTCGAACAGGTCGAACAGCCGGCGCAGGCGCTCCATGTCCTCCGAGAGGTCGGCAACGCCGAGCAGGTTGCGCTCGCCGGAGATCACGACCGGCTCGGCTTCTTCGGTGAGCGCCTTGCCGCTCGCCTCCACCGCGCGGTGCATCAGCGCGGTCATGTCGTCGCGCAGCCGCGACAGTTCGCCGCGCAACCGCTCGCGGATCGTCTCGAGGTCCAGCCCGGCGAGGTGGCGGTTGATGTAGTTGGCCGCCTCGATCAGCTGGGTGGCGGTGTAGTCGCGATCGGTGTTCAGGATGCGGTTCTGCACGTCGCCCTCGGGGGTGACGATGATCAGCAGCACGCGACGGTCCGACAGGCGCAGGAACTCCACCTGGCGAAACAGCGCCGAGCGCCGCGGCACCAGCACCACCCCGGCGAAGTGCGACAGGCTCGAGAGCAGCGACGCCGCCGTCGCGAGCACGCGCTGCGGCTCTTCCACCTGCAGCTTGCCCTGCATCTGCTCGGCCTGGCCCCGCTCGAGCGGCGCGACCGTGAGCAGCGTGTCGACGAACAGCCGGTATCCGCGGGGCGTGGGCACGCGCCCGGCCGAGGTGTGCGGGCTGGCGATCAGCCCCAGCTCCTCCAGGTCGGACATCACGTTGCGGATCGTGGCCGGGGAGAGGTCGAGCCCCGACTGGCGCGAGAGCGTGCGCGAGCCCACGGGCGTGCCCTCGACGATATAGCGCTCCACGAGCGTCTTGAGCAGGGTCTTCGCGCGTTCGTCAAGCCTTTGGTCTCGCATGCGCTTGATTGTAGTGAATTTGTGGTGTAATCGCCCGGATGAATTCAGCGTTTCGCACCGTCGCGCTCGTGGGTCGGTACCAGTCCGAGGGCGTTGCCGGAACGCTCGCCGACATCGCCGCGATGCTCGCCGGCCGCGGGATCCGGGTACTGCTCGAGTCCGAGACGGCCGACGCGCTCGAGTGCCCGCACGCCGAGCGCGCCACGATCGACGAGATCGGCGCGCGCGCCGACCTCGCGATCGCGCTCGGTGGCGACGGCACGATGCTCGGGCTCGCGCGCCACCTCGCGCGCTACCAGGTGCCCCTGGTGGGCATCAACCACGGACGGCTCGGCTTCGTCACCGACATCCCCCTGGCGCAGTGGCGCGACGCGCTCGCGAGCATCCTCGACGGCGCCTACGATTCCGAAGACCGCACGCTGCTCACCGCGCGCGTGCTGCGCGGCCAGGAGGAGATCTGGCAGCACCTGGCGATGAACGACGTCGTCGTGAGCCGCTCGTCGCGCGCCGGCATGATCGAGCTGCAGGTGCACGTCGACGGCGTGTACATGTACAACCAGCGCGCCGACGGCCTGATCGTGGCCACCCCCACCGGGTCCACCGCCTACGCCCTGTCGGCCAACGGGCCGATTCTCCACCCGGGCCTCGCCGGGCTGGTGCTGGTGCCGGTCGCGCCGCAGGCGCTGTCGAACCGCCCGATCGCGCTGCCCGACACCGCGCGCGTCACGATCCGCGTGGTCGAAGGCCGCGAGCCGCGGGTGGCCGGCGACATGCAGGTGTTCAGCGACCTGCAGATCGGCGACGACATCGTCGTGGAGCGCGCGCCTTTCAAGGCGCACTTCCTCCACCCCGCCGGCTACAGCTACTTCGCCACGCTGCGCAGCAAGCTCAACTGGCACGAACTGCCCATCCTCTCACGCCCCTGAGCGGCGCCCCATGCTGCAGGCCCTGCGACTGCGCGACTTCGTGATCGTCGACACGCTCGACATCGCGTTCGGCGCGGGGTTCACCGTGCTCTCGGGCGAGACGGGCGCGGGCAAGTCGATCCTGCTCGACGCGCTCGCGCTCGCCACCGGCGCGCGCGGCGACGTGTCGGTGGTGCGCGAAGGCGCGCAGCGCGCCGACATCTGCGCCGAGTTCGCCTGCACGCCCGAACTCGACGCCTGGCTCGCCGAGCGCGACCTCGCCGGCGACCCGGGCGCGGTGCTGCTGCGGCGGGTGATCGACGCCGACGGCAGGTCGCGCGCGCTGGTCAACGGCCAGCCGGCCACCGCCACGCTGCTGCGCGAGATCGGCGAGCGCCTGCTCGACGTGCACGGCCAGCACTCGGCGCAGTCGCTTCTGCGCGCCGGCGGGCAGCGCGAGCTGCTCGACGCGCATGGCGGCAACACGCAGGCGCTGGCCGCGGTGTCCTCGGCGTTCGAGGCCTGGCGCGCCGCGGCGCGCGACCTCGAGGAATCCGAGCGCGACGCGCGCGCGCTCGACCTCGAACGCGAGCGGCTGCAGTGGCAGGTGGGCGAGCTCTCGGTGCTGCGCATGGCCGAGGGCGAGTGGGCCGCGCTCGAGGCCGAGCAGCAAAAGCTCGCGCACGCCGCGTCGCTGATCGAGGCGGCGCGCTCGGCGGTGGAATCGCTCGCCGAGGGCGAAGACACGGTCGGCGCGCGGCTGCACCAGATCCTGCACCGCCTGCGCCCGATGGTGGGCGTCGACCCGGCGCTGCGCGAATCGGTGGAGCTGCTCGAGTCGGCGGCGATCCAGGTCGACGAGGCCGCGTCGCAGCTCGCCAGCTACGCCGAGCGGGTGGACCTCGACCCCGAGCGGCTGCAGCAGGTGGAGGCGCGCATCTCGGCGATCTTCGACGCGGCGCGCAAGCTGCGGCTCGCGCCGCAGGACATTCCGGCCACGCTCGCGCAGATGCGCGAGCGGCTCGAGCGCCTGGAGGCCGCGCGCGACGTCGATCGCCTTCGCGAGAGGCTCGCCGCGCTGCGCGCGGCCTACGACGACGCGGCCGCCGCACTGTCGGCGCGGCGCGGCGCCGCCGCGCGCAGCTTCGCCGCGGGCGTGAGCGCGCTGTTCGCCGAGTTGGGCATGGCGGGCGGCGAGCTCGCCGTAGAGCTCGAGCGCGCCGAGCCTTCGGCGAGCGGCGTCGACCGGGTGGAATTCAGGGTGGCCGCGCACGCCGGGTCCACCCCGCGGGCGCTCGCGAAGGTGGCCTCGGGCGGCGAGCTCTCGCGCATCGGGCTCGCGATCGCGGTGCTCGCCGCGCAGTCCAACCCGGTGCCCACGCTGATCTTCGACGAGGCCGACGCCGGCATCGGCGGCGCCGTGGCCGAGGTGGTGGGCGCGCTGATGCGCAGGCTCGGGGAACACCGCCAGGTTCTTTGCGTGACGCACCTGCCCCAGGTGGCGGCGCAGGCGCACAACCAGTTCGCCGTCACCAAGACGCCCAGGGGCGCCGGCATCGTCACGCGCGTGCACCCGCTCGAAGGCAGCGCGCGGGTGGAGGAAATCGCCCGCATGCTCGGCGGCACCGAGATCACCGCCACCACGCGCCGGCACGCGCGCGAGCTGCTCGCTTCGGGCTAGCGCCGCGCGGCCTCGCGCCGGTTCCCCCGCGCGGCGACGAGGGGCATGCGCGCGGCGACGAATGTCGTTCTCGCGGCGAACGGGCCGTGGTAGCTTGCCCTCGTGCGCGGCCCGCGCACGCGCGAGCGGGACAATGGCATGGAGCAGGCCCGGGGGCAGCCTCCGGAATCGCCCGACGCTGGCTGGTTGCGGCCAGCGCGCGCTGCGCTCGCGGTGGCTTCGTGCACCCTCAGCCTGAGCGCGTTCGCGGCCATCTACAAGTGGGTTGGCGCCGACGGGCGGGTCCATTACGCCGACACGCCGCCGCCCGCGTCGGCGGGCGCGCCGGCTCGCGTCGAGCGCATCGAGCTTCCCGCGGCCCCCGCCGCCCGCGTGCCCGCGGCGCCAGGCCCGGTTCCGGGCCCGTCGAGCCAGCCGGCGCGCGCGATCGACGCCCGGCGGGCGGGGCCGGCGGCCGAGAGCGGGCGCAACGACGACCCCGTCGCCGGCGAGCGCCGCTGCCTAGAGGCCAGGCAGCAGTTCGCCGTGCTCGAGGCCTTGCACCTGCCCGTGTACCGCACGCCCGAGGGCGCGCTTCGCGCGCTGTGGCGATCCGATCCCTATCAGGGCGAGCGGGTCTACCTGGACGCCGCGGAGCGCTCCGACCAGACCTCCCGTGCGCGCGAGACGATCGCGCGATGGTGCCGCGATCGCGACCCCGCCGCGGCGCAGGCGCTCGCTCGCGCCCGATGGATCGCTTCCGAGCACTGCGCGGTCGCGCGCGCCGGTCTGCAGGCCGAGCAGCAGCCGGCCGCAAGGCGCAGCGGCGGCGAGATCGAGAGCGCGCGCGCCCGCGTCGACGAGCAATGCGCGGTGCCCGACAGCGGCGCAGCCGAGCTCGACTCGCTGCCCGCGCCGGGCCTGCCCCCCGGGCGACGCCCGGGCTAGCGAAGGCGCCCCGGCCAAGAGGGCGGCGCGGGGTTGCGGCGCGAAACGCCGCCACGCCGCGCGCCGGCGTTCACAGCCGACCGAGCACGAACCCCAGCACGACGCCGCACCCGCCGGCGATCAGCGCGATCGCCCAGGCGGGCAACCCGAATCCGGCGCGCGCCACGGCCGCAGGACGCGGCGCCTGCACCCCGGGCGGCGCGGCCACCGCCACCGGTGCCGGTGCCGGCGGCGGCACCGCGACGCCGCCCAGCCTTTCGGCGAACGCAGAGAAGAAATCGTCGGCGTTCTTCTTCGCCACCGACTGCACCAGGCGGCTGCCCACGCTGGCGAGCTTGCCGCCGATCTCGGCCTGCGCGTCGTAGCGCAGGATGGTCTCGACGCCGTCCTCGGCGAGCGCGACGCGCGCCTTCATCCGCGCGAAGCCCGCCGCGCCCCCCTGCCCTTCGCCCGAGAGCGTGTAGCCGCGCGGCGGGTCGAGCTCGCTCAGCTTCACGCGGCCCTTGAACACCGCGCTGATCGGGCCGACCCGGGTCGCCACCACGGCGCCGAACTCGTCGTCGGCCTTGCGCTCGAGCTCGCGGCAGCCCGGGATGCATGCCTTGAGCACTTCCGCGTCGTTCAGCGCCTCCCACACGCGCTCGACGCTTGCAGGGATGCGGTATTCGCCCGAGAAATCCATCGTCGCGTGCCTCGTTCAACCCTCGCGCGCTGCGCGCCCCGCCGGCGACGGCGCGCCGCCGCGCAGCAGTTCGCGAAGGTACATCGGCGTGAGCGGCTGGCGCTCGGCCACGGCGCCCGCGGGCGCGATCGCGTCGTTGACCGCGTTGGTGATCGCGCCGATCGCGCCCATCACGCCCCCTTCGGCCATGCCCTTGATGCCGGCGGGCGTGTGGCGGCTCGGCGTGTGCATCGAGAGGATCTCGAAATCGGGCAGTTCGGTCGCGGTGGCCACCAGGTAGTCCGACAGCAGCGCCGTGAGGTTCTGTCCGTTCGCGTCGTAGACCACCTGCTCGAACAGCGCGCCCGACAGCCCCATCGCCACCGCGCCGTGCTGCTGGCCCTCGACCACCACCGGGCTCAACACGGTGCCGCAGTCCTCGGCCACCACGTAGCGCAGGATCTTCAGGCCGCCCGTGCCCGGGTCGACCTCCACCTCGCAGGCGTGCGCGGCGTTCGAGTACGTCATCGGCGGCGGGTCGAAGCTGCGGTTGAACTCCAGCCCCGGCCGCACCCCGGCCGGCAGCGCGGTCGGGTCGAGGTAGGCAACGCGGGCCACGTCGGCGAGCGTGACCTCGGTCGCCTCCCAGCCCTGGGCGCCCTCCCGCTCGACGCGCGCGTCGACCATGCGCAGGCCGCTCGCGTCGGCCAGACCGAGCAGGCGGGCCGCGATCGCCAGCACCTTGGCCTGCGCGTCCTGCGCGCACAGGTAGAGCACGCCGCCGCCCGCGGTGCCGCCGCGCGCGCCGCGGCTGCCCATGCCGTAGGGCGCGATGTCGGTGTGACCGAGGTGGATCCGCACGCGCGCAGGCTCCACGCCCAGGCCCTCGGCCACCGCCTGCGAGAGCGCGGTCTCGTACCCCTGCCCGGTCGCCCCCAGCCCCACCGACGCGTTCACCACCCCGGTGGGCTCGATGCGCAGCCACGCCGACTCGTGGCCCGATCCCGGGATGCCGGCCGACTTGTAGAAGGCCGAGCCGTAGGTGGTGGACTCGATCACGTTGCACACGCCCAGCCCGAGCAGCCTGCCCTGCGCGCGCGCCTGCGCCTGGCGCGCGCGGAACGCGTCGTAGTCCACCGCCGCGAGCACGGCCTCGAAGGTCTCGCGCGGCGTCACGTCGCGCAGCACCTCGCCGGTGGGCATCGTGTGGGGCAGCTCGCCCGCCTCGATCATGTTCAGCCGCCGCACCTGCATCGGGTCGAGCCCGAGCTCGCGCGCGATCGCCTCGATCGTGCCGTCCATCACCCAGCTGGTCACCGCCATCGGGGCGCGCATCGGCGCGTTGCCCACCTTGTTCGTGAGCACCACCTTCACGTCGTAGCGGTAGTCCTGCACCTTGTAGGGGCCGGTGAGGATCATCGCGACCACGCGCGCGAGGTAGTTGCCCGGGTAGAAGCAGTAGGCGCCGAAGTCCTCGACGATCTCGAGGTCGAGCGCGAGCAGGCGGCCCTGGGCGTCGACCGCGGCGCGCGTGCGGCAGAAGTCCTCGCGCGCCTGCGTCGAGGCGCTGAGGTTCTCCATCCGGTCCTCGCGCCAGCGCACCGGCCGGCGCAGTTCGCGCGCCAGCGCGGCCACCGCGAGCTCCTCGCGGTAGAGCGTGATCTTCTGGCCGAAGCCGCCGCCCACGTCGGGCGAGATCACGCTCACCTGGGCTTCGGTCAGCCGCAGCCTGGCCGCGAGCATCGTGCGGTAGGGGTGCGGCACCTGGTTGCCGACGTGGAACGTGAGGTGCTCGCGGCCTTCGTCCCACACCGCGATGCACCCGCGCGTCTCGATCGGCACGTGCGTTTGCCGGTGCTGCGAGAAGCGGCTCTCCACCACGCGGTGCGCCTCGCGCATCCGCGCGTCCACCTCGCCGAACGCGGCCCTCTGGTGCGACACCAGGTTCGACGAGAGCGTCTCGTCCACGCGCGGCGCGTCGGGCTCGAGCGCGCGCCACATGTCGGTGACCGCGTCGAGCACCTCGTAGTCGACGAACACCTGCTCGGCCGCGTCCTCGGCGAGATAGCGGTCGGCAGCCACGACGCAGGCCACCGGGTCGCCGTGAAAGCGCACGCGCTCGGTGGGCAGGCTGTCCATCTCCACCGGGTGCAGCCCGTCGATCGCGGGCGCCATCCGGTGCCGCGTCGTCCAGCGCGCGAGGTCGTGCCCGGTCACGACCGCGACCACGCCCGGCATCGCGCGCGCCGCTTCGCAGTCGATGGCAACGATGCGCGCGTGCGCGTGGGGCGAGCGCACGAAGCACGCGTGCAGCGCGCCCGCCACCTCGATGTCGTCGATGTAGCGGCCGGTGCCCATGAGCAGACGCTTGTCTTCCCGGCGCGGGATCGCCCGCCCGATGTGGCGGAAATCAGGGCGCGACATGTTCGCCCCCTTGCTCGTCGCGCATGCGCTGCGCCGCCTTGCGGATCGCCACCACGATGTTGTGATAGCCGGTGCAGCGGCACAGGTTGCCCGAGAGCACGTCGCGAATCTGCTCGTCGCTCGGGTCCGGGCAGTCGCGCAGGAAGGCCTCGAAGGTCATCACGATCCCGGGGGTGCAGAAGCCGCACTGCAGGCCGTGCTCCTCGTGCAGCGCCTGCTGCAGCGGCGAGAGCCGCCCGCCCTGGGCCACCGCCTCGATCGTGCGAATCTCGTGGCCGGGCATCTGCACCGCGAACACCAGGCACGCGCGCGTGGGCTTGCCGTCGACCAGCACCGTGCACGCGCCGCACACGCCGTGCTCGCAACCCACGTGCGTGCCGGTGAGGCGGCAATCCTCGCGCAGCGTGTCGGACAGCAGCTTGCGCGCCGGCACGCGCACTTCGTGCTCGGTGCCGTTCACGTTCAGGCGAATCGTGCTCCGGTCTTCCATCAGCTCTTCGCTCCTGCGCGCTGGGCCGCCGCGGAAAGCGCGCGCGCGACCAGCGTCTGGACGAGCTCGCGTCGATAGATCGCCGGGATGCGCTCGTCTTCCTCGGGCTGGATCGCGTCGCGCGCGCCTGTTGCGACCTGCTCGACCCAGGCGGCGTCGACGGTGCGCCCGCGCTGCGCTTCGGCCAGATCCGAGAGCAATTGCGGAACGGCCTCGACCGCGCCCACGCCCACGCGCAGGCGCTCCACCGCATCGCCGCGCAACTGCAGGCACGCCGCGACGCTGGCGATCGCGTAGTCTCCGGTGCGCCGGTTGAACAGGCGAAACGCGTGGCCCTCGCGCGCCGCGGCAACCGGGAAGCGCACCGCGACGATCAGCTCGTCGGGCTCGAGCACCGTGGTCATCACCGACACGAAGAACTCCGACGCGGCCACGGTGCGCCGGCCGCGAAGGCTCGCGATCTCGATCTCGGCGCCCAGCGTGAGCGCAACGAGCGGCAGCTGCGCCGCCGGGTCGGCGTGCGCGAGGCTGCCCCCGAGCGTGCCGCGCTGGCGGATCGCGTGGTGGCCGATCGTGGCGGCGGCTTCGGCCAGCAGCGGGCAGCGCTCGCGCACCAGTTCGGCCTCGGCCAGCGCCTGGTGGCTCGCGAGCGCGCCGATCTCGACGAAGCCGGCGCGCTCGGCGATCGCGTCGGCCCCGCGCAGCTCGCCCAGGTCGACCAGCTCCGCGGGCTGCGCCAGGCGCAGGTTCATCATCGGCACCAGGCTCTGCCCGCCCGCGACCGCCTTGGCGGCGTCGCCGTGCTCGGCGAGCAGCGCGAGCGCCTCGTCGAGCGTGCCCGGGCGGTGGTAGCGGAATGCGGCCGGCTTCATCGGGTCACCCGTCGTTCAGCCGCGCAGGCTCTCGCCGCTGGCCTTGTCGAACAGGTGCAGCCGGCTGGTGACCACCGACAGCTCCACCCGCTCGCCCTCGCGGTGGCGCCGGTCCTTGCCCACGCGCAGGAACACCTGGCCGCCGGCCGTGCGCAGCCCGAGGAACTGGTCCGACCCCACCGGCAGCACCGTGCTCACCTCGCCGCGCAGCGCGCACGCCTGCGGGCCCGCCTGCTCGATCACGTCCTCGGCGCGCAGGCCCAGCACCACGGGCGCGCCGACCCGGGCGCGCGCGCCGGCCGCGAGCGCCGGGGGCAGCGCCAGGCGCAGGTCGCCGCAGCGGAACACCGGGCCCTCGGGCGCGTCGTCCACCGCGCCCTCGAGGAAGTTGATCGGCGGGTTGCCCAGGAAGGCGGCCACGAACTGGTTGCGCGGCTGCTCGTAGATCTCGTCGGGCGAGCCGATCTGCTGCACCACGCCCTCGCGCATCACGACGATGCGATCGGCCAGCGTGAGCGCCTCGGCCTGGTCGTGCGTGACGTAGACGAAGGTGGTCTGCATCGCGTGGTGCAGCTGCTTGATCTCGGCGCGCATCGAGATGCGCAGCGCGGCGTCGAGGTTCGACAGCGGCTCGTCCATCAGGAACACCGAGGGCTGGCGCACCATCGCGCGCCCCAGCGCCACGCGCTGGCGCTGCCCGCCCGAGAGCTGGTTGGGCCTGCGCTCGAGCAGGCTCTCGATCTCGAGCCGGCGCGCGGCGTCGCGCACGCGCCGGTCGATCTCGGCCTTGTCGTGCTGGCCGCGCATGCGCAGCCCGAACGCGATGTTCTCGTAGACCGACTTGTGCGGGTACAGCGCGTAGCTCTGGAACACCATCGCCACGTCGCGCTTGTGCGGCGGGACTTCGTTGACCACGGTGTCGTCGAAGCGCAGCTCGCCGCTGGTGATCTCCTCCAGGCCGGCGATCATGTTCAGCGTGGTCGACTTGCCGCAGCCCGAGGGCCCGAGCAGCACGAGGAACTCCCGGTCTTCGATCTCGAGGTTGAGGTCGGCGAGCGCGACGAACCCGTTGGGGTAGCGCTTGCCGACGGCGGAAAAGCGGATGCGCGCCACTGTCTGCTCCCCGGGCCTCAGCCCTTGACCGCGCCGGCGGTGAGCCCCGACACGATGTAGCGTTGGAACATCACCGCGAGCACGACCGGCGGAACGATCGCCAGCACGCCGGCGGCGTTGATGAACGAGAAGCTGATCGTGAAGTCGGAGGTGAACGAGGCGACCACGATCGGCATCGTCTGCGAGGCCGGCGTCTGCGTGAACATCAGCGCGAGCAGGAACTCGTTCCAGCTCGTGAGGAAGGTGAACAGCACCACCGCCACGAGCGACGGGAGCGCGAGCGGCAGGAACACGTGCACGAGCGTCTGCATCCGCGAGCAGCCGTCCACGCGCGCGGCCTTGTCGAGCTCGTCGGGCAGCGACTCGAAGTAGCTCATCAGGATGAAGATCGAGAACGGCACCGTGACGGCGAGGTAGGTGATCACGAGCGAACTCAGGGTGTCGAGCAGCCCGAGCTTGCGGATGAACAGGAAGAACGGAACGACCAGCGCGATGTCGGGGATCACGCGCGTGGTGAGCATCAGGTAGATCGAGCTCGAGCGCCCGATGAAGCGGATCTTCGCGAGCGCGTAGGCGCCCGGGATGCTCACCAGCAGGTTGAGCACCACGACGCTCACCGCCACGATCGTGCTGTTCCACATCGCCGGCAGCAGGTTCTTCGCGGTCGAGGGAATGTACCCGCCGGTGGCGGTGTCGCCCTGGCGCCGCGTCTCGTAGGTGACCTTCTTCTCGGACTCCTGGAAGATCGCGGCGAAGTTCTCGAGCGTGGGTTCGTGGGGGATCCAGTGCGGCGGCTTGGAGGTGATCTCCGCGTCGTCCTGGAACGACGACGAGACCATCCACGCGACCGGCGCGAGGATGTACGCGAGAAAGACCACCGAGGCGATCGCCAGCCCCGCGCGACGCGCGACCTTCACCGCCCTCACAGCTTCTTCCCGAGCGTGCGGATCACCCAGTACGCGATCACGAAGGTGACCAGCGCCATCACGTAGGCGAGCGCCGACCCGGTGCCGAACGAGAGCTTGCGGAAGGTCTCCACGTACACCTGCCAGGCCATCACGTGCGAGGCCTCGGCCGGACCGCCTTCGGTGAGGATGAAGAACAGGTCGAAGTGACGCACCGCCATCATCGTCTCGTAGATGATCACGAGCGCGAAGCCGGGGCGCAGCGAGGGAAGCGTGATGTGCGCGAAGCGCTTCCAGACGTTCGCGCCGTCGACCTTGGCGGCGCTGTACAGGTCGGCCGGGATCGACTTCATCGTCACCAGCAGCAGGATCGTGGCGAGCGGCACCTCCTTCCAGACGAAGGCGTTGGCGATCAGCGCGAGCGTCTTGTCGGCGTCGCCGAGCCAGACCATGTACTTGTCGATGAAGTCGAGCTGGTACAGCAGGCCGTTGAGCGCGCCGTAGCCCGAGTCGTAGATCCACTTCCACATCAGGCCGTTGGCCACGTAGGGAATCGCCCACGGCACCAGCAGCACGGCCGAGAGATAGCGCCGCCCGCGGAACTCCTCGTTGAGCAGCAGCGCCATCAGCGTGGCGATGACCATGATCGCGGCCACCGACATCACGGTGAACGAAGCGGTGCGGGCGGCCGACTCCCAGAACAGCGCGTCGCCGAAGACCTTGCCGTAGTTGTCCAGCCCGACGAAGGGCACGCGGTGCGGGCGCGTGAGCTTGAGGTCGAACAGGCTCGTCCAGAACGAATAGACGACCGGGAACACCGCCACGACGGCGAGCACCGCCATCATCGGCGCGAGAAACAGCATCGCGCTGCGCTGGTCGTATCGGCTGACCGGGTAGCGCAGCCAGGCCGGTGTGAAACCGAGGACGCTCATGGGCAACGGGGGCTGCAAGGGCGCCGCCCGGGCAGCCCGGCGCGATCGCCGGGCCCGCCCTGGGGGCGCGCGGGCGCGATCAGGCCTTCTTCAGGTCGTTCCAGGCCTCGGCCGACTTCTTCAGCGCGTCGGCCACCGACGACTTGCCGAGGATCGCGGCCTGCCACGCCGAGCCGTTCACCTCGTCCCATTCGCCGAACCAGCGCGAGACGACGTCCTTCTTGCGGGCGAGCTTCTGCTGGGCCTCGAACATCGCGATGTCGGAGTACTTGGCGTAGTTGGCCTTGATGTCGGCGTCCTGGAACAGCGACTTCACGCCGAACCCCGCGCCGACGTCGGTGAAGATGATCTTCTGGAACGTGTACTTGCCGTCGGCCTTGCCGCCGAACCACTCGATCAGCTTGACCGCGTTGGCCGCACGCGCCTTGTCTTTCGCCGCGCTCGCGGTGAGCCCGTAGAAACGCGTCCAGCCGACGGTGGCGTGGCTCCCGCCCGGGCCGGCGGGCATCAGCGCCTGCTTGGCGTTGCCGGCGATCTGCGACTGCTTGGGGTCGTTGAGCGTGCGCACGCGATAGCGCGCCAGCATCGCCATCGGGTGGTTTCCGGAGGTGAACGCCTTGAGCCCGTTGAGCTCGCCGATCTCCACGCAGGCGGGCGAGACGATCTTGTGCTTGTTCACGGCGTCCACGACCCACTGCAGCGCCTTGTGCGCGCCCTTGGCCGGGTCGTGCATCACCGCGTTGCCCGCGTCGTCGACGAAGCGCCCGCCGCTGGAGAACACCAGCGCCGACATGAACTCGATCAGCCAGCTCTCGCGCGCCATCGACAGCATCAGCGGGTACTCGGCGATGCCCGCCTTCTTGATCGCGAGGCTCTGCTGCACGACCTCGTCCCAGGTCTTGGGCGCGGCCGAGATCCCGGCCTTCTTGAGCTTGCTGTCGTCGTAGAAGAACGACATGTAGTCGCTGTAGTAGGTGAGGCCGTACTGCTTGCCCTTGTAGCGCATCGACTGGTTGCAGAAATCGTCGACGTCGGCGTTGTACTTCGTGAGATCGGTGTAGCCGTCGATCGGCGCGAGCCAGCCGGCGTCGGCCCACTCGGGCAGCCACGAGTCGGACACCCACATCGTGTCGATCGGCGCGTTGCCCACGAACTTGGTGACCATCGTGTCGCGGTACTGCGCCCACGGGGCGTTGCTGTAGTTCACCTTCAGCCCGGTCTTCTGTTCGAACGCCGCGATGTGGCTCTTGACCTGGTCCACGGCCGCCGACCAGGTGAAGAAGTTGATCGGATCGGCCGCCCAGGCGCTGTGCGCCGGCACCAGCAGTGCCGTGCCGGTTGCTCCGGCGGCCTTGAGGAATTCGCGGCGGCCCGCGATGGGTGCGTGCATCTCGTTCATGGTGCCTCCAGCAGTTGTTCGGTCGAAGCGCCGGACGGCTGGCGCCGCCCGCACCGCAGAAACCCCTGCGGCAGGTGGGAGAAGTATGAGATCAAAAAGCCTTTATCGTCAACTGACGACAAAGGCCTCAGCGCCCCTTGCGGGCAGGCGGCAGGACGGCGGGCAGCCCGCCGAGGAAGCTGCGCACCTGCAGCGCGATCACGTCGTGCGCGGGGGTGGGGTTGTCGTTGGCGTAGACGTGGCGGCGGATGGCCAGGTGCGAGACCGCGCCGTGCAGTATCCAGCCGATTTCCTGCACCTGCGCCGGGTCCGCCGGCACCTTCAGCCCCTGCTCGCTCGCCGCCTCGGCCACCACGATCTCGAGCATGTGCGTGACGATCGCCGCGATGTAGTCGGGCGCCATCGCCATCTCGGCGAGCGAGGCGTAGAGGAACAGGCGCAACCAGCGGCGCGTGGTCACGCTGTCGTAGTACTCGTGGTAGAAGCGGATCAGGCGCTGCTCCACGCTCAGCTTGCGGTCCTTGAGGTCGGCGAACCAGATCGCCTTGAAGGGGCCCGCGATCTCGCTGCGGTAGACCTCCTCGAGCAGCGCCGCCTTGCTGGGAAAGAAGCTGTAGAGCAGCCGCTGCGAAACCCCGCACGAGTCCGCGAGCGCGCGCGTCTGCGCGGTGAGCCCGTACTCGGAGAAGAACCGGCTCGCCTGCGCCAGGATCTGCGCGCGGCGCTCCTCGCGCGGCAGGCGCGGCGAACGCGGCCTTGGCAGGCTGGCGCGCTGCCTGGCGTGGGTCTCGGCACCGCGGCGCGCGGCCGCGAGCAGGTCGGATTTGGCTTTCATCGCCGGGCACGGGCTTTCGTTGGGCGGGGCCTTCGGGAAGGCGCTAAATCGTCAGGTGACGATAACACTACGCGCCGGCGAAGTCTGCCCCTGCGCCGCGTCCCGGCCGCGTCAGGGCAGCGCAGCGAGAAATGCGGCCACCGCCTCGATCATCGCCGCCTCGCGGTCCTTGAAGAAGTGATCGGTCGCGGGGATCTTCAGCTGCCTCGACTTCGCGTTGCCGGCGAGCGATGCGGCGCGCGACGGCGCATTCCCCAACACGTTGGGCAGGTCGTTCTCGCCGAACAGGTCGAGCAGCGGAATCACCAGGCCCGAATACGCGTCGCGTTCCACGTTGCCCAGCGACGCCCAGGCAAAGACCCTGGACGGATCCTTGCGCAGGTACTCGCGGGTCATCGTCGAGCCCATGCTGTGCGAGACGATGGCGATCTTCCCGTAGCCCTTCGCGCCGAGATAATCGACGGCGCGCGCGATCCGCTCGACCGCCTCCGGAAAGGTCGACCGGTATTCGCCCGGTGCCGCGGTTGCCGCCAGCACCGGCATCTGGACCGAGAGCGTCGTGTAACGGCGATCGGCAAGGCCGGTTCGAAGCGTGCCGACGAGCCCCCAGTCGGGGTGAATCCCCAGGCCGTGGACGACGATCAGCGCGGCCCTGGGCTCGTTGGGCTCGGTGAGCAAGGCGAGGAACTTGCGGCCCGATCCCAGTTCGAGGAACACCGCGTCGCCGACCACGATGCCCGGAACGACCTCGTCGGCCCACCGCTTCTCGCGCGCGTAGTCGGGCGCTGCCTGCGCGGCCGCGCAGGCGAGCAGCAGCAATGCGGCAACGAAGCCTCGCACCGGGCTCACTGTGTCGCCCGCACGTCGGCCGAGGTGGAGAGCTCCTCGCTGCCCCCGCCCAGCCGCACCCCGCGCACCGGGCAGGCGTCGAGGTAATCGAGCCCCACCGCGAGCTTGATGTGCCCGCCGCGCGCGTCGCGCGCGTTGGCCACGTCGAACCCCACCCAGCGGTTCGCGAGCCACGCCTCGGCCCACGCGCAACTGGACACCTGCTCGCGGTCGG
This sequence comes from Burkholderiaceae bacterium, assembly GCA_036525975.1. GTDB lineage: Bacteria > Pseudomonadota > Gammaproteobacteria > Burkholderiales > Burkholderiaceae_E > Quisquiliibacterium. The sequence goes on along the minus strand of DATCZK010000137.1, from coordinate 5,286 downwards.
GCGAGTAGGCGTAGCCGCTCACGTAGCGCGCCGGCACCCCCAACGTGCGGCAGCACGCGATGAACACGTGCGCCTGGTCCTGCGACATGCCCGCGCCAAGCGCGAAGGCCTCGGCGGCGGTGGTGTCGGACGTGGTGGAACCCTCGCGCCTGGGCACGCGGTCGGCCACCGCGTTCATCAGGTCGGTGAGCCCGATCAGCGGGCGCGCGCGCACCGTGGCGCGCATCGGCTCGACGAAGGCGTCGATCGCCTCGTCGTTCGCCGAGAGCGGCGTCGTCCTGAGGAACACCAGCGGATTCACGCTGCCGGCGGGCTCGCCGTCGTCGATGTCGGGCACCTCCACGCTTCCGCGCGCGACCAGGTGGATCTCGCTGTGGGGCTTGTCGAGCGTGAGCACGTGGGTGACGTTGCCGAAGGCGTCGTTCATCGTCACCGCCCGTTCCGGCAAGCGCACGTCCCAGTGCACGGTTCGCTGCTGCGACTGCGGGTGCGGCGTGAGGCGAATGTACTGCGTGCTGCGGCGCGCCTGCTCGGCGTAGACGTAGCGGGTGGAGTGCAGCACGGAAAGCAGCATCTATTGCATCTCCATGTATTCGCCCTGCACCGCCGCGCCGAGCCTGCGGTTGTCGTCGATGAACTCCTCGAGGAACACCCGCAGCCCGTCGCCGCGCACGCCCTCGATGTCGTCCACGTCGCCGTAGGCGAGCCCGGCGCGCACGGTGGCGGCGATGCGGCGCGCCGTGCGCCCGGCCTCCTGCGGCAGGCGGCTCAGCTGGGTCACGATCTCGTCGCTGCAAAAGCGCAGCGAGCGCGGCAGGCGCTCGTCGAACACGAGCAGCTGCGCCACGCGTCGCGGGCCGATCGCGTCGCGGTAGGTGTCGCGGTAGGCCTCGAGCGCGCTCACCGAGCGCAGCACCGAACTGAGGCGGTAGTAGTCGGACTCGACCTCGCCGTCGGCCTGCGCCTGGCGCGCGTGCTTCACGCTGAGGATGCGCGCGGTGTTGTCGCCGCGCTCGATGAAGGTGGCGAGCCGGATGAAGTGGTAGGGCTGCCCGCGACGCAGCGTGGCCTCGGTGATGCCGCGAAACAGGTGGCTGCGCTCCTTCACCCAGTCGAAGAACTCGGAGTTGATCGGCTCGAGCCCGCCGCGGCGGCGCGCGTGCAGCTGCATCCAGGTGTCGTTGATGCACTCCCACATCTCGGAGGTGATCGAACCGCGCACCGCGCGCGCGTTCTCGCGGCTCGCCTCCAGGCAGCTCGCGATCGACGACTGCAGCGACGGCTCCCACGCGAGGAACCGGGCCACGTTCTCCGAGGTGAGGGGCCGCGCGGTGGCCTCGAACGAGGCCGCGTTGTCGGTGATCACGAGCGGCTCGGCGGCGGAATCGTCGCCCGCGCGCGCCGTGACCAGCGCGAGCGACTGCCCCACGTCGAGGATGCGCGCCATGTTCTCGGCGCGCTCGACGTAGCGCGACAGCCAGTACAGGTGGGCCGCGACGCGCGCGAGCATCAGGCCGCCTCGCTGTCCGGGGCGGCCGCGGGCGGGTCGACCACCCAGGTGTCTTTCGTGCCCCCGCCCTGCGACGAGTTCACGACCAGCGAGCCGCGGCGCAGCGCAACCCGCGTGAGACCCCCCGGCACGATGCGCACGTCGCGCCCCATCAGGACGAAGGGGCGCAGGTCGATGTGCCGCGGCGCCACCCCTTCCTCGACCATCGTCGGACAGGTGGACAGCGACAGGGTGGGCTGCGCGATGTAGCCGGCGGGGCGCGCCTTGAGCACCGCGCGGAAGGCCTCGATCTCGTCGCGGGTCGACGTGGGCCCGACCAGCATCCCGTAGCCGCCGGCGCCGTGCACCTCCTTGACCACGAGCTCGGGCAGGTGCGCCAGCACGTAGGCCAGGTCTTCGGGCTTGCGGCACTGCCAGGTGGGCACGTTGTTGAGGATCGGCTCCTCGCCCAGGTAGAAGCGGACCATCTCCGGCACGTAGGGGTAGATCGACTTGTCGTCGGCCACGCCGGTGCCGATCGCGTTCGCGATCACGACGCGCCCGAGCCGGTACGCCGCGAGCAGCCCCGGCACGCCGAGCAGCGAATCGGGGCGAAACGCGAGCGGGTCGAGGAAGCTGTCGTCGAGCCGGCGGTAGATCACGTCCACGCGCTGCAGGCCCGAGGTGGTGCGCATGAAGACGTAGCCGTCCTTGACGAACAGGTCCTGCCCCTCCACCAGCTCGATGCCCATCTGCTGCGCGAGGAAGGCGTGCTCGAAGTAGGCGCTGTTGAACCGGCCCGGGGTGAGCAGCGCCACGGTGGGCTCGACCACTTCGGTGGCCGCGCGCAGCGTCTGCAGCAGCAGCGCCGGGTAGTGCTCCACCGGACGCACCTTGTGCAGCCGGAACAGGTCGGGGAACAGGCGCATCATCATCTTGCGGTTGGACAGCATGTACGACACGCCCGAGGGCACGCGCAGGTTGTCCTCGAGCACGTAGAAGCCGCCGTCGCTGTGCCGGACGATGTCCACCCCCACGATGTGCGCGTAGGTGTCGTAGGGCAGCCTGATGCCGATCATCGCCACCTGGAACTGGTCGTTGCGAAGGATCTGCTCCTCGGGGATGAGCCCCGCCTTGAGGATCGCCTGCTCGTGGTAGATGTCCTGGAGGAAGCGGTTGATCGCCGTCACGCGCTGGGTGAGCCCGCGCTCGAGCACCGCCCACTCGTCGGCCGGGATGATGCGCGGCACCAGGTCCGAGGGGATCAGCCGCTCGTTGCCGCCCTCGTCGCCGTAGACCGAGAACGTGATGCCGGTGCGCCTGAAGATCAGGTCGGCCTCGGCGCGCTTGGCGGCCATCGCGCCCGCGCTGCCGGCGCCGAGCCAGTTCGCGTACGCGCGATAGTGCTCGCGCGGGGCGTCGCCCGCGGCGAGCATCTCGTCGTACGTGCCCGGTGCGGGCGCGATCAGCTCGAGCGCGTCGGATGGCATGTCACGGCTCCATCACTCGGTCTCGGGCCGATGCCGGCACCCGGCGCGCTGGCAATTGGCGTACAGCGCGAGGGCGTGGTCCTGCAGGTCGAAGCCGCGCTCCTTGGCGACGCTTCGCTGGCGGCGCTCGATGTCGGCGTCGTAGAACTCCTCCACGCGCCCGCACTGCAGGCACACGAGGTGGTCGTGGTGCGAGCCCTCGTTCAACTCGAACACCGACTTGCCCGAGTCGAAGTTGCTGCGCTTGAGCAGGCCGGCCTGCTCGAACTGGGTGAGCACGCGGTAGACGGTGGCGAGCGCGATGTCCTGGTCCTCGCCCAGCAGCTCGCGATAGACGTCTTCGGCGCTCATGTGCCGCTGCTTGGCCGTCTGGAACAGCGCGAGGACCTTCATCCTCGGGGCGGTCGCCTTCAGGCCGATGCTCTGGAGGTCTTGCGTAACCGACATCGGGCTTCGCTCGGCTTTGGAGGGAATCGTTATCATAGCGGCTGCACAATACCCCGGTCGGCGACGTGCCGCCGGGGCCACCGCGAGCGAGCCCAGGCGTGACCCCTTCGCAATCGATCGATCGAAAAACCGCGCGGCGCGCGCTGGCAATTGTCGTCGCGGTGGCCGCGCTGGCGGCGGTTGCGGCCTGCGCGCCGCGCTCGGCCAGCCGCAGCGGCCTGTTCCAGCCCTACCGCACCGACCTGCCGCAGGGCAACTACCTCACGCAGGCGATGGTCGACCAGGTCAAGCCCGGCATGACGCGCGAGCAGGTGAAGTTCGCGCTCGGCGCGCCGCTGCTCACGCCGGTGTTTCGCGTCGACCGATGGGACTACGTCTTTCGCTACCAGCGCGCCGACGGCAGCAGCGAACTGCGCCGGGTGATCGTGCGCTTCAGCGACGAGCGGGTGAGCGAAGTGCGGGCGGTGGACGAACTCCCGGCGAGCAGCGACGCGGGCGACCCGGCGCTGCCCGGCTACCGCGCGCCCGGGCAGCCGGAGGCGAAGAAGTGATCCGCGTCGCGGTTGCCGGCGCCTCGGGGCGCATGGGCCGGATGCTGGTCGAGGCCGTGCTCGCGGCACCCGACATGGAACTGGCCGGCGCGCTCGAGATCGCCGGCAGCGCCGCGATCGGCCGCGACGCGGGCGAGTTCCTCGGCCGCACCACCGGCGTGATGGTCACCAGTTCGCTCGACGAGGCGCTCGAGCAGGCCAACACGCTGATCGACTTCACCCGCCCCGAGGGCACGCTCGCGCACCTCAGGGCCTGCGTCGCCCGCGGCGTGCGCATCGTGATCGGCACCACCGGCATCGACCAGGCCGGCCGCGACGAGATCCATCGCGCCGCCTCGAGCATCCCGGTCGTGTTCGCGCCGAACATGAGCGTGGGCGTGAACGCCACCTTCAAGCTGCTCGAGACCGCCGCCAGGATCCTCAGCGAGGGCTACGACATCGAGGTGATCGAGGCGCACCACCGCAACAAGGTCGACGCGCCCTCGGGCACGGCGCTGCAGATGGGGCGCGTGGTGGCCGACGCGCTCGGGCGCGACTTCGACGAGGTGGCGCTGTTCGCCCGCGAGGGCGTCACGGGCGAGCGCCGCGCGTCCACGATCGGTTTCGCCACCGTGCGCGGCGGCGACATCGTGGGCGAGCACACCGTGATGTTCGCGGGCATCGGCGAACGCATCGAGATCACGCACCGCGCCTCGAGCCGCCAGGGTTACGCGGCCGGAAGCGTGCGCGCGTGCCGGTTCCTCGCCGCGCACACCAGCGGGCTGTTCGACATGCAGGACGTGCTCGGGCTGCGCTGAGGCGCGCCCGGGTCCGGCTCGCGGCAGGCAAGCCGCGGGCCGCGGCCTCGCCCCGCGCGGCAACTCAGCCGGTGCGCGCCGGCGGCATCGTCCGGCGCAGCTTCTCGCACGGATCGGCGCGCGGGTGCTCGGGCGTGCGCACGACGAGGTCGTACCGCGGCGTGCCGTCGGGCCCGCTCGCCGGGTGGCCGGTTTCCAGGAACCCCACGCAAAAAACGCGCGCGCCGGGGGCGCGCGCCGCGAGGTGGCGCGCAACGCCGATGTCGCGGCGCACGTGCCCGTTTCCGGCGATCAGCACCACCGGCAGGCCGGCGCGCGCCCGCGATCGCACGATCGCGTCGGCAATGGTCGCGTCGCGCGCGAGCTGCGCGGTGACCATCGCGGCCACCGCCCGCTCGGGCAGCAGTCCGCAGTGCCCGTTGGCGATCACGCGCGACATCGCCGCGCGCTCCGCGTCGCCCCACGTCGGCGGAACGATGTCCGCGGCCGGGCGCGCGCTGCCGCGCGCGATC
>DATCZK010000136.1:0-20989 GCA_036525975.1 Burkholderiaceae bacterium | reverse complement strand
CCGTGGTGCGCGACCTGATCGTCGACATGACGCAGTTCTTCAAGCAGTACGAGTCGATCCGCCCCTACCTGATCAACGACGCGCCCGCGCCGGAGCGCGAGCGGCTGCAGTCGCCCGAGGCGCGCGAGGCGCTGAACGGCCTGTACGAGTGCATCCTGTGCGCCTCGTGCTCCACCGCGTGCCCGTCGTTCTGGTGGAATCCGGACAAGTTCGTCGGGCCGGCAGGGCTGTTGCAGGCCTACCGCTTCCTCGCGGACAGCCGCGACCGGGCGACCAGCGAGCGGCTCGACAACCTCGAGGATCCGTACCGGTTGTTCAGGTGCCACTCGATCATGAATTGCGTGGACGTGTGCCCCAAGGGGCTCAACCCGACGCTGGCGATTGGAAAGATCAAGGAACTGATGGTCAGGCGGACGGTCTGACCGAGAGAAGACGAGATGCCGCGAGACAGCGCAGCCCCACCGATCGACGCCGATCGACGTCGCCGGCTGCGCTGGCGCGCGCGCCGCGGGCTTCTCGAGAACGATCTCGTGCTGCAGAGGTTTTTCGCCGCGCACGAGACCACGCTCGGCGAAGACGACGTCGCCGGGCTCGATGCGCTCCTCGACCTCCCCGACAACGAGCTGCTCGAACTGATCCTCGGACGGCGCGAGCCCGAAGGGATTGCGGCGCAGGAAAACCCGCGCCGGGTCCTGCAGCTGTTGCGCGAGGCCTGAGGAGATCCGTCTCCCTCAAGAAGAGAAAGGCATTCGACCATGAAGACTGAACACACCGCTACCCTGAATTTCTCCGACGGCACTCCTTCGGTCGAATTTCCCATCTACAGCGGCACGATCGGGCCCGACGTGATCGACATCCGCAAGCTGTACGGCGCGACCGACAAGTTCACCTTCGACCCGGCCTTCCTTTCCACTGCCGCCTGCGACTCGAAGATCACCTACATCGACGGCGACAAGGGCGAGTTGCTCTATCGCGGCTATCCGATCGAGCAGGTTGCGGTGCACTGCGATTTCCTCGACACCTGCTACCTGCTGCTCAACGGAGAGCTCCCGACCGAGGAGCAGAGCCAGGTGTTCGACAAGAACGTGCTGCACCACACGATGGTGCAGGAGCAGATGTCGCGCTTCTTCCTCGGGTTCCGCCGCGATTCGCACCCGATGGCGATCCTGGTGGGGTGCGTGGGCGCGCTCGCGGCCTTCTATCACGACTCGCTCGACATCCACAACCCGGCTCACCGGTTCGTGTCGGCGATCCGCCTGCTCGCAAAGATGCCCACGCTGGTGTCGATGGCGTACAAGTACTCGATCGGCCAGCCGTTCATGTATCCGAAGAACAGCCTGTCGTACACGGCCAACTTCATGCGCATGATGTTCGGCACGCCGTGCGAGGAATACGAGGCCAACGAGGTGCTCACGCGCGCGCTCGACCGCATCATGATCCTGCACGCCGACCACGAACAAAACGCGTCCACGTCCACGGTGCGGCTCGCGGGCTCGTCGGGGGCGAACCCCTTCGCGTGCATCGCGGCGGGGATCGCAACGCTGTGGGGGCCGGCGCACGGGGGCGCGAACGAGGCCTGCCTGCTCATGCTCGACGACATCGTCCAGCACGGCGGCGTGGAGAAGATCGGCGAGTACGTGGAGAAGTTCAAGGACAAGGACTCGGGCGTGAAGCTGATGGGCTTCGGCCACAGGGTCTACAAGAACTACGACCCGCGCGCGAAGCTGATGCGCGAGACCTGCTACGAGGTGCTGGGGGAACTGGGCCTCGAGAAAGACCCGATCTTCGCGCTCGCGATGAAGCTCGAGCAGATCGCGCTCGAGGACGACTACTTCGTGAGCCGCAAGCTCTACCCGAACGTGGACTACTACTCGGGCATCGTGCAAAAGGCGCTCGGCTTCCCGACCTCGATGTTCACCGCCATCTTCGCGCTCTCGCGCACGGTGGGGTGGATCGCGCAGTGGAACGAGATGATCGCCGAGCCCGACCAGAAGATCGGGCGGCCGCGCCAGCTCTACACCGGCCCGGTGCGGCGCGACATCCCGCCGGAGTTTCGCCGCTCCTGACCGCGCGCGCGGCAAAGCCCGGGCGGGGAATCGGCCCCGCCCCCGCAACAGGTGGTATCCTCGCCGGATCCGCCAAAGTGAGCCTATGCCAAATCACCGCTGATCAGATCGAAAGTTGCGAGCCGCCCCGGTGCAGACCGCCGGACGGCCGTCGGAGCCAATGGCGGCTTCGAGCCTCTTTGACGAGAAACTCGTTGCGAAAGGTGAAATGCCATGCTGAAAGCCTTCCAGTCGAACTCCTATCTGTTCGGCGGTAATGCCCCGTACGTCGAGGAGCTCTACGAGAGCTACCTCAACAATCCGGGGTCGGTGCCCGAGAACTGGCGCCAGTACTTCGACAATCTCCAGGTCGTACCGGCGTCCGACGGAAACCCGCAGACGCGCGACGTGGCGCACGCCCCGATCGTGCAGTCCTTCGCCGACCGGGCCAAGCAGGGAACGCTGCAGCCGCGCGTGATGGGCGGCGACGCGGCAACCGCGCGCAAGCAGGTGTTCGTGCAGAGCCTGGTCTCGGCGTACCGCTTCCTCGGCACGCGCTGGGCCGACCTCGACCCGCTCAAGCGCATCGAGCGCCCCGCGATCCCGGAGCTCGACCCGGCGTTCTACGACTTCACCGAGTCCGACCAGGACAACATCTTTTCGGTGGCCAACGCCTATTTCGGCTTCGAGCAGGCGCCGCTGCGCGAGATCATGCGCGCTTTGCGCGAGACGTACTGCGGCACGATCGGCGCGGAGTTCATGTACATCAGCGATCCCGCGCAGAAGCGCTGGATGCAGGAGCGCCTCGAGAGCTGCAGGTCGCGCCCGAACTTCACCGCCGAGCAGCGCCGCCACATCCTCGAGCGCGTGACCGCCGCCGAGGGGCTGGAGAAGTACCTGCACACGAAGTACGTCGGGCAGAAGCGATTCTCGCTCGAGGGCGGGGAGAGCTTCATCGCCGCGATGGACGAGCTGATCCAGCGGGCGGGCACGCAAGGGGTTCAGGAGATCGTGATCGGCATGGCGCACAGGGGGCGCCTGAACGTGCTGGTGAACACGCTTGGCAAGATGCCCAAGGAACTGTTCGCCGAGTTCGAGGGCCACCACGTCGACGACCTGCCCTCGGGCGACGTGAAGTACCACCAGGGGTTCTCGAGCGACATGACCACGCCGGGCGGGCCGGTGCACATCTCGCTCGCGTTCAACCCCTCGCACCTCGAGATCGTGGGGCCGGTCGTCGAGGGCTCGTGCCGCGCGCGCATGGATCGGCGCGGCGACGCCGACGGCAGCGAGGTGCTGCCCGTGCTCGTGCACGGCGACGCCTCGCTCGCCGGGCAGGGCGTGATCATGGAAACGCTCAACCTGGCGCAGACGCGCGGCTTCGGCACCTACGGCACCGTGCACATCGTGATCAACAACCAGATCGGCTTCACGACCTCGGACCCGCGCGACTCGCGCTCCACCACCTACTGCTCGGACGTGGTGAAGATGATCGAGGCTCCGGTGCTGCACGTCAACGGCGACGACCCCGAGGCGGTCGTGCTCGCGACGCAGATCGCGCTCGACTTCCGCCAGACCTTCCGCAAGGACGTCGTCGTCGACATCGTCTGCTTCCGCCGGCTGGGGCACAACGAGCAGGACACGCCGGCGCTCACCCAGCCGCTGATGTACAAGAAGATCGCGCGCCACCCGGGCACGCGCAAGCTCTACGCCGACAAGCTCGTCACGCACGGCGTGGTCACCGCCGAGTATGCCGACGAGCTGCTCAAGGAGTTTCGTGCGGCGATGGACGAGGGCAAGCACTCGGTCGATCCGGTGCTGTCGAACTTCAAGAGCAAGTTCGCGGTCGACTGGATGCCGTTCCTCAACCGCCGCTGGACGGACTCGGCCGACACCTCGGTGCCCAAGGCCGAGCTCAAGCGCGTGGCCGACCGCATCACCGAAATACCGTCCACGCTCAAGCTCCACCCGCTGGTGGAGAAGGTGATCGCCGATCGCCGCGCGATGGGCGCGGGCGAACTGCCCCTGGACTGGGGCATGGGCGAGCACCTCGCGATCGCGACGCTGCTGTCCTCGGGCTACGCGGTGCGCCTCTCGGGGCAGGACACCGGTCGCGGAACGTTCATGCACCGCCACTCGGTGCTGCACGACCAGAACCGCGAGAAGTGGGATCACGGCACCTACATCCCGCTGCAGAACGTGTCCGACAAGCAGGGCAGCTTCACCGTGATCGATTCGGTGCTCTCCGAGGAGGCGGTGCTCGCGTTCGAGTACGGCTACGCCACCGCCGAGCCGAACACGCTCGTGATCTGGGAAGGCCAGTTCGGCAATTTCGTCAACGGCGCGCAGGTCGTGATCGACCAGTTCATCAGCTCGGGCGAGACGAAGTGGGGCCGCGTGTCTGGGCTCACGATGATGCTGCCGCACGGCTACGAGGGGCAGGGGCCCGAGCACTCCTCCGCGCGGCTCGAGCGTTTCCTGCAACTGTGCGCCGAGCACAACATGCAGGTGTGCCAGCCCACGACGCCGGCGCAGATCTTCCACCTGCTGCGCCGGCAGATGATCCGCATGTTCCGCAAGCCGCTGGTGATCATGACGCCGAAGTCGCTGCTGCGAAACAAGGAGGCGGTCTCGCCGCTCGACGACCTCGCCAGGGGGGCTTTCCAGACCGTGATCGGAGAGGTCGACGTGACGATCGACCCGAAGAAGGTCAAGCGCGTCGTGGTGTGCACCGGCAAGGTCTACTACGACCTGCTCCTCGCCAGGCGCGGGCGTCAGATCGACGACGTGGCGCTGCTGCGCGTGGAGCAGCTCTACCCCTTCGCGCATCGCGCCTACGAGGCCGAGATGAAGAAGTTTCCAAACGCCACCCAGGTCGTTTGGTGCCAGGACGAACCCCAGAACCAGGGCTCGTGGTTCTACATGGAGCACCACATGCTCGCCGCGTTGCTCGAGGGCCAGAAGCTCTCGTATGCGGGGCGCGCGCCGTCGGCTTCGTCGGCGGTGGGCTACTACGACAAGCACTACGCGCAGCAAAAGGCGCTGATCGCAGCCGCGCTGGGCGACACGCGCGCTGCCAAGGCGAAGAAGGCCTGAGCGCGGGCGCCGGCTAACAGCGACGAGGTTCGGAGCAAGAAATGGCACTGATCGAAGTGAAGGTTCCCCAACTGTCGGAGTCGGTGGCCGAGGCAACCCTCCTGCAGTGGCACAGGAAGGTGGGCGAGGCCGTCGCTCGCGACGAAAACCTGATCGACATCGAGACCGACAAGGTCGTGCTCGAGCTCCCGGCGCCCGAGGCCGGGGTGCTGGTGAAGGTGGCCAAGGGAGACGGTTCCACCGTCGTCGCCGGCGAGGTGATCGCCACGATCGACACCGAGGCCAAGGCCGAGGCCGGCGCGGCACCCGCGGCCGCGGCGGCGCCCGCGCAACCGATGCCGGCGGCCGCGTCGGCGGCCGGGCAGCAGGTTCCCGGATCGCGCGCGGCGCCCGCCCCGGAGCGCGCCGGGATGAAGGGCGACGTTGCGCTGCCCGCGGCGGCGAAGCTGATGGCCGAGCACAACCTGGGGCCGGGCGACGTGCCGGGGTCGGGGCGCGACGGCCGGATCACGAAGGGCGACGTGCAGGCGGTGATCGAAGGGCAGGCCCGTGGCGGCGGGGCGGGAGCGGGCGCCGCGCCGTCGGCGGGCGGGCAAGCCCGGCAGGATTCGGCGGCACCGGCGGGCCCGGTGCTGCCGGCGGCGCTGCCGCAGGTGCGCGCGCCGATCGACGCGTCGCTGCTGCTCGAGGGCCGGCCGGAGCAGCGGGTGGCGATGTCGCGGCTTCGCCAGCGCGTGGCCGAGCGGCTGCTCCAGTCGCAAGCCACCAACGCGATCCTGACCACCTTCAACGAAGTGAACATGCAGCCGGTGATGGACCTGCGAAAGCGCTACCAGGACCGCTTCGAGAAGGAGCACGCAACCCGCCTCGGCTTCATGTCGTTCTTCGTCAAGGCGGCGGTGCACGCGCTGAAGAAGTACCCGGTGGTGAACGCCTCGGTCGACGGCAACGAGATCGTCTACCACGGGTATTTCGACGTGGGCGTGGCGGTCGGGTCGCCGCGCGGCCTGGTCGTGCCGGTGATCCGCAATGCCGACCAGCTCACCTTCGGGCAGATCGAGAAGACGATCACCGACTTCGGCAAGCGCGCGGGCGAGGGCAAGCTGGGCCTCGAGGAGCTCACCGGCGGCACCTTCTCCATTTCCAACGGCGGCGTGTTCGGATCGATGCTCTCCACCCCGATCATCAACCCGCCGCAATCGGCGATCCTGGGCGTGCACGCGACCAAGGACCGCCCCGTCGTTGAGAACGGCCAGGTGGTCGTGCGCCCGATCAACTATCTCGCGCTGTCGTACGACCATCGGATCATCGACGGGCGCGAGGCGGTGCTCTTCCTGGTTGCGATCAAGGAGGCCCTCGAGGATCCTGCGCGCATCCTGCTCGACATCTGACCGGGCGAGGTCAAGGAACGAAGATGGCAGAACGATATGACGTGATCGTGATCGGCGCGGGGCCGGCGGGCTACATCGCGGCGGTGCGCGCGGCGCAGCTCGGCTTCAAGGTCGCGTGCGTGGAGAAGTGGCGCAACCCGGCCGGAGAGCTCGCGCTGGGCGGAACCTGCCTGAACGTGGGGTGCATCCCCTCGAAGGCCCTGCTCGCGTCTTCCGAGCACTACGAGAACGTGGCGACCCACCTGCGCGATCATGGCATCACCGCCGAGGGCCTGGCCGTCGACGTGGGCAAGATGGTGGCGCGCAAGGACGCGATCGTCCAGAAGATGACGAAGGGGATCGAGTTCCTGTTTCGCAAGAACAAGATCGACTGGCTCAAGGGGCACGGCCGCTTCGCCGGCACGGTGGACGGATTCCACCGGGTGGAAGTGGTGGAGGGCGACGAGGTGGACGTGAACGACGCGCGCCACGTGATCATCGCCACCGGGTCGAAGGCGCGCCATCTCCCGGGCATCGAGGTCGACAACAAGCTCGTGTGCGACAACGAGGGGGCCCTGTCGTTCGACAGCGTTCCCGGGCGGCTGGGCGTGATCGGTGCCGGCGTGATCGGCCTCGAGCTCGGGTCGGTGTGGCGCAGGGTGGGCGCGAAGGTCACGATACTCGAGGCGCTGCCGAGCTTCCTGTCGGCCTGCGACGAGTCGGTGTCGAAGGCCTGCTGGAAGATCTTCACCGAGCAGGGCCTGTCGATCGAGATGGGCGTCACGATCGGCAGGGTGAAGGTTGGCGAGAACGGGGTCAGCGTGGAGTACAAAGACGCCGAGGGCAAGGGGCACAAGATCAGCTTCGACCGGCTGATCGTCTCGGTTGGACGCGTGCCGAACACCGACGGCCTCGCGCTCGAGACGGTCGGGGTGGCGGTGAACGAGCGCGGGTTCGTCGAGGTGGACGACCTGTGCCGCACGAGCGTGCCGGGCATCTTCGCGGTGGGCGACGTGGTGCGCGGGCCGATGCTCGCGCACAAGGGGGAGGACGAGGGCGTGATGGTGGCCGAGCTGATCGCGGGCCAGAAGCCCCACATCGACTACAACACGATTCCGTGGGTGATCTACACGGCGCCCGAGATCGCGTGGGTGGGCAAGACCGAGCAGCAGCTCAAGGAAGAGGGGCGCGAGTACCGCACGGGTCAGTTCCCGTTCGCGGTCAACGGCCGGGCGCTGGGCACGGGGGACACCGACGGCTTCGTGAAGATGCTGGTGGACGCGAGCACCGACGAGATCCTGGGCGTGCACATCGTGTCCTCGAGCGCCTCGGACCTCGTGGCCGAGGCCGTGTTGGCGATGGAGTTCAAGGCTTCCGCGGAGGACATCGGCCGCGTCTGCCACCCGCACCCGTCGCTGTCGGAGGTGATGCGCGAAGCGGCGCTCGCCACCGCGAAGCGCGCGCTGAACATGTGATGCCGCGCGACCGAGCGCAAGCCCGGGCGCGGAGCGCGAGCCCCGCGCGAGGCCGCTGCAAGGCGTGAGCGTCGCACGGGCATTCGACGCCGCCCTCGGCGCGCGCGGATTCGCCGCCGACGAGGCGCAGGCCGCCGCGGTGGCGCGGCTCGAGCGAATGCACGACGAGCTGGTCGCGTTCAAGGCGCGCCGCTCGAACCGGCTCAAGAAGCTCATCGTCCACCCGCAGGTGCCCCGCGGCGTGTGGCTGCACGGCGGCGTCGGGCGTGGCAAGAGCTTCCTGATGGACTGCTTCTTCCAATCGGTGCCGTACCGGCGCAAGCTTCGCGTGCACTTCCACGAGTTCATGCGGGGCGTGCATCGTGAGCTCGACGAGCTCAAGGGCACGCAGGATCCGCTCGACGCCGTCTCGGCCAGAATCGCCAAGCGCTACCGGCTGATCTGCTTCGACGAGTTCCACGTGGCCGACATCGCCGACGCGATGATCCTCGAGCGGCTGATGCGCGCACTGTTCGCCAACGGCGTGACCTTCGTGATCACGTCGAACTACGCGCCCGACGCGCTGTACCCCGAGGGGCTGCACCGCGACCGCGTGCTCCCGGCGATCGCGCTGCTCAACCACAGGCTCGACGTGATCAGCGTCGACGCGGGGGTTGACTACCGCCAGCTCGCGATCGCCCGCGTGAGAACCTACGTCACGCCCGCGGGCCGCGAGGCCGACCAGGCGCTGGGGGCGATGTACGACGCACTCGCCCGGTTCCCCGACGAGGATCCCTGGCTCGTGATCGAGAATCGGCGGGTGCACGCGAGGCGTCGCTCGCACGGGGTGGTCTGGTTCGACTTCGACACGCTGTGCGGGGGGCCGCGCTCGCACAACGACTATCTCGCGCTGGCGGTGCTGTTTCACACCGTGATCGTCTCGGGCGTGCCGCGCATGGACGCGTCGATGTCCTCGCCCGCGCGCCGCTTCGTCTGGCTGGTGGACGTGCTCTACGACCAGAGGGTGAAGCTGCTGATGTCGGCCCAGTGCCCGCCGGACGAGCTCTACCCCCGCGGGCCGCTGGCCGGGGAGTTCCGGCGCACGGTGAGCCGGATCGCCGAGATGCGCAGCCGCGAGTACCTCGAGGCCTCCAGGCGGGGGCAGGCCGAGCGGCTCACCTGAGGGCGCCCCCGCCGCCCGAGCGCGCCGCGGGCGGCGCGCCGAATTCGCCCTGTACCCGGCGCGTGCATCGGAATATCATCTCGCGAGGAGCCGGAACAACCTTGCCGCATGGCCGAACGCGGCCATCATTCGAAACATGACAGAAGTGGAATCGATCAAGCGTCGAATTGCCGAATTGCAGCTCGAACATCGCGGGCTCGACGCGATGATTGCCGCGGTGGGCGAGCGAAACGAATTCGACGAGCTGCAGCTGCGCCGCCTGAAGAAACGCAAACTCCAGATCAAGGACTCGATCTCGCTGCTGCAGATGCAGCTGGTGCCCGACGTCCAGGCCTGAGTCGAGCGTTTCGCATTGTCCGAGTCCGCCCCCGGCGGTGGCGCGCTGGTTCGCGCCAGCAAGCAAGCGCTCGCCGAGGGGGGTGCGCTGGCGTCGGCGCACCCGGGGTTCGTCGCGCGCGAAGGCCAGAGCGAGCTCGCGGCGCGCATCGCCCAGGCGATCGAGGAGCGCGCCGTGCTGGTTGCCGAGGCGGGCACCGGCACCGGCAAGACTTTCGCGTACCTCGTGCCGTCGCTGCTCTCGGGCGGGCGCGTCTTGCTGTCCACCGGAACGCGCAACCTGCAGGACCAGTTGCACGGACGCGATCTCCCGCGGGTGCGCGCCGCGCTGGGCGTGCACGCCGAAGTGGCGCTGCTCAAGGGGCGCGCCAACTACGTCTGCCGGTACCACTTGCGGCGCAACCTCGCCGAGGGGCAGTTCGTGCGCCGCGAGGACATCGCGCAACTGCGCCGGATCGACCGCTACGCGGCGGTGAGCGCGAGCGGCGACCGGGCCGGGTTGCCAGGGGTGCCCGAGGAGGCGCAGGTGTGGTCGATGGCCACCTCCACCCGCGAGAACTGCCTCGGGCAGGAGTGCCCCGATTGGGGCGAGTGCTTCGTGGTGCGCGCGCGCCAGGCGGCGCAGCGCGCCGACGTCGTGGTCGTCAATCACCACCTCTTCTGCGCCGATCTCGCGCTTCGCGACGAGGGGGTTGCCGATCTGCTGCCCACCACCGACGTGCTCGTGTTCGACGAGGCGCACCAGATCGCCGACGTGGCCACCCAGTTCTTCGGCGCCGCGGTCTCGAGCCGGGCCCTGGTCGAACTGGCGCGCGACGTGCTCCGCGCGGGGCTGGCCGAGGCGCGCGACGCCGCCGACTGGGTCGAGCTCGCGCGCGCCCTCGAGCAGTCGGTGCGCGAGCTGCGGCTCGCGGCCGGGCCCCCAGCGCGGCTGATGGCCGAGGCAGCGGCCGCGCGCGAGGCGCTGATGGCGGCGATCGGGCGATGCGTGCGCGAGCTCGGTGCGCTCGCGCGCGCGCTCGAAGAGGCGGCGCAGCGCGCGGTGGAACTCGATCGCTGCGCGGCACGCGTTGCCGAAGCGCGGTTTCGCCTCGACGCCTGGTCGATGGCTGCCACCGGTCAGGCCGCGGACGCGGGCGACGAAGCGCCGCAGGGCGTCGCGTGGGCGGACATCCACGCCGGCGGCGTGACGCTTCACTGGACCCCGCTCTCGGTTGCCGAACCTTTCCGGCGTCACATGCACGAGCGGCCGCGCGCCTGGGTGTTCGTGTCGGCCACCCTCGCGGTGGGCGGCGCGATGGATCACTTCGTGGAGGCGATCGGCGCGCAGGGCGCGCGCGAATTCATCTGGCAAAGCCCCTTCGACTTCCAGCGCCAGGCGCTGTTGTGGGTTCCCCAGGGCGTGGGGCAACCGTCGGCGCCCGGGTTCGCAGACCGCGCGTTCGAGGCGGTCTGGCCGGTGATCGTCGCGAACCGGGGGCGCGCCTTCATCCTGTGCACCACCCTGAGGATGGTCGACGAGTTCGCGAAGCGCATTCGCGACCGCGCGGACGAGGGCGCGCCAGAGGGGATCGAGCTGCTGGTGCAGGGGCAGGCGAGCCGGGCCGAGCTGCTCGATCGGTTTCGCGAGCTCGCCGCGCCGGTGCTGGTGGGCAGCGCGAGCTTCTGGGAGGGCGTCGACGTGCCCGGGCGCCAGCTCTCGCTCGTGGTGATCGACAAGCTGCCGTTCGCGCCGCCCGACGACCCGGTGCTCGCGGCGCGCATCGCGGCGGCGCGCCGCGCGGGCAGGGAGCCCTTTCGCACGCTGCAGCTGCCCGGCGCGGCGATGGCGCTCAAGCAGGGGGCGGGGCGCCTGCTGCGATCCGAGACCGACCGCGGCCTTCTGGTGGTGTGCGACGCGCGGCTGGCCGAGCGCTCGTACGGCCGCGCCCTGCTCGCGAGCCTGCCGCCGTTCGCGCGCACGCGCTCGCGCGAAGAGGCGATCGGCTTCGTGGCGCAGGGGCCGTGAGCGCGGCGGGTGCGGCGCGGTTGCGGTGCGGTTGCGGTGCGGTGCTGTGCGGGTGCGCCGTGGGCGCTCAGCGCCAGACCTGCCACCAGCTGCGCTCGGTGCGGCCCACGCCCAACCGGGGCAGCGCGCTGTCGGGGAAATTGCGCTTGAACACACGCTCGGTGTCGTTGCGAAGGTCAAGCAGTCCGAGCTTCTCGTACGACATCATCATCAGGTAGAGCGCTTCCTCGGTGGCAGGGGTCTGGGGGTACTTGCGGATCACGTTCTGGGCGCGGTTGGTTGCCGCGATGAAGGCGTTGCGAAGGTAGTAATAGCGGGCGATCTGGACTTCGCCGCTGGCCATCGCGTTGACCAGGTACTTCATTCGCGCCTCGGAATCGGGCGCGTACTTGCTCTGGGGAAAGCGCGTGACGACGACGTTGAACGCGTCGAAGGCCTCGCGCGCGGCGTCGAGGTCGCGCTCGGCGAGATCCTGCCCGCCGAGCTTCGCGAGCCACCCCTGCTGCTCGTTGAAGTTGATCAGCCCGCGCAGGTAGTAGACGTAGTCCAGCGCGGGGTGATTCGGGTAGAGCTTGAGGAAGCGGTCGGTGGCCGCGAGCGCCTGCACGCGCTCCGATTGCTTGTAGTGCGCGTACGCGGTCTCGATCTGGGCCTGCTGCGCCCAGCGACCGAACGGATAGCGCGCTTCGAGCTTCTCGAACAGCTTGATCGCGTCGTCGTAGCGCCCGGACCGAATTTCGTCCTTGCCCTCCGCATATAATTTCTCCGGGCTCCACCCGAGCGTTGCGTCGGCCGAGTCTTTTCCGCCGCACGCGGCGAGCGTTGCCGCGCATGCGAACGCCGCGAGCAACCTGCACAGGCCGGACCAACGCTTCATCAGATGCACCCTTGCGATACGAGCTCCGCGACCCCGACCCTCGCGCGCCACGCGGCGCGGCTTGGAGATCCCGGTTGAGCTCGGCAGATTATAGCGAAGCGGATGTGCCGGGCGAGAGCGCCGAGGGCGTCGTGCGCGTGAGCGCGCAGGGAGCGAAGGGCGAGCGGCTCGACCGCTTCCTCGCGCAGCGCCTTGCAGGAACGCCGGCCGCCGCCTCGCGCAGCCGGATCCAGCGCTGGATCGCGCTGGGGGCCGTGGTCTGCGACGACCGCCCGGTGAGCGCGTCCACCCGCCTTGCCGGGTTCGAGACGCTCGCGGTCACGCCGCTGCCCGACGAAGCCGACAGCGCGTTCGAGCCCGACCCGGTGCCGTTGACGATCGTGCACCGCAGCCCGGATCTGCTGGTGATCGACAAGCCGGCCGGGCTGGTCGTGCACCCGGCGGCTGGCAACTGGCGCAACACGCTGCTCAACGGCCTGCTGCACCTCGATCCCTGCTTCGCGCGGCTGCCGCGGGCCGGCATCGTGCACCGTCTCGACAAGGACACCAGCGGGTTGATGGTGGTGGCCGCGAGCGAGCGCGCAGCGGCGGCGCTCGCCGCCCAACTGGCCGACCGGACGATGTCGAGGCGTTACCTGGCGTTCGTTCACGGCACGCCCCCCGATGCCGGTTGCGTCGATGCGCCGATCGGTCGCGACCCGTCGATGCGGCTGCGCATGGCCGTGGTGGAGGGCGCGGCGGGGAAGCCCGCCCGCACGCACTTCCGGCGTCTCGCGGCGGCGCAGGCGCAGGGCGGGCCGATCGCACTGCTCGAGTGCAGGCTCGACACGGGGCGCACGCACCAGATTCGCGTGCACCTGTCGTCGATCGGGCACCCGATCGTGGGCGACGAGCTCTACGGCGGGCGCCGCGAAGCGATCGGGCGCCAGGCGCTGCACGCCTGGCGGCTCGGGCTGGTCGACCCGGAAGGCGGGAACGCCGTGCACTGGCGCAGCGCCCCCCCGGCGGACATGGCCAGGCTGGCTCGATCGGTCGGCATCGACGCGGGCGAACTGTGCGCGCGGCTCGATCGGGAGATCGGCGATGCGCGCTGAGCGCCGCGGGCACGTGATCGCCCCCGATTGGCCCGCCGCTCGGCGGGTGCGCGCGTTCACGACGCTGCGTCACGGCGGCGTCTCGTCGGGCCCCTGGGGCCTGGCAGGGGGCGGCCCGGGCGGGTGGAACCTCGGGGCGCATTGCGGCGACGCGCCCGAGGCCGTGCGAACGAACCGCGACCGGCTGCGAGGGT
Source organism: Burkholderiaceae bacterium (assembly GCA_036525975.1). Classification (GTDB taxonomy): domain Bacteria; phylum Pseudomonadota; class Gammaproteobacteria; order Burkholderiales; family Burkholderiaceae_E; genus Quisquiliibacterium. Next base: position 7,332 of record DATCZK010000136.1, on the reverse strand, counting down.
TGTTGCCCGCCGAACCGCTCTGGCTCGAACAGGTGCACGGCACCGAGGTGTTCGACGCCGACGCGACGCCGCCCGCGGGCGGCGAGCGACCGCGCGCCGACGCCGCCGTCACCGCGCGCCCTGGGGTGGTGCTGGCGGTGCTCACGGCCGATTGCGTGCCGGTGCTGCTCAGCAACGAGGCGGGAAGCGCGATCGGCGTCGCGCACGCAGGGTGGCGCGGGCTCGCTGCGGGCGTGCTCGAGCGCACGGTTGCAGCGCTCGCCGCGCGCTCGGGCGGCAGCGCGCTGCGTGCGTGGATGGGGCCGGGCATCGGCGCCGGGCGTTTCGAGGTGGGCGAGGAGGTGCTTCACGCCTTCGTTCGCGCGGCACCCGAGGCACGCGCGGCCTTTCGCGCGGCCGGCATGCGCGGGAAGTGGTTCGCCGACCTCTATCGGCTCGCCCGCCAGCGGCTTGTGCGCTGCGGCGTAGAAGCGGTGTCCGGGGGCGATTGGTGCACCGCGTCGTCGCGCGAGGACTTCTATTCGTTCCGCCGCGATCGGGTCACGGGGCGGATGGCGTCAGTGATCTGGATCGACTGACCCGGAGGACTCCGCATCGGCCTCGCCGTCACCGGCGCGTGCCCTGTTTCGGCGGCGCTGCGGCGTGCCGACGAGCCACAGCCAGAGGGCGAGCGGCGCGAGCCCTGCGAGCAGGAAGGTGGCCAGCGCGCGCACCCACGTGGGCTGCGTGAGCGCCACCAGCGCAACGACGTAGATCCACCCGATCGCTACGATGTACATCGCACACGGGGCTTCCGCCCCCGATGGCGCAGCCCGCCGGCGCATTTGACAAATGCGTGGCGCGGTGCAAAATCGGATCGACTGATCGAGGTCCATCCGGCGTGTGCTGGCACGTCTGTTTGCCGCATTGCAGGATTGTAGAACAGGCTACTGGGAGCGAAGATGGCGACCGGAAAGGGGCCGAAGAGGGCCCGACGAACTGCGGCAGCGCCATCGGTGCGGGGTGCGGAGAAGATCGGGCGAGGCGCTGGCGCGAGGCGCAAGCCGGCCAAGGCGCCCGCGAAGGCGCCCGCGCGAGGCGCCGGGCGCACCGGTGCGGCCTCTTCCGCTGCGGCATCTTCCGCTGCGGCCTCTTCCGCTGCGGCGTCTTCCGCTGCGGCGTCTTCCGCTGCGGCATCGCCCGCTGCGGCATCGCCCGCGTTCGACGCGCTGCGCTCTTTTTCCAAGCTGATGCCCACCACGGCCGACCTGAAAGGGGTGACGCTGCCAGCCGAGACGCTCGCCTCGCTGCAGGCCGACTACGTGCAGCGCTGGCAGAAACTGCTCGAGACCGCGGCAAACCACGCCAGCCCCGGCCTGCCCGACCGGCGCTTCGCGCACGAGACCTGGCACGACAACGGGCCCTTCACCTGGTCGGCGGCCATCTACCTGCTCAACGCGGAATTCATGAAGAAGATGGCCGACGCCGTGCAGGGCGACGCCCGGGCGCGCGATCGCGTGCGCTTCGCGACCGAGCAATGGGTGGACATGCTCTCGCCTTCCAATTTCCTCGCCACCAACCCGGAAGCGCAACTGCGCATGATCGAGACCAAGGGCGAGAGCCTGCGCGCCGGGCTCGAGAACCTGGTCGACGACCTGCAGAAGGGCCGCATCTCGCAAACCGACGAGGAGGCTTTCGAGGTCGGGCGCAACGTGGCCACCAGCCCCGGGTCGGTCGTCTTTCAGAACGAGCTGATCCAGCTCATCCAGTATGACCCGTCCACGCCCAAGGTGGGCGAGCGGCCGCTGCTGATGGTGCCTCCGGCGATCAACAAGTTCTACATCATGGACCTGCAGCCCGAGGGCTCGCTGGTCGCGCACGCCGTCTCGCGCGGCAACACCGTGTTCATGGTGTCGTGGAAGAACATCAGCGCGGAGCTCGGCCACCTCACCTGGGACGACTACCTCGAGAAGGGCGTGTTCGAGGCGATCAGGGTGGCGCGCGAGATCACCGGGTCCGAGACGGTCAACGCGCTCGGATTCTGCGTGGGCGGCACGATCCTCGCCTGCGCGCTCGCGGCGCTCGCGGCGCGCGGCGAGCGACCGGTGGAGTCGATGACGCTGATGGCTACGCTGCTCGATTTCGCCGAACCCGGAATGCTCGGCGTGTTCGTCGACGAGGCCTCGGTGCAGCTTCGCGAGCAGACGATCGGGTCGGGCGGCGTGCTCTCGGGCAAGGACCTGGCCACCACGTTCTCGTACCTGCGCCCGAACGACCTGGTCTGGAACTACTACGTCAACAACTACCTCAAAGGCGAGCGTCCGCCCGCCTTCGACCTGCTGTACTGGAACGCGGACAGCACGAACCTTCCCGGCCCGATGTACTGCTGGTACCTGCGCCACACGTACCTGCACAACGAGCTGAAGATCCCCGATCGCCTCGTTTGCGCGGGCGAGCGCATCGACCTGCGGCGCATCGACGTGCCGAGCTTCGTGTTCGGCGCGCGCGAAGACCACATCGTGCTGTGGCGCGCCGCCTACGCGTGCACGCAGTTGCTCACCAACGACGTGAAGTTCGTGCTCGGCGCGAGCGGCCACATTGCCGGCGCGATCAACCCGGCGAGCAAGAACAGGCGCAGCTACTGGATCGACGGCGCGCCGGGCCCCGACCCGGAGCAGTGGCTCGGGAAGGCCACCGAACACCCCGGGAGCTGGTGGAACGCCTGGAGCGAGTGGCTCGAGCCGCACCTGGGCAAGAGGGTGGCGGCGCCGAAGGCGCCGGGGTCGGCCGCGCACCGGCCGATCGAGCCCGCCCCCGGCAGCTACGTGAAGGCGCGGGCGGCCTGAACCGGACGAACCGAACACAACGACACGACGAGGAGGAGACAATGACGGGCAAACTGGCCTACGTAACGGGCGGCATGGGCGGAATCGGCACCGCGATCTGCCGGCGCTTTCACGACATGGGCTACAAGGTGGTGGCCGGATGCGGGCCGACCCGCAACTTCGAGAAGTGGCTGGCGGAACAGAAGGCCGAGGGCTACAACTTCTACGCATCCGCGGGCAACGTTTCCGACTGGGATTCCACCAAGGAGGCGTTCGACAAGGTGAAGGCCGAGCACGGTGCGCCCGAGATCCTCGTGAACAACGCCGGGATCACCCGCGACGGCGTGCTGCGCAAGATGTCGCTCGAAGACTGGCGCGCCGTGATCGACACGAACCTGAACTCGCTGTTCAACGTAACGAAGCAGGTGCTCGACGGCATGCTCGAGAAGAACTGGGGGCGCATCATCAACATCAGTTCGGTCAACGGCGAGAAGGGCCAGTTCGGGCAGACCAACTACTCGGCGGCCAAGGCCGGGATGCACGGATTCACGATGGCGCTGGCGCAGGAAGTGGCCAGCAAGGGTGTTACGGTGAACACGGTATCGCCCGGCTACATCGCCACCGACATGGTGATGGCGGTGCGCGAAGACGTGCGCGAGAAGATCATCCAGACGATCCCGGTCAAGCGCCTCGGCAAGGCCGAGGAGATCGCCTCGATCGTGGGTTGGCTCACGAGCGACGACGCCGGGTTCACGACCGGCGCCGACTTTTCCTGCAACGGTGGCCTGCACATGGGGTGAAGGCGATGGTGCCCGATCCCCCGTTCGTGCCGGGCGAACTCGAAGTCCTCTGAGGCGAGCGCGATGTCCAAGGAATTCCGACTGATCAAGAAGTACCCCAACCGTCGTCTCTACGACACGAAGACCAGCGCCTACATCACGCTCGTCGACGTCAAGCAACTGGTGCTAGACCAAGAGGAGTTCAAGGTCCTCGACGCGAAGTCGCAGGAAGATCTCACGCGCAGCATCCTGCTGCAGATCATCCTCGAGGAGGAGGCGGGCGGCGCGCCGCTGTTCTCTTCGCAGATGCTGGCGCAGATCATCCGCTTCTACGGCCACGCGATGCAGGGGATGATGGGCTCGTACCTGGAAAAGACGATGCAGGCCTTCGTGGAGATCCAGGCCAAGATGCAGGACCAGTCCAAGGCCTTCTACGACGCGAAGGGGCTGCCCAGCGCGGAGCTGTGGGCGCAGTTCATGGCGATGCAGACTCCGATGATCCAGACGATGATGGGCAACTACATCGAGCAGAGCAAGAACCTGTTCGTGCAGATGCAGGATCAGATGCAGCAGCAGGCGCGCACCATGTTCCAGACCTTCCCGTTCCCCGGCGGGGCGCCCGGTGGCAACGAGAAGAAGTAGCGCAGCAACGGGCCCAGTCGCCAGCCGTTCCCGCCGTTCCGCCAGCGCCGGCGCCGCTGCGCCCGTGGCGGCGCCCGTGGCGGCGCGCGTGAAGGGGCGCGCGAAGGGGCGTGCGAAACCGCCCAGCGTGGGTTTCGTCTCGCTGGGATGCCCCAAGGCGCTGGTCGACTCCGAGCAGATCCTCACCCAGCTGCGTGCCGAGGGCTACGGCGTTGCGCCCAGCTATCGAGATGCCGACCTCGTGGTCGTGAACACCTGCGGGTTCATCGACGAGGCGGTGGCCGAGTCGCTCGACGCGATCGGCGAGGCGATCGCCGAGAACGGCAAGGTGATCGTCACCGGGTGCCTCGGCGCGCGGGCCGCCGCCGACGGGTCGAACCTGGTGGCCAGGGTGCACCCGAAGGTGCTCGCGGTAACCGGGCCGCACGCCGCGGGCGAGGTCATGGACCACGTGCACCGCCACCTGCCCAAGCCGCACGACCCGTTCACCGATCTGGTGCCGCCGGCCGGCATCAAGCTCACGCCGCGGCACTACGCCTACCTGAAGATCTCGGAGGGGTGCAATCACCGGTGCAGCTTCTGCATCATTCCGTCGATGCGCGGCGATCTCGACAGCCGGCCGATCGGCGACGTGGTGCGCGAGGCCCGGGCGCTCCTCGAGGGCGGCACCCGCGAGCTGGTCGTGGTGTCGCAGGACACCAGCGCGTACGGCGTGGACGTGCGCTATCGCACCGGGTTCGTGGGCGGCCGCCCGGTGCGCACCCGGATCGTGGATCTGGCACGCGAGCTGGGCGCCCTGGCCGCCGATCACGACGCCTGGGTGCGCCTTCACTACGTCTACCCCTATCCGCACGTGGACGAGCTGGTGGAACTGATCGCCGGGCACGCCGGGCGCGGTGCGAGCGGGCTGCTTCCCTACCTGGACGTGCCGTTCCAGCACGCCTCGCCGCGAATCCTCAAGCTGATGAAGAGGCCCGCCTCGGGCGAACGGAACATCGAGCGCGTGCGCGCGTGGCGCGCGCTGGTGCCGGACATCACGGTGCGCAGCACGTTCATCGTGGGCTTTCCCGGAGAGACCGAGCGCGAGTTCGAGGCCTTGCTCGAGTTCCTGCGCGAGGCCGAACTCGATCGCGTCGGCTGCTTCGCGTATTCGCCGGTGGAGGGCGCGGCGGCGAACAGCCTTCCCGACCCGGTTGCGCCCCAAGAGCGCGAGCGGCGGCGCGAGCGCTTCATGCAGGTGCAGTCGGAGATCTCGGCGCGCAGGCTGCGCCGCTTCGTGGGGCGAACGATGCGCGTGCTGGTCGAGGGCGTGGAGGATGACGACGAGGCCGGGGCGCTCGCGGTCGGCCGCACCGCGATGGACGCGCCCGAGATCGACGGCGTCGTGCGCTTCGGCGGAAGCGGCAAGCTGCCGGTGGGCGGATTCGTGAACGTGCGGATCACCGCCAGCGACGAGCACGACCTGCGCGGCGAGATGGCGGGCTGATCGGCAGGCGCGCGAGCGAGCAGAACGAGGAGGAAGAGCATGCATTCCGCACCGATGGGCGAACAGGCGATCGCGGGTTTGGCGAATTCAACGGTGGCGCTCGGGTCTGCGGCCGAGCGGCGCGCCGCGGGCGCGCCGCCCACCTTCACCGGCGTCTACCCGATCCTCGCCACCCCGTTTCTCGCCGACGAGTCGGTGGATCACGAGTCGCTGGCGAAGATGCTCGAGTTCATGCTGCGCATCGGCGTCGACGGCGTGACGGTGCTCGGCGTGGTGGGCGAGGCCAACCGGATGGGCGATGCCGACCGCGAGGCGATCGTGCGCGCGGCGGTGAACCGGGTGGCGGGGCGCTGCGCGGTGATCGTCGGCGTCTCGCATCCGGGCACGCGCGCAACGATCGAACTGGGGGCGATGGCGGCGAGCCTGGGCGCCGATGCCGTGATGGTGACGGCGTCGGCCGAAGGCGTGCCGAGCGACGCGCGCGTGGCCGAGTACTTTGGGCGCGTGTGCGCGGCGAGCAGCGTGCCGGTGGTGCTGCAGGATCACCCCGCGTCAACCAACGTGCACATGCCCGTGCCGCTGATCGCGCGGATCGTCGCCGAGAACGCGCGCATCGCCTGCGTGAAGGCCGAGGCCGTGCCCTCGGCGCCCAAGATCGCGGCGATCCGCGCGGCGCTCACGCGCGAGGTTCCGATGCTCACGGGGCTGGGCGCGCTGTACGGACAGTTCGACCTCGACGCGGGTTCGAGCGGCTACAACACCGGATTCGCCTTCCCGGAAGTGCTGCAGGCGCACGTTCGCGCGCACGCGGCGGGCGACCTCGCGCTCGCGCGCCGCATCTGGGCGCGCTTCCTTCCGCTGATCGTCTACGAGCAGCAGCCGGGCGTGGCGGTGCGCAAGGAGGTGCTCAGGCGCCGCGGGCTGCTCGGCGAAGCGGTGGTCCGGCACCCGGGCGCGCCCCTCGCGCAGGCGGCGGCGCACGGCCTCACCGCGCTGCTCGAGTGGGTGATGCCGGGGGTGGACATCACCGAACCGGTGGACGTGCTCGGCGTGGTGGGCTGAACGCAGCGGCCGATTCGGCTCGCCACCGGCGCCTGCGGCTCTCGCCCCGGCGGCGCTGAACGCGCATCGTGGCGCTGGCCCGGCCCGCCTCAATCCATCAGGCCGGGCAGCAACAGCGTCATTGCCGGCACGTAGGTGACGATCACCAGGAACAGCAACAGGACCATCGTCCACGGCAGCGCCGCGCGCACCACCTGGCCGATCGACATCCGGGTGATGCCCGCGGTGACGAAGAGGTTCAGACCGACCGGCGGGGTGATCATCCCGATCTCCAGGTTGACCACCATGATGATGCCGAGGTGGACGGGGTCGATCCCCAGTTGCGTGGCTATCGGGAACAGGATCGGCGCCAGGATCAGCACGATCCCGGTCGGCTCCATGAACATGCCGGCGATCAGCAACAGGATGTTCACCACGATCAGGAACTGCCAGGCGGGTATGCCCCAGCTCACGATCGTCTCGGCGATCGCCTGCGGGATGCGCTCGGTGGTGAGCACGTGCGCGAACAGCAGCGCGTTGGCCACGATGAACATCAGCATCACCGTGACCTTGCCGGCGT
>DATCZK010000135.1:0-20647 GCA_036525975.1 Burkholderiaceae bacterium | reverse complement strand
GTCGAGCGCGGTGTCGGTGCCCGACGCGGCCGCGGTGGCGCGCGCGGCGCTCGCCACCGCCTGAAGCGCCGGGCGGCGCCGGCCCGGCCCCGCCCCGCCGCCGCAGCAGCGTGCCGGCTCGCGCGCCTTCTTGCGCGCCTTCTTGCGCCTACTTGTCGGCGCCCGCCTGCTCCGCCTTCGCGGCGCTGGCGGCGTTGTCTTCCTCCTGCGTCCACTGCTGGTAGCAATCGAGCCCGCAGAAGTAGAGCACGTAATCCGAGCCTTCCGAGCTCGCCGCTTCCGACCTGGGCACTTCCTTCAGGCACACCTTGCAGCTGATGCGCTCGGGAGCAATCGGCTTGTCCGGTCTGGTCATCGTTGCCTCCGGGTCGTAGTGCACTTCAACGATACGACCGCGGGGTGTGGCTGTCCAATCGGGTCGGCCGTCGGACGCTGGCGCTGTAAACTGCGGTCGGCTAGAATCTGACCAATATCCTGACCAAAATGCCCATGGACACCCGCGCGAAGTCAATCAGCATCGCCGACGCGAAAGCGCGCCTGAGCGAACTGGTGTCGCGCGCGGAGTCCGGCGAGAGCATTCTGATCACGCGGCACGGGCAACCGGCGGCGAAGCTCGTTCCCGTTCGCGAGGCCAAGCAACCGTTGCGGTCGATGGCCGCGTTTCGAAAGACGATCCCTCCTACCGGAATCTCCAGCATCGACCTGATCCGCCAGATGCGCGACGAGGAGCGCTGATTGGTCTACCTCGACGCCACGTTCCTGATCCCGATCCTGATTCCCGAGCCCGCCAGCGCGAGGGTCGAGAAGGCCGTCGTCTCGCTGGGCGGCGACAAGGCCGTGGTGAGCCTGTGGACGCTGCTCGAGTGCGGCAGCGCCGTGGCGCGCCTCGTGCGAATGCGCGCGTTGGCGGCCCACAGCGCCCGCAGCGTGCTCGAGACCCTCGACCGGATCGTCGAGGAGTCGTTTCGGCTGCTCGTTCCGGACCGAAACGACTTCAACACGGCGCGCGAGATGATCGCGCAAAGCCGCTGGGAGTTGCGCGGCGGCGATGCGCTGCACCTCGCGATCGCCCGCAACCACAAGGCCGAGCGGATGCTGACGCTGGATGCGGGGATCATCCGGATCGCCGAACGCGTCGGGGTCGCGGTCTCGAGTGCGGGCGTCTAGCATGCACGGGCGCCCTGGCCTGCAGCCCCGCGTGAGGCCGTTGCGCGGGCGCGCGCCGCACCGTGTCAACGACCGCCGGTCACCCCGCTGCGCGCCTTCGTCGCACGCGCGCTGCCCGCGCGCCACGCGTGTGCAAACCTCGCTGGCATGAACGCCGCCAACGGGGCCGGAACCGACACGAGCGCGCGCGCCCGGCTGCACGCCGCGGCGCGGGCGCGCTTCACCCCGCTGCGGGCGCTGCTGTTGGCCGCGGTGCTGGGCTGGGTGTTCAGCGGCGACGCGTTCGCCGGCAACCAGCAATACGAGCCGATGTCGGCGTCGGTGCGCTCGGCGCTGGCCGCCGCCGTGTCCGATCGCGCCGCTCCCGAACCGCGCTTCGTGTCCGTGCGCGAGAAGGTCGACTGGCTCACGATGATGTCCGACCGGCTGCCGCGCAAGTGGAAGCCCGAATACCGCCAGCGCATCGAGTTCCTGAAAACGGTGCGCTACGAGGCGCAGCGCGCCGGGCTCGACCCGCACCTGGTGCTGGGCCTGATCGAGGTCGAGAGCTACTTCCGCCGCTACGCCGTTTCCAGCGCGGGCGCGCGCGGCTACATGCAGGTGATGCCGTTCTGGACCGACGTGATCGGCGACCGCGACGCGTCCAAGCTGTTCGACATGCGCACCAACCTGCGCTACGGCTGCGCGATCCTTCGCCACTACATCGACATCGAGCAGGGCGACCTGTACCGCGCGCTGGGCCGCTACAACGGCAGCCTGGGCCGGCCCGAGTACCCGAACGCGGTGCTCAAGGCGTGGAAGAAGTGGGAAGCGGGCGCGCAGCAGCGCGTGGTCTCGGCGCGCGAGGGCGGCCCGCCGGGCTGAGCCGCCTTTCCGGGGGCGCGATCCTCGCATGCGCTGCCGGGCAACCGGGGGCTTCGACCGCAAGACTCGCAGCGCTTAGACTACCCGGGTGCGGCGCGCGCCGATGCAGCGGCGCGGCGCCGGGCTGCATTCGAACGCCGAATGGCGGCAGAATAAGAACAACGGGGAGCCAAGAATGAACCTCGCCCAGTATCTGGAGCAACACGCCGCGGCGTCGCCCGATCGCGCCGCGATCCGCTTCGAGGGCCGCACGCTCGGCTATCGCGAGCTCGACCGGCAGTCGAGCCAGTTCGCGCGGGCGCTGCGCGAGGCCGGCATCGCCAAGGGCGACCGGGTCGCGATCTACCTGCCCAACGTGCCGGAGTTCGCGGTCAGCTACTACGCGATCCAGAAGCTGGGTGCGATCGCGGTGTCGATCAATTCGATCTTCAAGACCGAGGAGGTGCGCTTCCTGCTCGACGACTCGGGGGCGAAGGTGGTGATCAGCGTGGCCGAACTCGCCGGTTTCGTGCCTGCCGAGTGCAAGTCGGTGGCGCAGCGCGTGATCGTCGACGCGCCGGCCTCGTCGCCCGACTCGCTCGCAGCCTGGCTCGGGCGGGGCGCCGCGCTGCTCGGCGAGGGCGGGCTGTTCGCCTCGGTGGAGTGCGAGCCCGACGATCCGGCGGCATTGCTCTACTCCTCGGGCACCACCGGCTTTCCGAAGGGCGTCACGCTCACGCAGGCCAACATCCACAGCAACATCGCGTCCGCGGCCAAGTACTCGGGCTACCGCGCCGACGACCGGCTCGCCGCGTTCCTGCCGCTGTTTCACGTCTACGGCCAGAACTACATCATGAACGCCTGCGTGCTGGCCGGCGCCACGCTGGTGCTGTTCCGCCGCTTCGTTCCCGACGCGGTGCTGCGCGCGGTGGGCGAGGAGCGCATCACGATGTTCTTCGGCGTGCCCACGATCTTCATCGGCCTGCTCTCGCTCGACCTCTCGCAGTACGACCTCTCGTCGATCCGCTACGAGATGTCGGCCGCGGCCACGATGCCCGAGGAGATCTCGCGCCGCTGGACCGAAAGATTCGGCCGCCGCGTCTTCGAGGGCTACGGCCTCACCGAGTGCTCGCCCTTCGCCTGCTACAACGACCTCGAGGAGCACCGCTTCGGCTCGGTGGGCCGCGCGGTCGAGGGCTTCGAGCTGGCGATCTTCGACGAGGACGACCGCGAGGTGCCGCGCGGCGAGTGGGGCGAGATCGTGATCAGGGGCCCCGGCGTGATGAAGGGCTACTGGGGCCGGCCCGAGGACAGCGCGCAGGCGCTGCGCGGCGGGTGGCTGCACTCGGGCGACATCGGGCGGATGGACGGCGACGGCTACGTCTACATCGTCGACCGCGTGAAGGACATGATCAACGTCTCGGGCTTCAAGGTCTGGCCGGCCGAGGTGGAGCAGTACCTTTACAAGATCCCCGGCGTGGTCGAGGTCGCGGTTTACGGCATCGCCGACGCCGACAAGGGCGAGCGCGTGGCGGTGGCGGTGGTCACAAAGAAAGGCGCTGATCTCACGGCCGAATCGATCGTCGGCTATTGTCGCGACAACATCGCGGCGTACAAGGTGCCGGCGAAGGTGGACCTGGTGAGCGAGCTGCCCAAGAGCGCAACGGGCAAGATCCTCAAGCGCGTGTTGCGTGCCCAGGCGGCCGGCTGATTCCGGCGCCGCGAACTCCACGACAGGGGAGGCATTCATGAAAGCGCGCGACCTGGTTGAACGCACCCGCGAAAAGGTTCCCGGCCTGCGCCGGCGCGAGAAGCCCGAGCCGCTCCGGCCCGACCCGCTGCCCGCGCACGATGCGACCGGCGACGAACCGGCGCTGCCGCCGATCCCGACGATGGGCGTGGGATCGGTTGCGGTGCCCGGCTGGTTCAGCCTGGTGCGCAAGCAGCTGCGCGACGCGACGTTCGGGCAAGTGGACGCCGAGGAGCTCTACGCCGACGTCGAGGCGATCGCGGTCGCCGACCAGATCGAGGCGGGGCTCGACATCGTTTCCGACGGCGAGGTGCGCAGGCAGCGTTTCGTCTACGAGATGCACGACCGCTTCACCGGCCTGGAGCGCCTCGAGCCGCAGCGCCGGCTGGGCGTGTTCGGCCCCGACCAGGTGCCGCAGTTCTCGGTGACGGGGGCGGTGGACGCGCCCACCGGCCTGGGCGTGGTCGCGGACTTCGAGCGCCTGCGCGCACTCGCGCCGGGGCGCGCGCTCAAGGTGTCGGTGCCCGGGCCGCTCACGCTGATGGGGCTGGTGCGGCACGCGCGGCGCAGCGAGGAGAGCGTGCTCGACGACTTCGTGCGCATCGTGCGCCGCGAGGTCGAGCGCCTGCTGCAGGCAGGCGCGCACCGCATCCAGATCGACGAGCCCGCGCTCTCGCACCCCTCGCACGGGCTGTCGCTCGTGGCCGCAGGGCAGGTGGTCAACCGCTGCATGGAGGGCACGACCGGGCGCTTCTCGGTGCACGTGTGCTTCGGCAACCTGGCCGGCCGCCCCGCCTTCGAGCGCAGCTACCAGCGCCTGCTGCCGGCGATCGAGACGCTGATCTGCCACGAGCTGGTGATGGAGTTCGCCAACCGGGAAATGGCCGAGATCGAGCTGCTGGCGGGGCTGTCGCAGCGCTTCAACATCGCGGCCGGGGTGGTCGACGTGAAGTCGTTCCACGTGGAGTCGGCCGACGAGGTGGCGCGGCGGCTGGAGCGGGTGCTGAAGTTCGTGCCGGCCGGGAAGCTCACGGCGACGGCGGATTGCGGGTTTTCGGCGCTGCCCAGGGGCGTGGCGAAGGGGAAGATGGCGGCGCTCGCAGAAGCGGTTGCCCTCGTGCGGCAGGTTGCCGGGGGCGAATAGCCGCCTCGCGCGGGGCGATCCCCCGGCCGGCGCTCACCGCGCCACGACCTTCCCCGGATTCATGATCCCGCGCGGGTCCAGCGCCCCCTTCACCGCCTGCATCAGCCCGATCTCCACCGCCGACTTGCGCTCGGCGTTCTCGTCGCGCTTCATCTGCCCCAGCCCGTGCTCGGCCGAGATCGAGCCGTTGTGGGCGTCGACCGCGTCGTAGACGATGCGGTTGATCGCCGGCTCGTTGGCGGCGAACTCGGCTGGTAGCGCGCCCGGCGCGGGCGAGACGTTGTAGTGCAGGTTGCCGTCGCCCAGGTGCCCGAACACCACCATCCGCGCGCCCGGGTAGGCGCCCACCACCGCCGCGTCGGTCTCCTCGATGAAGCGCGCCACCGACGAGATCGGCACCGAGATGTCGTGCTTGATGTTGTTGCCCTCCATCACCTGCGCCTCGGGGATGCTCTCGCGCAGCTTCCAGAACGCGCGCGAGTTCGCGATCGAGGTTGCGATCGCGGCGTCGGTGATCGCGCCGGCCTCGAGCGCTTCGGTCATCAGCGCCTCGAAGCGCTCGCTCGCGTGCGCCTCGCTCTCGGAGTCCGACGACTCGAGCAGCACGTAGTAGGGGCTCGCGCCGAGCGGGCGGCGCTGGTCGGGGTAGTGGCGCTCGACCATCTGCAGGCAGTAGTCGCTCACCAGCTCGAACGCGGTGAGCGACGCCGCGAGCCGGCGCTGCGCGAGCTCGAGCAGGCGCAGCGCCGCGTGCGGGTCGGCCACCGCCGCGAACGCGGTCACCTGCGCCGCCGGCAGCGGGTAGAGCTTCATCGTGGCCGCGGTGATCACGCCGAGCGTGCCCTCGGCGCCCACGAACAGGTCTTTCAGCGCGTAGCCGGTGTTGTCCTTGCGCAGCCCGCGCAGGCCGTCCCAGACCTCGCCCCGCGCGGTCACGACCTCCACGCCCAGGCAAAGGTCGCGCGCGTTGCCGTAGCGCAGCACCTGCACGCCGCCGGCGTTCGTGGACAGGTTGCCGCCGATCGTGCACGAGCCCTCGGCCGCGAGCGACAGCGGAAACAGGCGCCCGGCGTCGAGCGCGGCCTGCTGCAGGTTCGCGAGGATGCAGCCGGCTTCCACGGTGATCGTGTTGTTCACGGTGTCCACCGCGCGCACGCGGTTCATCCGCGCGAGCGAGACGACGATCGAGGGCATCGGGGCGCCCGCCGCCGCCGACGCAGCGTGCGGCGCGGGGGGCGACCCTGCGCCTGGCGCAGCCGCCGCCGCCGCGGAAAGCGGAACGCTGCCGCCGACCAGGCCGGTGTTCCCGCCCTGCGGCACCACCGCCACCGCGTTGTCCGCGCACCACCGCACGATCGCCGCCACGTCTTCGGTGGAATCGGGCTGCGCGACCGCCAGCGCCGCCCCCGTGTAGCGCTTGCGCCAGTCGGTGAGGAACGGCGCCATGTCGGCGTGCGCGGTGAGCAGCCTCCCGCTGAAGCGGGATCGCAGGTCGTCGGTCAGTGTCGTCTCGGCGTTCATCGGTCGGGGCGCGGCGCGCCGGTTGGCGTCGGTCTGGCCGAAGATTACCGTAGCGGCCGGCATTGCCGGCTTCGACGGAGCCGGCGCGCCCCGGTGCGGGCAAGCGCGTCGCGCGAACGGGCCCTAGCGCATCCCGGGCAGCATCCCCTTCATCCCGCGCATCATCTTCGCCAGCCCGCCCTTTTGCATCTTCTTCATCATTCCCTGCATCTGGTCGAACTGCGCGAGCAGGCGGTTCACCTCCTGCACCTGCACGCCGGCGCCGGCGGCGATGCGCCGCTTGCGGCTGGCCTTGAGCAGCTCGGGGCGCTTGCGCTCGGCGGGCGTCATCGAATCGATGATGCCGCGCATCCGCTTCATCTGCTTCTCGGCCCTGCCCATGTCGGCCTGGCCGGCGGCGGCCTGCAGTTGCGCGGGGAGCTTGTCGAGCAGCGACCCGAGCCCGCCCATCTTGTTCATCTGCGCGAGCTGCTGCGAGAAGTCGTCGAGGTCGAAGCGGTTGCCCGACTTCAACTTGTCGGCGAGGTCTTTGGCCGCCTTCTGGTCGACGACCTTGTGCGCCTCCTCCACCAGCGAGACGATGTCGCCCATGCCGAGGATGCGGTTGGCCATGCGCTCGGGGTGGAAGCGCTCGAGCCCGTCGAGCTTCTCGCCCACGCCGGCGAACTTGATCGGCTTGCCCGTCACCGCCTTCACCGAGAGCGCGGCCCCGCCGCGCGCGTCGCCGTCGAGCTTGGTGAGCACCACGCCGGTGAGCGGCAGCGCCTCGCCGAAGGCCTTCGCGGTGTTGACCGCGTCCTGGCCCTGCATCGCGTCCACCACGAACAGCGTCTCGATCGGCTTGAGGCTCGCGTGCAGCTCGCGGATCTCGTCCATCATCTGCTGGTCGATCGCGAGCCGCCCCGCCGTGTCGACCAGCAGCACGTCGTGAAAGTGCGTGCGCGCCCACTGCACCGCAGCCCGCGCGATCTCCACCGGTTTCTGGTCGGCGTGCGACGGGAAGAAGTCGGCGCCGGCCTGCGCGGTCACCGCGCGCAGCTGCTCGATGGCCGCCGGGCGGTAGACGTCGCACGAGACGGTGAGCACCTTCTTGCGCTTTTCCTCGCGCAACCACTTCGCGAGCTTGGCCACCGTGGTGGTCTTGCCGGCGCCCTGCAGCCCGGCCATCAGGATGATCGCCGGGGGCTGGGTCGCGAAGCTCAGCTCGGCCGCCTCGCCGCCCATCAGCGCGGCGAGCTCGCGGTTCACGATTCCCACCAGCGCCTGCCCCGGCGTGAGGCTTTGGAGCACCTCATGGCCGAGCGCGCGTTCGCGGATGCGCGCGATCAGGTCTCGCACCACCGGCAGCGCGACGTCGGCCTCGAGCAGCGCGATGCGGATCTCGCGCAGCGTTTCCTGGGTGTTCGCTTCGGTGAGGCGGGCCTCGCCGCGCAGCGTTTTCGCGACTCTGGCAAGGCGCTGGGAGAGATTTTCGAGCATGGGCTTGGGGTACACTGAAGTGGTGTCGATTCTACTGGTTATCGCCACCGCGCTTGCCGCCCTGCTCTACGGGCTCGCCTGGCTTTTGGCGACACGGCCAGTGGGCGGCGCGGCGCGGCGCCTCGCCGCGGGAGCCGGCGGCGCGGGGCTGGCCGGCGCCGGACAAGACGGCACCGGGCAAGACGGCGCCGCCGCGGAGCCCGGCAGCGCGCCCGTGGCCGGTGCGCGCGTCGACGCGGGTTCGGTGCTGGTGTTCGCGGCGCTGGTTGCGCACGCTTGGGCCCTGTACGCGGCGATGCAGGCGGGCGGCGGCTTTCGCTTCGGGTTCGCGCACGCGCTCTCGGCAACGTTCTGGGTGGGGGTGCTGATCCTGTGGGTGGAGGGGCTCACCGTGCGCATCGACGCGCTGCGCACCGTGGTGCTGCCGATCGCGGCGCTGATGTGCCTGCTGCCGGTGCCGTTCCCGGGGAGCGACTTCGCCGCCGAGCGCGCGCAGCCGTTGCTGCTCCCGCACCTGATCGTGGGCACGCTCGCCTACGGCGTGCTGATGCTCGCCGCGTTCCACGCCACGCTGATGACGGCGGCCGAGAAGGCGCTGCACCGCGCGGCCCGCGCCGACGCTTCGCCGTTCGCGCGCTGGCTCGAGAGCCTGCCGCCGCTGCTCGTGCTCGAGCGCATCCTCTTTCGCTTCATCGGCGTGGGGTTCGTGCTGCTCACGCTCACCGCGCTGAGCGGCATCGTGTTCTCGGAGCAGGTCTTCGGGCGCCCGCTGCGCCTCGATCACAAGACCGTGTTCACGATCATCTCCTGGTTCGTGTTCGCGGTGCTCCTGGTCGGGCGCCGGATTCGCGGCTGGAGGGGGCGCACGGCGCTGCGGCTCACGCTCGCCGGGTTCACGCTGCTGCTGCTGGCGTACGTGGGCACGCGCTTCGTGCTCGAAGTGATCCTGCATCGCGGCTGAGCCGCACGCGGCCGTGGGCAAGCTCCTGTTCTGGGTGGTCGTGATCGCCGCCGTCTGGATCGCGATCAAGTTCGCGCAGGCATCGGCGCGGCGCGTGGAGCGGTCCGCTCGCGATGCACGCGCGGGGCGCGACGGCGACGGCGGGGCGGGGTCGCGCGAGCGCGACGGCGCAGCGAACGCGGCGCGCGGCGAGCTGATGATCCGCTGCGCGCACTGCGGCGTGTACTTCCCGCAGTCGGACGCCGTCTCGGCGGGCAGCCTGCGCTATTGCTCGATCGCGCACCGCGACGCGGGGCCGCGCGGGTCGTGACCGCCGCGCCGGCGATCTCGCGGGCGGGCCAGGGGACGCCGATCCTCTGGTACTCCCTGCGCCTGTACGCCGCGAGCCGCGTCGTGCTCGCGGCGCTGTTCGTCGCCTACGCGGTGTTCGACCCCACGGGGCGCTTCGCGCAGGGAGGCCCCGAGGGCTTCCCCGAGCCCGCCGCCTTCCGCGCGCTGTCGGTGGCCTACCTGCTGGTGGCGGCCGGTTTCCTCGCCACCTCGGTCTTCGTGCGCGCGGCGTTCGAGCGCCAGCGCAGCGTGCAGGTGCTCGCCGACCTGGTCGTGCTCACGCTGCTGATGAACGCGGCCGGCGGACCGGCGAGCGGAATCGGCGTCCTGCTGGTGGCCGCGGTGGGCGCGGCGGCGGTGGTCTCCACGCCGCTGATGGCGGCGTTCTTCGCGGCCGCCGCCACCTTGCTCGTGCTGGCAGAGTCGGTCTGGCGGCTGCTCGAGTCGCAACCGGGCGAGCCCGCGGGCTTCCTCGCGGCGGCGATGATCGGCGCGTCGTGTTTCGTGACGGCCACAGTGATCAACCGGCTCGCGTTGCGCCTGGCCGAGCAGGAGGCGCTCGCGCGCCAGCGCGGCACCGACCTGCTCGGGCAGCTCGCGACCACGCAGCTCGTGATCTCCGAGTTGCCCCAGGGCGTGGTCGTGTTCGACGCGCGGGGGCGCGTGCGAACGATGAACCGCTCGGCGCTGGCGCTGCTCGGTGCGAAGGGGCCGTGGCCGGCGCTCGAGCAGCTGGCCGCGCGCCGCCTGGGCCTGGAGGGCACGCCGGGCGGAGCCGGCGGCGAGGCCCCGGCCGGCGACGCCGATGGGTTCGACTTCCGCCTCGACGCGCTCGCCCCCGGCGTGCCGACCGTAGCCGCCGCGCGTCGCGTGCGCCTGCGCTTTCTCGCGCCTGGAGCGCAGGGCGCGGCCGACACCGTGCTCGTGATCGAGGACCCGCGGCAGGTGGAGGAGCGCGCGCAGCAACTCAAGCTCGCCTCGATGGGCCGGCTTTCGGCGTCGATCGCGCACGAGATCCGCAACCCGCTGGCTGCGATCCGGCACGCCAACAGCCTGCTCGCCGAGCAGCTCGAGCGCGCGCCGCAACAGCGGCTGGCCAAGATCGTGGAAGACAACTCGGTGCGCATCGACCGCATCGTGGAAGACGTCCTGTCGATCGCGCGTCGCGAGCGCCCCACGATCGAGGCGCTCGAGCTCGCGCAGTTCGTGCCGTCGCTCGTCAGGGAGTTCGTGGCCGCCACCGCAGCGAATGGCGCGCGCATCGAGATCGACCTGGCCGAGACCGCGCCGATGCAGTTCGACCCGCGCCACCTGCGCCTCGTGCTGGTGAACCTGCTCACCAACGCGCTGCGTTACGCGAGCGACGCGCCCGGGGCGGTTCGCATCGAGTGGCGCCGAGGCGCCGGCGATCGTTTAGAATTTTGCGTTGCCGACGACGGCCCCGGCCTGCCGCCCGAAATGCTCGATCACGCGTTCGAACCCTTCTTCACGACCGAGGCACGAGGCACCGGCCTGGGGCTGTTTCTCGCGCGCGAGTTCTGCAACGCCAACGAGGCGAGCCTGCGTTACGACCCGATCGCCGGCGCGGGCCGGTTTCGCGGGGCCTTCGTGATCGTTCCGCGCGTGGCCCGATGAGCGCGGACGCGAGCTCCGCACCGCGCGCGGGGCGCCTGCCGCGCGTGCTCGTGGTCGACGACGAGGCCGACCTGCGCGAACTGCTCGAGATCACGCTGGTGGGGATGGGCATGGACGTGGATTGCGCGGAGAACCTCGCGCAGGCGCGCCGGATGCTCTCGCGCCAGGCCTACGCGCTGTGTCTGACCGACATGCGCCTGCCCGACGGGGAGGGCCTGGACCTGGTCGGGATGATCGGCCGCCAGTACCCGAACACCGCCGTCGCGGTCATCACCGCGTACGGCAGCGCCGAAAACGCCGTTGCCGCGCTCAAGGCCGGCGCGTTCGACTATCTCTCCAAGCCGCTCGCCCTCGACGCGCTGAGAAACCTCGTGCGCTCCGCGATCCAGTCGTCGGGGACGGCGTCCGCCAACGCCGGGGTGCCGGCCGACCCGACCAGCGAGCTGCTCGGCGAGTCGGACGCCATGCGCGAGGTGCGGGCGTCGATCGCGCGGCTCGCGCGCAGCATGGCGCCGGTGGCGATCACCGGCGAGTCGGGTTCGGGCAAGGAACTCGCGGCGCGCCTCGTGCACGAGTCGGGCACGCGCGCGACGATGCCGTTCGTGGCGGTGAATTGCGGGGCGATTCCCGAGACGCTGATGGAAGCCGAGTTCTTCGGGTATCGCAAGGGCGCGTTCACCGGCGCCGAGCAGGATCGCGACGGCTTCTTCCAGGCCGCCAGCGGCGGCACGCTGTTCCTCGACGAGGTGGCCGACCTGCCGTTGCCGATGCAGGTGAAGCTGCTGCGCGCGATCCAGGAAAAGCGCGTTCGCAAGGTGGGCGCCACCGCCGAGGAGCCGGTGGACGTGCGCATCATCAGCGCAACGCACCAGGATCTGGGGCAGTGCGTTGCGGCCGGGCGGTTCCGCCAGGATCTTTACTACCGGCTCAACGTGATCGAGTTGAAGCTGCCGCCGCTGCGCGACCGGCCCGGCGACATTCCCGCGCTGGCCCAGTCGATTCTCGAGAAGCTCGCCGCGCGCGGGGGCTTGGCCGAGCCGCCGCGCCTGTCGTCGGTAACGCTCAAGTACCTTTGCAGCTACGGGTTTCCCGGCAACGTGCGCGAGCTCGAGAACATCCTCGAGC
Source organism: Burkholderiaceae bacterium (assembly GCA_036525975.1). GTDB lineage: Bacteria > Pseudomonadota > Gammaproteobacteria > Burkholderiales > Burkholderiaceae_E > Quisquiliibacterium. The sequence continues at coordinate 8,692 of DATCZK010000135.1, read as the reverse complement.
GCGCGCTCGCGTTCTCCAACGGCGAGGTGGTCAACGTCGAAGACCTGGGCTTGCGCCCGTCGGTGAGCGACGCGGCGGCCGACGAGCGCGCCGACGCCGGCGATGGCGCGGGGCGCAGCGCGGCGCACGCGGCGCACGCGGCGCACGCGAAGGCGGACGCCAACGGCGACGCGCTCGCGCCGCGAACGGCCCACCGCCGGCCCGTTCGAATGAGCGACGAAGGAATCCCGGAATCGCTCCCCGACTACCTCGACCAGACCGAGCGCGAGGCGATCGAGCGCGCGCTCGAGAAGACGCGCTTCAACCGTACCGCGGCCGCGAAGCTGCTGGGCATCACCTTTCGCGCGCTGCGCTACCGGATGCAGCGCCTGGGCATCTCCTGAGCGCGGCGCGCGCGACGAACGTGTCTGGTCGGCGAGAGCTGCGCTGGGCCGATCGCGGCGGCTGGCTCGAGGGCGCGCGCTGGCTCGCCTCGCCCAACTGCGACCCGCGCCCGCCGGCCGAGCGCGTGGAGCTGCTCGTGATCCACCACATCAGCCTGCCCGAGGGGCGCTTCTCGGGCGACGCGATCGAGCGCCTGTTCACCAACCGCCTCGACCCGCGCGCGCACGCCTCGTTCGCGCCGCTGGCCGCGCTTCGCGTGTCGGCGCACTTCCTCGTTCGCCGCAGGGGCGAACTGCTGCAGTTCGTCGACTGCGACCTGCGCGCCTGGCACGCGGGCGTGTCCTCGTTTCGCGGGCGCGAGCGCTGCAACGACTTCTCGATCGGGGTCGAGCTCGAGGGCACCGGCGAGCGCGAATACACGCAGGCGCAGTATCGGCGCCTGGCGCAGCTCGCCGCGCTGTTGCGCGCACGCTACCCGCTGCGCTGGATGGCGGGTCACAGCGACATCGCGCCGGGCCGCAAGCGCGACCCGGGGCCGTCCTTCGACTGGGCGCGGTTCGCGCGCAGCGTGCGCTCGACCGGACTCGCGCGGCCCGTTCAGGCCTGATCGCGCGCAGTGCTTGCGCGGCGAGGCCGCGCGACACTACAATTAGTGCCCGAGGGGGAGCTGGGCACCATATCTAGTGGTCTGGTCTGCCTTTCGTGGCGCCCGCCGGGAAACCCGCGGGCGCCGGCGCAGACAACAACACAGATACCGGAGGACGACGATGCATAGGGCGGGCGACAACCCCCAGGCAGTGCCAGCCAACCCCGCCGCGGGCTGGCCCGGATCCGCGCCGCCGTCGCGCGGCGTCTCGCAAGCACCCGCGGCCGGGGTCGGCGATTTCAAGGTGATCCGGCGCAACGGTTCGGTGGTCGGTTTCGAGCCCGCGAAGATCGCGATCGCCGTCACCAAGGCCTTCCTCGCGGTGAGCGGCGCGCAGAGCGCCGCGTCGGCGCGCGTGCGCGAGCTCGTCGAGTCGCTCACGGCGGGCGTGGTTGCCGCGCTCACGCGCGGCAAGCCCTCGGGCGGCATCTTCCACATCGAGGACATCCAGGACCACGTCGAGCTCGCGCTGATGCGCTCGGGCGAGCACGAGGTCGCGCGCGCCTACGTTCTGTATCGCGAGCGCCGCGCGCAGGAGCGCGCCTCGCGTCGCGCGCAGGCCCAGGCGCCGGTGCCCAACGTGGTCGACGGCGACACCCGGGCGCCGCTCGACCACGACGCGCTGCGCGCGCTGATCGCCTCGGCCTGCGCCGGCCTGGACGACTACGTGAGCGTGGACGCGGTGCTCGCCGAGACGGTGAAGAATCTCTACGACGGGGTGGCGATCGAGGAGGTGCACAAGAGCGCGATCCTGTCGGCGCGGGCGCTGATCGAGAAAGACCCCGCGTACGGCCAGGTCACCGCGCGCCTCCTGCTGCACACGATCCGGCGCGAGGTGCTCGGCTCGGAGGTCTCGCAGCAAGCGATGCGCGAGCGCTATGCCGAGTATTTCCCGCGTTTCGTGCGCCGCGGCGTGGAGGCCGGGCTGCTCAACGACGCGCTGCAGCAGTTCGATCTCGCGCGGCTCGGCGCGGCGATCGTTTCCGAGCGCGACCTGCAGTTCTCGTACCTGGGGCTGCAGACGCTGTACGACCGGTATTTCCTGCACGTGGACGAGCGCCGCATCGAACTGCCGCAGGCGTTCTTCATGCGCGTTGCGATGGGGCTCGCGATCAACGAGGTCGACCGCGAGGAGCGGGCGATCGAGTTCTACGAGCTGCTCTCGAAGTTCGACTTCATGAGCTCCACGCCCACGCTGTTCAACTCGGCAACCCAGCGCTCGCAGCTCTCGTCGTGCTCCCTCACCACGGTGTCGGACGATCTCGACGGGATCTTCGAGGCGATCAAGGAAAACGCGCTGCTCGCCAAGTACGCGGGCGGCCTGGGCAACGACTGGACCCCGGTGCGCGCGATGGGCAGCCACATCAAGGGCACCAACGGCAGGAGCCAGGGCGTGGTGCCGTTCCTGAAGGTGGTGAGCGACACGGCCGTGGCCGTCAACCAGGGCGGCAAGCGCAAGGGCGCGGTGTGCGCCTACCTCGAAACCTGGCACCTCGACATCGAGGAGTTCCTCGAGCTGCGCAAGAACACCGGCGACGACCGCCGCCGCACCCACGACATGAACACGGCGAACTGGATTCCGGACCTGTTCATGAAGCGGGTGATGGAAGACGGCGAGTGGACGCTGTTCTCGCCCGCCGACTGCCCGGACCTGCACGACAAGGTGGGCACCGCCTTCGAGCAGGCGTATCTGCGCTACGAGCAGATGGCGGCGAGCGGCGAGCTGAGGCTGTTCAAGACGGTGCGGGCCACCGTGCTGTGGCGCCGGATGCTGTCGATGCTGTTCGAGACCGGCCACCCCTGGCTCACGTTCAAGGACCCGTGCAACCTGCGCTCGCCGCAGCAGCACGCGGGGGTCGTGCACAGTTCCAACCTGTGCACCGAGATCACGCTCAACACGAGCGAGACCGAGATCGCGGTGTGCAACCTCGGTTCGGTCAACCTGGTTGCCCACATGAAGCCGCAGGCCGGCGGCGGCTACGCGCTCGACCACGACAAGCTCGCGGCCACCGTGCGCACCGCGATGCGCATGCTCGACAACGTGATCGACATCAACTACTACGCGGTGGGCAAGGCGCGCAACTCGAACCTGCGCCACCGCCCCGTGGGCATGGGGATCATGGGCTTCCAGGATTGCCTGCACCTGATGCGCACGCCCTACGCGAGCGCCGAGGCCGTGGAGTTCGCCGACCGTTCGATGGAGGCGGTGTGCTACTACGCCTACCTCGCCTCCACCGAACTGGCCGAGGAGCGCGGGCGCTACTCGAGCTTCACCGGTTCGCTGTGGGATCGCGGCATCCTGCCCAAGGACTCGCTCGACCTCCTCGCCGAGCAGCGCGGGGGCTACGTCGAGGTGGACCGCTCCGAGACGCTCGACTGGGGCCTCGTGCGCGCGCGCATCCGCGAGCACGGAATGCGCAACTCGAACTGCATCGCGATCGCGCCCACCGCCACGATCTCCAACATCATCGGCGTGTCGGCGTGCATCGAGCCCACCTACCAGAACCTGTACGTGAAGTCGAACCTCTCGGGCGAGTTCACGGTGGTCAACGAGTACCTGGTGCGCGACTTGAAGCGCCTGGGGCTGTGGGACGAAGTGATGGTGTCGGACCTGAAGTTCTTCGACGGCTCGCTCGCGCGCATCGACCGCGTTCCGGCCGAGCTTCGCGCGCTCTACGCCACCGCGTTCGAGGTCGACCCGGCCTGGCTGGTGGAGTGCGCGGCGCGCAGGCAGAAGTGGATCGATCAGGCGCAGTCGCTCAACATCTACATGGCGGGCGCGTCGGGCAAGCGCCTGCACGAGACGTACGCGCTCGCGTGGCTGCGCGGGCTCAAGACCACCTACTACCTGCGCACGCTCGGCGCCACCAGCGCCGAGAAGTCGACCACCGACCGAATCGGGCAGCTCAACGCAGTGTCGGCCGACGGCGCGTCGACGAGCGCGTTCTCGTATTCATCGGGCGCGACGCAATCGCGCACCGAGCAGGAGTCGGCGCCGAAGTTTTGCGCGCTCGACGATCCGACTTGCGAAGCGTGTCAGTGATCAGGCCCGCGCGACGTTGTTGCATGAACACCGACGCGCGCGGAAGAAAGTCAAGACAGTGTTGCAAATTCGTTGCGGTCTATCCACATGCGTCGTAATATCCGCCCTGTGAATAACGGAGGAATCTCGCGACAAGACAACGAGTTATCTGTCTATTTTGAAGCGAGACCTTAGATGCTTTCCTGGGAAGACTCATCCACTCCGGCCCACCGTTCGGCACCCTCCGGTCCCCTGGCAGGGAAAGACCCGTTTCACTTCGGCGCGCCCCCGGCGGCGGCGCTGGCGAGCCACCCGCAGTCGCAGCGCGGCGACGCGCTCGCCGCGGCCGAGGCGGCCGCGAAACTGCACTCGGGAACGCAGGTCGCGGGCAGCGCGCGGCGCGTGCGCGCCGAGGACAAGCGCGTGATCAACGGCGCTTCCGACGTCAACCAGCTGGTGCCGTTCAAGTACAAGTGGGCCTGGGAAAAGTACCTGGCCGCCTGCGCCAATCACTGGATGCCGCAGGAAGTGAACATGAGCCGCGACATCGCGCTTTGGAAGAGCCCCGACGGCCTCACCGAAGACGAGCGCAGGCTGGTCAAGCGCAACCTCGGCTTCTTCGTGACGGCCGACTCGCTCGCGGCGAACAACATCGTGCTGGGAACCTACCGGCACATCAGCGCCCCCGAGTGCAGGCAGTTCCTGTTGCGCCAGGCCTTCGAGGAGGCGATCCACACCCACGCGTACCAGTACATCGTCGAGTCGCTCGGGCTCGACGAGGGCGAGATCTTCAACGCCTATCACGAAGTGGCTTCGATCCGCGACAAGGACGAGTTCCTGATCCCGTTCATCGACACGCTCACGAACCCGGACTTCGTGACCGGCACGCAGGAAAACGACCAGAAGCTGCTGAAGTCGCTGATCGTGTTCGCGTGCCTGATGGAGGGGTTGTTCTTCTACGTGGGTTTCGCGCAGATCCTCGCGCTGGGGCGCCAGAACAAGATGACCGGCGCGGCCGAGCAGTACCAGTACATCCTTCGCGACGAGTCGATGCACTGCAATTTCGGGATCGACCTGATCAACACGATCAAGCTCGAGAACCCGCAGCTGTGGACCGCCGCGTTTCGCGAGGAGATCAAGGGGCTGTTTCATCGTGCGGTGCAGCTCGAATACGCCTACGCCGAGGACACGATGCCTCGCGGCGTGCTCGGCCTGAACGCGCCGATGTTCAAGTCGTACCTGCGTTTCGTCGCCAACCGGCGGGCGCAGCAGATCGGTCTGGACGCGCTCTTTCCGCAGGAGGAGAACCCCTTCCCGTGGATGAGCGAAATGATCGACCTGAAGAAGGAACGCAACTTCTTCGAAACACGCGTCATCGAGTATCAGACCGGTGGCGCGCTGAGTTGGGACTAGCGAGCGGCGTGGTGCCGCGAATTCAAGGATCGATTTGAGGGACGCCAGGCAGGGTCGTCGGTCAGCAAGCAGCGGTGCGGCGCAGCGCGAGGCGCGCGCCGACGGGACCGGCTCCCTGTCTTTTCGCCTCCCCGAGCGGGGCGCCCGAGGCCGAAGGCCGGCGCGCTGTCGCTCTACCGGATTCATTAGCGTAGGAACGGGGCCTTTGGCCGATGGAGTTCTTGCGCCGATGAATAGCCCGTGCGTCGTCACCGGCTGGTGCGCGCAACCACGGGTTTCCACGTATGTAGTCTCAATCTAAGGAGATCCACATGGCGACTGCCAAGAAACCTGCTGCGAAGAAGCCGGCCGCGAAGAAGAAGGCGGCTGCGAAGAAACCCGCGGCGAAGAAAGCGGCGAAGAAGCCTGCGAAGAAGAAGGCTGCTGCGAAGAAACCCGCGGCGAAGAAAGCGGCGAAGAAGCCCGCGAAGAAGAAGGCTGCGAAGAAGCCCGCGGCTAAGAAGGCTGCCAAGAAGCCGGCGAAGAAGAAGGCTGCCAAGAAGCCCGCGAAGAAGGCTGCGAAGAAGCCAGCGGCCAAGAAGCCTGCGGCCAAGAAAGCTGCGAAGAAGCCAGCCGCGAAGAAAGCCGCCGCTCCCGCTGCTGCGGCCCCCGCAGCGCCGGCAGCAGCCTGGCCTTTTCCCACGGGCAACAAGCCCTGAGCGAAGAGCGCGCGTGTCCACCGCCTGTCGGTGGATCGCGCGCGCCGTTCATCCCGCGCCGGATGCTCTCCGGCGCGGGACTTTCGAGCTAGCGCGCGCCCCCCGGGCGGCGATCGTTTAGTATTCGCCCGATGGTTCGCGCACTGTGGTTCCTGATCGAGACGCTCACGAGCCTGCTCGCCACGGCCTGCTTGCTGCGCGCGCTCGCGTGGCGGCTGCAGTTGTCGGCGCGCAATCCGATCAGCCAGTTCCTGATCGCCGTCACCGACTGGCTCGTCAAGCCGTTGCGGCGCGCGCTTCCCGCGTCGCGAAGCACCGACTGGGGGAGCCTCGTCGCGGCGGCGTTGATCGCCCTGCTGCTGGCGGTGGCGTGGACGGTCGTCTTCGCGCCCAGCCGCACGCCCGCGTTCGGCGGAGTCGTTCTCCTCGCCGGCTACTGGCTGGTCAAGTGGTCGCTGTACCTGCTGATGGGCCTGGTCATCCTGCACGCGGTGCTGTCATGGGTGAACCCGCACGCCCCGGTGGCGCCCGTGCTCGACCAGCTCACGCGGCCGTTTCTCGCCCCGCTTCGCCGCGTGATCCCGCTCGTGGGCGGCGTCGACCTCACGCCGCTCGTCGTGATCGTCGCGGCGCAGGTTGCGCTCACCGGAATCGAGTCGCTGTTCCTGTCGCTGGTGGCGATGCTCTGAGCTCTACCAGGGCCGCTCGCCGTAGGCCTGCGCGAAGCGCGCGGCGATCGTGTCGCGGTCCGGGGTGTGGTTTTGCGCCCCCTGGCTCTCGATCTTGATCGCCCCCATCACGCTCCCCAGCCGCGCGGCCTCGATCCAGCTCCAGCCGTTCGCCACGCCGTAGAGCAGCCCCGCCCGATACGCGTCGCCGCAACCGGTGGGGTCGATCGCGCTCGCGATCGGGCACGCCGCGATCCTGGTGGGCTGACCCTCGACCCAGACCTGCGAGCCTTCGCCGCCCAGGGTCACGACCAGAGCGGGCACGCGCGCGGCGATCTCGGCCTCGCTCCAACCGGTGCGCTGCACCAGCAGCTGGGACTCGTAGTCGTTGACCGCGACCGCGCTCGCGCTGGCGACCAGGTCGCGCAGTTCGGCGCCGTCGAACATGGGCAGGCCCTGCCCAGGGTCGAAGATGAACGGAACGCCCGCCTCGCGGAACTCGCGCGCGTGGCGCAGCATCGCGTCCTTGCCGTTGGGAGCCACGATGCCGAGCGCGGCGGGCGTCGCGTCGAGCGCCGACACGCAGTGCGCCTCGGACATCGCGCCGGGGTGGAACGCGGTGATCTGGTTGTCCGACAGATCGGTCGTGATGAAGCACTGCGCCGTGTAGTGCGTGGGCAGTCGCACCACGTGCGTGGTGTCGATTCCGAGCGCGCCGAAGCGATCGAGGTACTCGCCCGCGTCCTGTCCCACCGTTGCGAGCACGACCGGCTCGCCGCCGAGCGCGCGAAGGTTGAACGCGATGTTCGCCGCGCACCCGCCGAACTCGCGCTTGAGGCGCGGCGTGAGGAACGAGACGTTGAGCATGTGCACGCGCTCGGGAAGGATGTGGTCGCCGAAACGGCCCTCGAACACCATGATGGTGTCGTAGGCGACCGAGCCGCTGATCAGGATGCGTTGCGTCATGGGTAGAAGAGCTTCACGGTATAGCCGGTGGGTTCGACGCCGCTCGCCTCGAGGGCCGCGCGCACGGCGACCTCCACGGCGGGCGCGATCGCTGCGGGCCACGCGGCCGCAGCGCCGCCCCCTGCCGCGAGCCCTGCGTCGGGCGCGGGCGCCGATCCGGCCGCGGATCGCACCGTCGCGCCGGGCAGGTAGTCGGCGGGCATCAGGACCTTGCGCACGATCACCGTGCCGGCCTGGTCGCTGAGGCTCAGTTCCATCGCGGGCCAGCGCACGTCGTGGTCGGCGCCGTTGCGCAGCAGCGCGTTCATCGAGTAGAGGCCGGGCACCGGCGTCGACTGCAGTTCGAATCCCTCGATCGTGAGCGCATCGAGCGCGCGCGGCGCCGCGATCTCGAGCCCCAGCGGGCCGATGGCCGCGGCGATCGCGGGGCGCAGCGCGGGGTAGCGCGCCGCCAGCCAGTCGCGCGCACCGATCGCGGCCTGGGTCGCAAGCAGCGCGGCGAGCACGATCGACGCGAAGGCCGAGAACAGCGTGCCGCGGGTTGAGAAGCCGCGTGCGCTGCGGTGCGTGGAAAAGAAGTCCACCGCGTCGGTTTCGTCGTCGTCGGTTTGCGCGGCGGGTTGCGCGTGCGCGTGCGCGTGGGCGTGCGCGGCGGGGAAGCTTCGCGCGACCGGATCGGGCGTGAGCGCGGCCAATGCATCCGCGCCGTGCGCATCGCCGGGGGCTGGCGCGGCAGGCACGGCGGCCTCCGGCGGCGAAGGCGGCGAGTTCCCGAGATCGCGCGCGAGCGTGTCGAACGCGCTCGCGCTCTCGTCGAGCGGCCGCGTCTCGGGCTCGGTGAAGGTCTCGGTGAACGGCTCGGTGGCGGGCTCGGTGGCGGGCTCGGTGGCGGGCT
>DATCZK010000134.1:0-5030 GCA_036525975.1 Burkholderiaceae bacterium | reverse complement strand
CAAGGGCTTCACCGTGGGCGGCCTGGCCAAGCTCGGCCCGGTCCAGGTCGTGGTCGACATCGCTCGCGACACCGGCGATCCGTCGAACTACGCCAAGAGCACCGACTACGTGGTCGAGCTGCTCTACCCGCTGTCGAAGCGCACGACGGTCTACGCCGCCGCGCACCGCGACGGCTCGGCCAAGCTCAGCACCACCGGTCTGGGCGTTCGCCACAACTTCTGATCTCCCGCTGGCCTCGGCCAGCAGCTGATCAAAAGCGAAACCCCGCTGCTTGCAGCGGGGTTTTTTCTTTCCGGCGCATGATCTGCGGCAAGCGCCGGAATCGAATTTTCGGGGCGCAGCGTTTAGACTGTCCGGCACCAGACCGATGGAGGCTCGTGCATGGCCCGTTCCGCCCACGTCGACCACTTCACCCGCGACAACCTGCCGCCCGCCTCGCAGCTCCCCGAGTTCCTGTTCGACCCGCCGGTGCCGAAATACCCGCAGCGGATGAACGCCGCGGTGGAACTGGTGGACCTGCACGTGCGCGCCGGGCGCGGCGACGCGATCGCACTGCGCACCGAGGATGCGAGCTGCACCTACCGCCAGCTGCAGCAGCGCGTGAACCAGATCGCGCACGTGCTGCGCGCCGAGATGGGGCTCGTGCCCGGCAACCGCGTGCTGCTGCGCGGGCCGAACAACCCGATGATGGCGGCGTGCTGGCTGGCGATCGTGAAGGCGGGGCTGGTGGCGGTGGCCACGATGCCGCTGCTGCGCGCGCGCGAACTGGTGCCGGTGATGGAGAAGGCGCGCGTGAACGCGGCGCTTTGCGACGTGCGCCTGCGCGAGGAGTTCGAGGTCGCCCGCACGCAGGCGCACTGCCCCGAGCTCGGCCCCGCGCTGTGGTTCAACCACGGCGACGGCACGACCCCGGCGCCGGGTTCGCTCGACGCGCTGTGCCTGCGCCAGCCGGAGGGCTTCGAGGCCTGCGACACGGCCGCCGACGACGTGGCGATGATCGCGTTCACCTCGGGCACGACCGGCAAGCCCAAGGGAACGATGCACTTTCACCGCGACATCATCGCCTCGTCGGACCTCTTTCCGAAGTCGGTGATGCACGTCGCGCCCGACGACGTCTACTGCGGCACGCCCCCGCTCGCCTTCACCTTCGGCCTGGGCGGGCTGCTGTGCTTTCCGCTGCGCGCCGGCGCTTCCACGCTGCTGATCGAGCGCCTGACCCCGCAGGGGCTGCTCGCCGCGATCGAGCGCAACCGCGTCACCGCCTGCTTCACCGCGCCCACCTTCTACCGCCAGATGGCGGCGCTCGCGCGCGACTACGACCTCTCGTCGCTGCGCCAGTGCGTGTCGGCCGGCGAGGGCCTGCCCGACGCCACCCGCCAGCTTTGGCGCGAGGCCACCGGCATCGAGATCACCGACGGCATCGGCTCGACCGAGATGTTCAACATGTTCATCTCGTCCTCGGGCGCCGAGGTGCGCCACGGGGCAATTGGCAAAGCGGTTCCCGGCTACGTCGCCAGGGTGGTGGACGAGAGCATGCACCCGCTGCCCCCCGGGACGATCGGCAGGCTCGCGGTCAAGGGCCCCACCGGGTGCAAGTACCTGGCCGACGATCGCCAGCGAAGCTACGTGGAGGACGGCTGGAACCTCACCGGCGACCTGTTCGAGATGGACCGCGACGGCTACTTCATCTACCACGCGCGCTCCGACGACATGATCATCTCGGCCGGCTACAACATCGCGGGCCCCGAGGTGGAGTCGGTGCTTCTGCTGCACGAGGCGGTGGCCGAGTGCGGCGTGGTGGGCGAGCCCGACGAGGCGCGAGGGCAGGTGGTGAAGGCGTTCATCGTGTTGCGCGAAGGCATGCTCGAGCGCTTCGGCGGCGAGGTGGCTTTGGTGAAACTGCTGCAGGATTACGTGAAGACTGCGTCGGCGCCGTACAAGTACCCGCGGCGGATCGAGTTCCGCGAGGCGCTGCCGCGCACCGAGACGGGCAAGCTGCAGCGCTTCAAGTTGCGCGCGTAGGAAGCGCGGAGGCAAGCCGCCAGCCGGCACTGCCGCCACCGCGGCACAGGTGCGCTACCCCGCGAGCGCCTGGTCGAGGTCCTCGACGAGGTCTTCCACGTCCTCCAGCCCGACCGCCAGCCGCACCAGGTTGGGCTCGATGCCGGCGCGGCGCATCGCCTCGTCCGACAGCGTGCCGGCCCAGACCACCGCGGCGTGCGCGGCGAGCGACTCCACGCCGCCCAGGCTCACCGCCTGCGTGAACACCCCGAGCCTGGACATGAAGCGCTCGGTCTCGGCGTAGCCGCCGCGCACCTGCACCGCGAGCACGCCGCCGAAACCGCTCATCTGGCGCTGCGCCAGCGCGTGCTGCGGGTGCGACTCCAGCCCCGGGTAGTGCACGCGCTGCACGCCCGGGTGGGCCTCGAGAAAGCGCGCGATCCGCAGCGCGCTGGCGTTGACCCGCTCGACGCGCACCGACAGCGTGCGCATCCCGCGCAGCAGCAGCCACGCGTCGTGCGGCGAGAGCACGTTCCCGAGCACGATCGCGGTGTCCCACAGCTGCGCGACGATCTCGTTGCTCGCCACCGCCACGCCCGCGGTGAGGTCGTGGTGCCCGCCCAGGTACTTGGTGGCGCTGTGCACGACGAGGTCGGCCCCGAGCGCGAGCGGGCGCTGGTTGATCGGCGAGGCGAAGGTGTTGTCGGCGATCGTGATCGCGCCGCGCGCGCGCGCGAGGCCGGCCACCGCGGCGATGTCGGTGAGCGCGAGCGTGGGGTTCGCCGGCGACTCCACGATCACGAGCTTCGTGTCGGGCTCGATCGCGGCCTCGAAGGCCGCGGTGTCGGTCTGGTCGACGAAGGTCGCGCGCACGCCGAAGCGCGCCAGGATCTCGGCGAGCAGCCGCGAGGTGCCCATGTAGTGGTTGGTCTGCGCCACGACGTGATCGCCGGTCTTCACCAGCGCGAGCACCGCGAGCGAGATCGCGCCCATTCCGCTCGAGGTCATCAGCGCCGCCTCGCCGCCCTCGAGCCGGGCGATCAGCTGCGCGGTGCGCTCGAGCGTGGGGTTGCCGTAGCGGGTGTAGTAGCGCGGGTGCCGCTCGCGGCTCGCCATCTCGGCGAACTCGCCGGCGCTCGCGGCGCGGAACGTGGCGCTCGGGTGGATGGGCGGCGCGACCCCGCTGTCGTCGCCCTCGCGGGCGTCGCCGTGCTGCAGCAGCGTGTCGCGCCGGGTCACGCCGCCTTCCTCAGTTCCTCGTCGCGCAGCTCGCGCCGCAGGATCTTGCCCACGTTCGTCTTGGGCAGTTCGGGGCGAAACTCGATGTGCCTGGGGCACTTGTACGCGGTGAGCTGCTCGGCGCAGTACTGCATCAGCTCGCGCTCGCTCAGCGCCTCGTCCTTCTTCACGACGAACAGCTTCACGGCCTCGCCCGACTTCGCGTCCGGCACGCCGATCGCGGCGCACTCGAGCACGCCGGGGTGGCTCGACACGACGAGTTCGACCTCGTTGGGGAACACGTTGAAGCCCGAGACCAGGATCATGTCCTTCTTGCGGTCGACGATCGTCGTGTAGCCGCGCTCGTCCATGACGCCGATGTCGCCGCTCTTGAAGAAGCCGTCGGGCGTCATCACCTTCGCGGTCTCCTCGGGGTGCTGCCAGTAGCCCACCATCACCTGCGGGCCGCGGATCGCGATCTCGCCGCGCTCGCCCAGCGGCACCGGCTGGCCGTCGTCGTCGAGGATCACGATCTCGGTGGAGGGGAACGGCAGTCCGATCGTGCCGGTGTACTTGTCGGTGTCGGTGGGGTTCGACGAGGCCCCCGGCGAGGTCTCCGAGAGGCCGTAGGCTTCGCAGATCGGGCAGCCGGTCACGGCCAGCCACTGCTCGGCCACCGCCTTTTGCACCGCGGTGCCGCCGCCCATCGACACGCGCAGCTCCGAGAAGTCGAGCTTGCCGAACTCCTCGTTGTTGGCGAGCGCGTTGAACAGCGTGTTCACGGCCGGGAACATCGTGACCTTGAACGGCCTGATCTCCTTGATCAGCGCGGGCAGGTCGCGCGGGTTGGGGATCAGCACGTTGAGCGCGCCCAGGCGCATGCCGAGCAGGCAGTTCGCGGTGAGCGCGAAGATGTGATAGAGCGGCAGCGCGCACACGAGCACCAGCTGCTCGGGCGGCGGGGGCTTGTTCGGGTTGTTGAGCGCCGGCTGCAGCCACGCCTCGGATTGCAGCAGGTTGGCGATCACGTTGCGGTGGACCAGCGTGGCCCCTTTCGAGAGCCCCGTGGTGCCCCCCGTGTACTGCAGGAACGCGACGTCTTCGGGCCCCACCTGCGGGTGCGTGTAGGTCTTGCGCGAACCGTCGGCGAGCACGCTGTTCAAGCGCGACGCGTTCGGCACCGAGAACTCGGGCACCATCTTCTTCACGTGGCGCACGACGAAGTTCACCAGCGTGCCCTTCGCAAAGCCGAGCAGGTCGCCCATCGACGCGAGCACCACGTGGTCGAGCTTCACCTTGTCGAGCACCTTCTCGAGCGTTGCCGCGAAGTTCTCGAGGATGAAGATCGCCCTCGCGCCCGAATCCCTCAACTGGTGCTCGAGCTCGCGCGGCGTGTAGAGCGGGTTCACGTTCACCACCACGAGCCCGGCGCGCAGCACGCCCGCCACCACCACCGGGTACTGCAGCACGTTGGGCATCATGATCGCCACCCGGTCGCCCTTGCTGAACCCCTGGGCCTGCAGCCACGCGGCCACGCACTTCGAGAGCTCCTCGAGTTCGCCGAAGCTCATCGGCCGGCCCATCCCGACGAAGGCGACGCGCTTGCGGTACCTGGAAAAGGCCTCCTCGAAAAGCTGCACGATCGACGCGTACTGCGTGTGATCGATGTCGGCCGGCACCCCCTTCGGGTAGCTCTTGAGCCAGAAACGTTCCATTGCACTCTCCCGGCCCGCAGGCCGTCGCGATCGGTGTACGCGGATGATATCCGCTCGCCGCGTTCGCGATCCCCGACGCGCACGCGGCCCCGGCG
>DATCZK010000133.1:0-5079 GCA_036525975.1 Burkholderiaceae bacterium | reverse complement strand
GCGTGTTCGTTCGCGTCCGAAAGAGCGCGCCGCCAGGCGCGCGCCCCGGGCATCGCGTTGAACAGCCCCAGCAGGTGGCGGGTCACCTCGCGCACCCTCCCGCCCGACGCAACGTGGCGCCGCGCGTAGCGCACGAGCGGGTCGATCAGCTCGAAACGATCTGCCACGGGCGCGACGCTCCCGAACAGCCGCTCGTCCACCGACGCGAGCAGCCACGGGTCGTGGTAGGCGGCGCGCCCGAGCATCGCCCCGTCCACCCGCGCGAGCTGCGCCTGCACCTCGTCGAGCGACTGCAGCCCGCCGTTGACGACGATCGTGAGCGCGGGGAAATCGCGCTTGAGCGCGTGCACGAACGGGTAGCGCAGGGGCGGAACCTCGCGGTTCTCCTTCGGGCTCAGCCCGTCGAGCCAGGCGCTGCGCGCGTGCACGACGAACACCTGCACGCCGGAGGCGGCGAGCGTGCCGACGAAGTCGCGCACGAAGCCGTAGTCCGCGCTGCGGTCGATGCCGATGCGGTGCTTGATCGTGACCGGGATCGAGACCGCGTCGCGCATCGCCGCCAGGCAGTCGCGCACCAGCGCCGGCTCGGCCATCAGGCACGCCCCGAACGCGCCGCGCTGCACGCGATCGCTCGGGCAGCCGCAGTTCAGGTTCACCTCGTCGTACCCCCACTGCTCGGCCCAGCGCGCGCACCGCGCGAGGTCGGCCGGGTCGCTGCCGCCCAGCTGCAGCGCAACCGGGTGCTCCGAGGGGTCGAAGTCGAGGTGGCGCGTGCGGTCGCCGTGCACCAGCGCACCGGTGGTCACCATCTCGGTGTAAAGCCGCGCCCGCCGGGTGAGCAGCCGATGGAAGAAACGACAGTGCCGGTCGCTCCAGTCGAGCATCGGCGCGACGCAGAATCGCCAGGCATCGTCCATCCGTTCTACTTTACAGCAGGCGCCGGCGCGTCTAGCTTTGAGGCAGAGCTGTCATCCAATGCAGCCGCCCCGCGTCCGGCGAGAGCCTCGCCAACCGGCCAACGCCGTGTGCCCGCCCAGCGCGGGCCACGCGAGCGCCGCGCAAGGGGCCCAGACCGAGGAGGAAGACGTGGGCAAGCGTTTCATCGTGGTCGACGACCACCCGATCATCCAGCGCGCGATGGGCGAAGTGCTCGAGGAGCTCGCCGAGGGCACCGAAGTGCGCTACGCGAGCCGGCTGGCCGACGCGATGCGCATCCTGCGATCGGGCGAGCGATTCGATCTGATCCTGCTCGACCTGCGCCTGCCCGACGCCGCCGGCGTGGAGTCGCTGGTGGCCATGCGCGAGCTCGACCCGGAGTGCACGGTGGCGGTGATGTCGGCCGACGTCGATGCCCCAATGATCATGCGCTGCCTCGACCTCGGCGCCCTCGGGTACATCCCCAAGACGCTGTCCAACGAAGCCATTCGCAACGCGCTGCGCCAGGTGTCTTCGGGTTGCGCCTACGTGCCGCCGCAGGTGCTCGCCACC
The DNA here is from genome assembly GCA_036525975.1 of Burkholderiaceae bacterium. Taxonomy (GTDB): domain Bacteria; phylum Pseudomonadota; class Gammaproteobacteria; order Burkholderiales; family Burkholderiaceae_E; genus Quisquiliibacterium. Next base: position 3,591 of record DATCZK010000133.1, on the reverse strand, counting down.
GACCAGCCCATCCGCGTGCGCATGGAGCCCGGCCACGCCCGCAGCTCCGATCCGCGGCACCTCGGGCTCACCGAGCGCCAGATCGACGTGCTGCGGCTGCTCCTGCGCGGCCTGCCCAACAAGCTCATCTGCCGGCAACTCGCGCTCGCCGAGGGCACGGTGAAGGTGCACGTGAGCGCAGTGCTGCGCGCGCTCGGGGCGCGCAACCGCACGCAGGCGGTGATCGCGGCGAGCCGCATCGGCCTGCGCTTCCCCGAGTAGCGCGCCGCACCGGGGCGGCCCGCGCGTCGGCGCGCGCCCTCTCAGGAGGCCGGGTCCGCGAGGCTGGCGTGGCGCACGACCTGGTCCCAGCTGCGCGCGGAGCCGCTCGCGAGCAGCTCCGCGCCCAGGCGCTCGGCCCAGAAGGTCTGCGAGCCGAACTCGGCCGCCCAGCTCCACAGCCTGCGGGTGAAGAGCTGCAGGTCGTATTCGGCCGTGACCCCGATCGCGCCGTGCACCGCGTGCGCCACCCGCGCGCACTCCTGCGCGGCCTGCGCGCCCACGTACTTGGCCGCGGCCACGCGATGCCGGTCGAGCGCCACGCCGCGGTCGGCCAGCGCCAGTGCGCTCGCGGCCGCCGCCATCGACGCCCACTCCTGCGCCAGCGCGAGCTGGTGCTGGATCGCCTGGAACGCGGCAATCGGGCGACCGAACTGCACCCTGTCGCGCGCGTAGTCGGCCGCCAGCCGCACCACCCGGGCGCAGGCCCCGGCGAGCTGGGCGCTGCGCACCGCCGCGCCCACGTGCAGCGCGTCGATCCCGCCGCCTGCCGTGCCGAGCCGCTCGCCCGCGGCGAGGTCGAGCCTCACCGTGGCGCGCGGCTCGCCGGCGAGGTTGCAGCCCTTCGCGCCCGCGGGCAGCGCGAACTTCCAGATCGCGGCCTCGTCTTCGGCGCGCTCGCGAATCGAGACGACCAGCGTGCGCGCGTGCCGCCAGGTGGCCAGCCCCGCGACGACGACCCCGTTCGCCGCGCCGCCGCCGGGGTCGCACTCGCCGGTGCGACCCGCGCCGAAGGTGGCCCATCCGGGTTCGAGCGAAGAGCCCGCGAGGCGCGCCAGCGCCTGCGCGCCGAGCGTGTCGGCCAGCGCCACCGGCGCGGCCCCGTTACCGCAGGCGCGCAGCAGCGCGGCCACGTCCGACCAGCCCAGGCCGGCCCCCCCGCGCGCCTCGTCGACCAGCGCCGCGTGGAAGCCGGCGGCCTCGAGCGCCGCCAGCAGCTCGCTGATCGAGCTCGGGTCGCCCTCCCCTGCGCCCGCCCGCGCCCCCGCGCCGCCGAGGTCGGCATCGCGCACGACCGCCGGCGTGCCGAGCTCGCGCAGGATCCGCTCGAGCGAGGCCGCGAGCATGCGCCCGGTGTCGTCGCCGCTCACCGCAGCCCCATCGCGCGCGCGATCATCGAGCGCAGGATCTCGCGCGTGCCCCCGCGCAGCGAGAAGGTGGGCGCCATCTGCGTCGTGTACGCGAGCGCCTCGAGCAGCTGAGCGGGCGGCGGGTCGAAGGGGTCGGCGAAGACCAGGCGCGAGGCCACTTCGGCGATGCGCTGCTCCACTCGCGTGCCGAGGTCCTTCACGATCGCCGCCGCGGTGAGCGGATTGCCCCCGCGCGCCACCATCGCGGTCACGGCCACCGACATCGCGCGCAACGCGATGTGCTCGGCGTGGATCGCGCCGATCTGGGCGAGCGCGTGCCGATCGCAGCGCGCCGCGCCGCGCAGCCAGGCGATCAGCTCGTCGAACACCGCGATGCTCGAGAGCACGCGCTCGGGCCCGCTGCGCTCGAGCGCGAGCTCGGCGTTCACCTGCGCCCACCCCTCGCCCTCCACGCCGATCAGCGCGTCCTCGCCGAGCCGCACGTCGTCGAAGCTCACCTCGTTGAAGTGCTCGGCGCCGGTGAGGTCCGCGATCGGTCGCACGCTCACGCCGGGCAGCGCGAGGTCCACGACGAACTGCGACAGCCCCGCGTGACGCGACTCGCGCTGCGGCGCGCTGCGCACGAGCGCGATCATCCGGTGCGCGCGGTGCGCGTTCGTCGTCCAGATCTTGCGGCCCGAGAGCCGCCAGCCGCCGTCCACGCGCGTGGCGCGCGTGCGGATGCTGGCCAGGTCGGACCCGGAGTCGGGCTCGCTCATGCCGATGCAGAAATAGAGCTCGCCGCGGCAGATGCCCGGCAGCAGCTCGCGCCGCTGCTGCTCGGTGCCGTAGCGCGCGATCATCGGCCCGCTCTGCCGGTCGGCGATCCAGTGCGCGGCGAGCGGCGCGCCGCGCGCGAGCAGTTCCTCCACCACGACGAAGCGCGCAAACGCGCTGCGCCCCGCGCCGCCGTAGGCCCGCGGGAGCGTGAGCCCGACGAAACCCGCGGCCCCGAGCGCACGGCTGAACCCGGGGTCGAAGCCCGACCACGAGTGCGCGCGCACCTGCGCCGGCACGTCGCGCCAGTGCTGGTCGAGAAAGGCGCGGACGCGCGGGCGCAGCGCCTCGTCTTCGGCCGGAATCGCCTGCAGTTCGAACTCTTCGATCATCGCCGGTGCTCGCGTGCCGATCGTAGCGCACCGAGCGCCGGGGGCGCCCGCCCGCAACCCGCGGCCGGCGGCGCCTGCCTATAATCGCCGCCAACGAATCGAGCGAGGCGCACCCCATGTCCGAGCCGCCGCGCTGGCTGCTGGTGGTCAACCCGAGCGCGGGCCGCGGTCGCGGCGCACGCCTCGCGCCGCGCCTGCCCGACCTGCTCGCGCGCGCCGGGGTGTCGGCGCGCATCGCGCTCAGCGAGCGCCCGGGTCACGCGGGCGAACTGGCGCGCGCGGCGGCCGAGGCCGGCACGCGCCACTTCGCCGCAGCGGGCGGCGACGGCACCGCGCACGAGGTGGTCAACGGGCTGGCGGCCTACGCGCGCGGGCGCGGCGACACCGATCGGCTGGAATCGCTCGCGGCGTTTTCGCTCTCGATCGTGCCGATCGGCACCGGCAACGACTGGGCGCGCTCGCTCGGCCTGGCGCGCTCGCTCGAGGCCTCGATCGCGCGGCTCGCGCGCGGCCGCGCGCTGGCCTGCGACCTCGGGCGCGTGCACTGCAGCGGACGCGGCCAGGACGCCTCGCGGCTGTTCGTCAACGTCGCCGGCGCGGGGTTCGACGGCTTCGTGCTCGAGCGGCTCGGGCATCGCAAGCCGGGGGCCTGGGCCTACCTCGCTGAGCTGTTGCGCAGCCACCGGCATTTCCAACCGCCGATGCTCGCGGCGGGCGACCCGCCGCGCCCCACGCTCGCCGTGTTCGCGTGCCTGGGCAGCCACTGCGGCGGCGGGATGAAGATGGCGCCGGGCGCGCGCGTGGACGACGGGCTGCTCGACGTCACCCGGATCGACGCGATGACCGGCGGGCAACTGCTGTGGGAGCTGCGCCGGCTGTTCGACGGCAGCATCGGCCGCAGCCGGCACGTGCGCACCTTCGTCGCGCGCGCGCTCGAGATCGGGAGCGAGCCCGCGTGCGCGGTGCAGGCCGACGGCGAGCTGCTCGGCCTCACGCCCGCGCGGGTCGAGGTCTTGCCGGGCGCGATTGGCGTG
>DATCZK010000132.1:0-8453 GCA_036525975.1 Burkholderiaceae bacterium | reverse complement strand
GCTCCCGGGCGCGCTGCGCGCCGGTCACCGGCCTCGGCACGCGAAGCCGCGGCCGCGCTGATCGACTCGTCCACGAGCGACACGATCACCGAGAGCCTCGCGAAGAAGGTGCTCGCCGCCTACGGCGTGGACGTGGTGCAGGAACGGCTGGTGGCCGACGAGCGGGCCGCGGTCGACGCGGCACAGGCGCTGGGCTACCCGGTCGCGCTCAAGGTGGAGTCGTCGCGGATCGCGCACAAGACCGAAGCCGGGGTCGTGGCGCTCGCGCTGGGCAATTCCGAAGCGGTGCGCGCCGCGTACCGGCGCATCGTCGCGAACGCCGCGGTTGCCGTGCCCGGCGAGCGCGTCGATGCGGTGCTGGTGCAGCCGATGGTCGGCGTCGGCGTGGAGATCATCGTCGGCGCGCGCAACGACGCGCTGTTCGGTCCGCTGGTGGTCGTGGGCCTCGGCGGCGTGCTGGTGGAACTGCTGCGCGACACCGCCGTGGCGCTCGCGCCGGTGGGCCACGAAGAGGCGCTCGCGATGCTGCGCCGGCTCAAGGGCGCGCGCGCGCTGGGCGGGTTCCGCGGCGCGGCCGCGGTCGACCTCGACCGGCTCGCCGACGCCGTGGTCAGGATCTCCGAACTCGCCGCCGACCAGGCGCAGCGCCTGGCCGAGATCGACGTCAACCCGCTGATCTGCGAGGGCGCGCGTGTGCTGGCGGTGGACGCGCTGCTGGTGCGGCGCGCCGCGGCTGCGGCGCGCAGCAACTGAAACGCGCGCCTCGGCCCGCCTCAGAGCGCCTCAACCCGCCTCAGCCGGCGGGCTTCGTCGCCCGGATGAACGCGCTCATGAACTTGCCGTCCACCTCGGCGCCCACCGACTTCGCGTCCAACCCGTTCGCGGCGAGGAGCTCGCTGGCGTCCTCGGCCTTGTAGATGCGGGTGGGTTCTACGTCGATGCGCTCGAAGCCTGCTGCCGCGAGCTTGTCGCGATAGACCTGCTCGTCCAGGGCACCCGCAACGCAGCCCACCCAGGCGAGCACGCTGCTGCGGATTCGCGGCGCGATCTCGCCGCGCGTGACCACGTCGGAAACGGCGAATCGCCCGCCGGGCCTGAGCACCCGGAACGCCTCGCGCAGCACCTGGTCCTTGTCGGCCGAGAGGTTGATCACGCAGTTGGAGATGATCACGTCCACCGAGTTGTCCGGGAGCGGGATGTGCTCGATCTCGCCCTTGAGGAACTCCACGTTGCTGGCCCCGGCCTTGCGCTTGTTCTCGTTGGCCAGCGCGAGCATGTCGTCGGTCATGTCCAGGCCGTAGGCCTTGCCCGTGGGACCGACCCGCCGCGCCGAGAGCAGCACGTCGATGCCGCCGCCCGAGCCCAGATCGAGCACGGTCTCGCCCGGGCGCAGCTCGGCGAGCGCGGTCGGGTTCCCGCAGCCCAGCGAGGCAAGCACCGCCGCTTGCGGCAGCTCGCCGGTCTGTGCCTGGTCGTAGAGGTTGCTGGTGATCGGATCGCAGGCGCTCGGCGCCCCGCCGCAGCACGCCGCGCGGGCGCTCACTGCGATCACCTTGCGCGCCGCCTCGCCGTATTTCTGTTTCACGACACTCTTGATGTCCACTTCGCTCATTTCGATCTCCATTGCTTCCGGTTCATCCGCCGGCGCCCGCCGGATCGGACACTGCAAACCACCGCCGCTGCAGGAACAGCGACACCTTGACCAGACCGATCATCACCGGCACCTCCACGAGCGGCCCGATCACCGCCGCGAACGCGGCGCCCGAATCGATTCCATAGACGGCGATCGCCACCGCGATCGCGAGTTCGAAGTTGTTGCTCGCCGCCGTGAACGACAGCGTCGCGCACTTGCGGTACCCGGCCCCCACGCGCCGACTCATCGCGAACGAGATCAGGAACATCGCGACGAAGTAGATCAGCAGCGGGATCGCAATGCGCACCACGTCCGTGGGGATGGTCACGATCAGCCCGCCCTTGAGGCTGAACATGACCACGATCGTGAACAGCAGCGCCGCGAGCGTGATCGGCCCGATCTTCGGCACGAAGTTCGCGTGGTACCACTCCCTGGTCACGAAGCGCAGCATCACGACGCGCGTGAGCACGCCGGCCAGGCAGGGAATGCCCAGGTAGACGAACACGCTGCGGGCGATCTGCCCGATCGAGATGTCGACGACCGCGCCCTGCAAGCCCAGCAGCGGGGGCAGCACGGTGACGAAGAGCCACGCATAGGCGCTGTAGAACAGCACCTGGAAGACGGCGTTGAACGCCACCAGCCCCGCCGCGTATTCGGTGGAGCCCCGGGCCAGCTCGTTCCAGACGATCACCATCGCGATGCACCGTGCCAGCCCGATCAGGATCAGGCCCACCATGTACTCGGGTTTGTCCGGGAGAAAAACGATCGCCAGCACGAACATCAGCACCGGGCCGACCAGCCAGTTCTGCGCGAGCGACAAGGCCAGCACCTTGCGATCGCGGAACACGTCGGGCAGTTCCTCGTAGCGCACCTTGGCGAACGGCGGGTACATCATCAGGATCAGGCCGATCGCGATCGGCACGTTGGTGCCGTCTACGCTGAACGAGTCGACGAAGGCCTGCACGCCCGGGAAGAGCCAGCCGATGCCGACGCCGAGCGCCATCGCGGCGAAGATCCAGACCGTGAGGAAGCGGTCGAGAAACGACAGCCTCGGGCCCACGGCGCTCATCGCGATCTGCCCGCGCCTCGCAAGTTCGCGTCCGCGCAGCTCGCGCGCTCGGGCCCGGCCTGCGCCCGCCCCTCGTCAACGCACCCCTGCGCGCCGCAGCAGTTCTCGGTCAGGTACCCGAGAACCTCGTTCATGCGCGCGTAATCGGCGCGGTAGATCAGGTGCCGGCCGCTGCGCTGCTGCGTCACGAGCCCGGCGTTGGCCAGCTCCTTGAGGTGAAACGACAGCGTTGCGGCCGGCAGGCCCAGCCCCGCGGCGATCGTCCCGGGCGTGAGCCCCGCCTGCCCCGCCACCACGAAGGCGCGAAAGATCCGCAGGCGGTGCGGCTGCGCGAGCGCCCCGAGCGCGGTCAGTACGGCTTGTTCTTCCATATTTCCAGAACTCTCGAATAATAAGAGAAAGATAGCGCGTTTTGGCGCCGGCCGCAACACGCCTCGCGCGCGGCCCGGCCGCCATTGGTGCGCCCGGCTGGTACTATGCCGCACACCCGCCCGCGCCCTCGCGGGCGCACCCGACCCACGGTACGAGCGATGAACAGCCAAAGCCCCGACGACGGTTCTCCCGCCTGGTTGCCCAGCCCGCGCTATCCCGACCCGGCGGTGCGCGCGATCGACGCCAGTTTCGAGGCGCTGCGCCTCCCGCTGGCGAAGATCGAGCGGCTCGCCACCGGCTGCCGCTGGGCCGAAGGCCCGGTGTGGTGGGGCGACGCGCGCTCGCTGCTGTGGAGCGACATTCCGAACAACCGCGTGCTTCGCTGGGACGAGGAAAGCGGCGCGGTCAGCGTCTGGCGCAAGCCCTCGGGCTACGCCAACGGCGCCACCCGCGATCGCCAGGGCCGGATCGTGCACTGCGAGCACGGCGGGAGGCGCGTCGTGCGCACCGAAGCCGACGGCAGCGTGGTGCCGATTGCCGAGCGCTTCGAGGGCAAGCGGCTGAACTCGCCCAACGACGTCGTCTGCAAGTCCGACGGGTCGGTCTGGTTCACCGACCCGAGCTTCGGCATCCTCGGGTGGTACGAGGGTGCGCGTGCCCCGCAGGAGCTGCCCACCCACGTCTACCGGCTCGACGCGGACGGCACGCTCGCAGTCGTTGCCGAGGGCATCAACCAGCCCAACGGGCTCGCGTTCTCGCCCGACGAATCGCTGCTCTACATCGTCGAATCGCGATCGGTGCCACGGCGCATCCTCGCCTACGACGTGGTCGACGGCGGGCGCCGCATTGCGAACGGGCGCGTCCTGATCGACGCCGGCCCCAGGGGCACCCCCGACGGCTTTCGCTGCGACGTGGCCGGCAACCTGTGGTGCGGCTGGGGCATGGGCGATGCGGGCCTGGACGGCGTGCACGTGTTCAACCCCGAGGGCCGGCTGATCGGCTGCATCGACCTACCCGAGCGCTGCGCGAACCTGTGCTTCGGCGGCCTGCACCGCAACCGCCTGTTCATGGCGGCGAGCACCTCGGTGTACGCGCTGTACGTGAACACGCAGGGCGTGGCGTACTTCTGATATCACCAGTAGCGCATCGCGTTCCGATAGAGCCCCTCGAGATCGTCCCGGGTGACGGCGCGCGGCGCCATCACCAGCGGGCGCTGCTGCGCGAACGCGCCTTCGGCCAGCGCCGGCACGTCGGCTTCGCCGTAGCCGAGCGCCGCGATCCCGTTGGGCAGGCCCGTTTCGCGCATCAGCGCGATGAACCCCTGCGCGAGGATCTCCCCCGCGTCCCCGGGCGCCGCGCCGGCCACGTCGGCGCCCAGCGCCGCGGCGGCCTCGAGGTGCCGCCCCGGATTGGCCGCGCCCGTGAAGCGGAACGCGGCCGGCGCGTTGATCACGACGGCCACGCCGTGCGGCACCATCGGATCGCGCTCCTCGTAGCCCTTCGCGGTGAATTCGTGCTTCAGGGTGGCCACCGAATACGACATCGCGTGCGGAATGTGAACGCCGGCGCTGCCGAACGCGAGCCCGGCCAGCGTGGAGGCGAACATCAGCTGGTGGCGCGCCTCCCGGTCGCCGGCGTCGCGCACCGCGCGCGCCAGGTACTTGCCGCCCAGGCGGATCGCGGCGATCGCGCCGATGTCGTTGTACGGCGTGGAACCCTGGTACGGCGGGCGCTGGCTGGGGTGCGCGGGCCTGGGCCGGCTGGTGAAGGGGCGCGCCGTGTACGACTCGCAGGCGTGGGTGAGCACGTCGAAGCCGCAGGCCGCCACGACGCCGGCCGGCAGCGTCTCGGTGGTGGTCGGGTCGATCAGCGCCAGCGTGGGCTTGAGGAACGGCGAGGCGATGCCCGTCTTCAGGCCCACCGACTTCAGGTCGAGGATCGTGATGCCGGTGGTCTCGCTGCCCGTGCCGCAGGTGGTCGGGCAGGCGATGTGGGGCTTGAGCTTGCCGGGCACCGGCTTGGCCCTGCCGATCGGCGCGTTGACGTACGCGATCAGCTCGTCGGGGTAGGTCGAGAGCAGGTTTGCCGCCTTGGCCGTGTCCATCACCGAGCCGCCGCCGAGCGAGACGAAGCCGTCGAACGCGCCCTCGCGGGCGAAGCGGGCGGCCGCCTCGAACGAATCGCTGTTGGGCTCGCAGCGCGCCTGGTCGAACACGGCCACGTCGAGCCCCGCGGCTCGCAGCGAGGCCAGTGCCGTCTCGCCGGGCGGGCTCGCCAGCACGTGCGAATCCACGAACAGCGCCACGCGCTTCATGCCCAGCGTCTGCGCATCGGCGCCGAGTTCGCCCAGCGCCCCCACGCCGAACTTGATCGGCACCGAGTTCACCGAGAAGATCGTCTCGCCCTCGCCGGGAGACAGGTAGGTCGGGTTGGCAGACATGGCGGCTCGACTCCGTGGTTTGAACGCCCCCCATGTTGCACCCGCGCGTGCCGCAGTCAAAATCGGGAGCGGCCGTGGAACCGATCGCCGATTTGGTCCAGAATCGGAAGGCGGCCCCGTTGCGGGGCGCCGAGGAGAACCGGATGCCCGAGGACTCGCCGAAGCTTCACCTGCACGTGCCCGAGCCCACGGGCCGGCCGGGGCACGCGACCGACTTCTCGTACCTGCGGGTTTCCGCCGCGGGCGAGGTTTCGCGTCCGGCGGTGGACATCGTGCCCTCGCACACCGGCACGATGGCGTGGAAGCTGATCCGGGTGCTCGACGACGAGGGGCGCGCGGTGGGCCCCTGGGCCCCCAAGGTCGAGGTCGAGGTGCTGCGCCGGGGCCTGCGCGCGATGCTGCGCACGCGCTCGTTCGACGCGCGCATGCTGATCGCGCAGCGCCAGAAGAAGATCTCCTTCTACATGCAGTGCCTGGGCGAGGAGGCCATCGCCGTGGCGCACGCGCTGGCGCTGCAGCCCGGCGACATGTGCTTCCCCACCTACCGCCAGCAGGGGCTGCTGCTCTCGCGCGAGGACATCGACGTCGTCGAGCTGATGTGCCAGCTGCTGAGCAACGAACGCGACCCGCTGCGCGGCCGGCAGCTGCCGGTGATGTACACGTACAAGCGCGCCGGCTTCTTCTCGATCTCGGGCAACCTCGCGACGCAGTTCGTGCAGGCGGTGGGCTGGGCGATGGCCTCGGCGATCAAGGGCGACTCGAAGATCGCCTCGGGCTGGATCGGCGACGGATCCACCGCCGAGGCCGACTTCCACAACGCGCTCACCTTCGCCCACGTCTATCGCGCGCCGGTGATCCTGAACGTGGTCAACAACCAGTGGGCGATCTCCACCTTCCAGGCGATCGCGGGCGGCGAAGGCACGACCTTCGCGGCGCGCGGCGTGGGGGCCGGCATCGCGTCGCTGCGCGTGGACGGCAACGACTTCCTGGCCGTGCTCTCGGCTTCGCGCTGGGCGGCCGAGCGCGCGCGGCGCAACCTCGGGCCCACGCTCGTCGAGTGGGTGAGCTACCGCGCAGGCGCGCACTCCACCTCCGACGACCCGTCGCGCTACCGGCCCGCCGACGACTGGCAGCACTTCCCGCTGGGCGACCCGGTGGAGCGGCTCAAACAGCACCTGATCGGCCTGGGCGCCTGGTCGCAGCAGGAGCACGACGAGGCGATCAAGGCGCTCGACTCGGAGATGGCGGCGGCGCTGAAAGAGGCGTTGAAGTACGGCTCGGTGCTCGACGGCCACATCCCGCCGCTCGCGACGATGTTCGAGGACGTCTACAAGGACATGCCGGCGCACCTTCACGAGCAGATGCGCCAGGCCGCCGCGCACGAAGATTGACCATGGCTACGATGACGATGATCCAGGCCCTGCGCTCGGCGATGGACGTGATGCTCGAGCGCGACCCGCAGGTGATCGTGTTCGGCGAGGACGTCGGCTACTTCGGCGGCGTGTTTCGCTGCACCGAGGGCCTGCAGGCCAAGTACGGCAAGCAGCGCGTGTTCGACGCGCCGATCGCCGAGGGCGGCATCGTCGGCACCGCGATCGGCATGGCCGCCTACGGTCTCAGGCCGGTGGTGGAGGTGCAGTTCGCCGACTATTTCTACCCCGCCTCGGACCAGATCGTGTCGGAGGCGGCGCGCCTGCGCTACCGCTCCGCCGGCGACTTCACCGCGCCGATCGTGATCCGCATGCCCTGCGGCGGCGGCATCTACGGCGGGCAGACGCACAGCCAGAGCCCCGAGGCGCTGTTCACGCACGTGTGCGGGCTGCGCACGGTGATGCCGAGCACCCCCTACGACGCGAAGGGCCTGCTGATCGCCGCCATCGAGTGCGACGACCCGGTGATCTTCCTCGAACCCAAGCGCATCTACAACGGCCCCTTCGACGGGCACCACGACCAGCCCGTCGTGCCGTGGAGCACGCACCCCGCGAGCGAGGTGCCCGAAGGCCACTACACGGTCGCGCTCGAATCGGCCAGCATCGTGCGCCCCGGCGACGACCTCACCGTGATCACCTACGGCACGATGGTGTTCGTGGCCGAGGCGGCCGCGCGCGAGACGGGCATCGACGCGGAGGTGATCGACCTGCGCAGCCTGTGGCCGCTCGACCTCGCCACGATCGTGGCGTCGGTGAAGAAGACGGGCCGCTGCGTCGTGCTGCACGAGGCAACGCGCACCAGCGGCTTCGGCGCCGAGCTCTCGGCGTTGATCCAGGAGCACTGCTTCTACCATCTCGAGGCGCCGGTCGAGCGGGTGGCCGGATACGACACGCCCTACCCGCACGCGCTCGAGTGGGCGTATTTCCCGGGTCCGGCACGGGTCGGGCGCGCGTATCGCAAGGTGATGGCGCCGTGACGCTGCACACGATCCGCATGCCCGACCTGGGCGAAGGCATCGCCGAGGTGGAACTGGTGGAGTGGTGCGTCAAGCCCGGCGACGTCGTCGCCGAAGACCAGATCCTGTGCAACGTGATGACCGACAAGGCGGCGGTGGAGATCCCCTCGTCGGTGGCCGGAACCGTGGTGGAGCTCGGCGGCGAGATCGGCCAGATGCTGGCGGTGGGCGCCACGCTGATCCGCATCGAGGGCGAGGCGGGTGCCGCCACCGATGCCGCGCCGGCGCCCGAGGCGGCGGCTGCGCCCGCGGGCCCGTTGGCAGCCCCCTCGCCGGACGCCGGGAACAAGCCGGCTGCGCCCGCAGCCCCGTTGGCAACCCCCTCGCCGGACGCCGGGAACAAGCCGCCCGTGCCCGCGGCACCGGCGGCGCCGGCGCGCAGCGCGCCCTCGGCTCGCACGCTCGCCGCACCGGCGGTGCGCGCGCGCGCGCAGGCCCTGGGCATCGACCTCGCGCGGCTGCAGGGCAGCGGCCCGCAGGGCCGCGTCGTGCA